>JAVVSB010000025.1:0-28080 GCA_036654415.1 Mucinivorans sp. | reverse complement strand
AAATTGCATAAAGCTTAAAAGCTGTTTTTAATCTCTTTCCACCATTTTATTACCATCCTTTTTGTACCCTTTTCCCGCTGATTTTTGAGTTGTAGTCCACTACTATTTCAGCAAATCATCGATAAAAACAGCCTCAAAAATAGCAGTAATAAAATTTTGAAAACAAATGAAAACAGCCTCTTAAAAAGTGTGACATAACAAAAAGAGGTAGGTGTATCCTTGCAGAGAGGATGCACCTGCTTTTTGAAAGAGAACTTTTTGAAAGAATAAAATGAGCAAAAAAAAGAGAATCCTACTCACTGGAGCCACTGGGGTGATGGGGTGGGCAGCTCTGAGGGAGCTCCTAAAACGTACTGACCGCTTCCTTATTACAATTCTGTGTCGCCCAAGTAAAGTCAATCAGCGAAAATTAGCCCCATTAGCTCAAAATCCTTACCTAAAAATAGTGTGGGGTGACTTGGCCAATTACACGCAGGTGCTGGAGGCAGTCACGGATGCAGACTACGTATTGCACGTGGGAGGAGTTGTGCCACCAGCGGCCGACTACAATCCCCTATCTACCCTAGAGGTCAATGTCACGGCGGCAGAGAACATAGTACGTGCGGTGAAGGCTCAAAAAAACGGCTCGATGGTTAAGGTGGTCTACATTGGGACGGTGGCACAGACCAGCGAGCGCAACGCCCCAGTGCATTGGGGGCGCACAGGAGACCCTATCTGCATTAGCACCCACGACCACTACGCCCTAAGTAAAACAATAGCCGAACGGACGATTGTTGATGGAGGACTAAGTCACTGGGTATGTTTGAGACTCTCGGGGATACTCTACCCTGGGATTTTGAAAAATTATGACCCAATCATATTCCGTGTCCCACTACAAGGGGTGCTGGAGTGGGTCACTGTGGAGGATTCGGCAAGAATGCTCGCGGAGGTGTGTCAAGAGAGTGTGCCAGATGAGTTTTGGAATCGGTTTTACCATGTGGGCAGCGGGGAGAGCTTCAGGATGTCGAATTATGAATTTGAACAGAAACTACTGCATGCCATCTCGTGCCCTAAGGTGGAGAAAATTTTTGAGGCTAACTGGTTTGCTCTACGTAACTTCCACGGATTATGGTGCTCGGATTCGGATGTGCTGGATGGCTACCTCCACTTTCGTGAGGGAGTCAGTTGTCAGGAGTACTTTGAGCGTCTGAGCCGACAGATGCCATGGTTCTATCGTCTGGCCAAGATTGTGCCTGCCCCCATTATCAAATACTGTTTGATGAGGCCACTGGCCTACCGAAAAGAGAGGGGAACTATGGACTGGATTCGACAAAATAACAAAGAGCTTATTACCGTTTACTTTGGTACAATGGTCGCTTGGCAAGCCATTGGTCACTGGGGACAGGTGGATACCACACCTCCCACCAAACAGGTGAGACTACTAAACCATGGTTACGATGAGACCAAGCCACTGGGCAAACTCGCCATCGAAGATATGCAGCAGGCTGCCGCCTTTCGAGGAGGCCAATGCCTGAGCCAGACAATGAAGGCGGGCGATATGGCCACAAAACTAAAGTGGCGGTGCCACTGTGGCCATGAATTTAGGGCAAGTGCAGCACTGGTCTTGCTCGGGGGCCATTGGTGTCCAGAGTGCATGCCAGCCCCATGGGATTACGATAGCCAAGCTCAACATAATCCGTTTTTTGCACAAGTGTGGCTACCAACACACGGTACAGAAGAGAACCACCGCTATGAAAGTCCAATATACGAAAAATGGAAAAATAAACATCACGATGAATAGACTCTTTTTATCTCTTTTAACCATAACTCTAATGGTTGGATGCAGCCAAAACATGGTGTACCATAGCTTCGATGGCTTTGCCTTGGGTACAACATTTCATATGGTGTATCAAACCCCTCAGCAGGAAAATTTAGAAAAGCCTATAAAAACACTACTCAAGGATTTTGAGAAATCATTGTCACTCTACGACTCAACATCGCTACTGTGCCGCAGCAATAGCGGGCAAAAGGTTCATCTTGATAAGTGGTTTATACGCTGTATGAAACTATCAGAGGAGGTATACTCTAAAACCAATGGCCTATACGACCCAACACTGGGAGCCATAATCCGAGCCTGGGGATTCTCGGCAGGCAAAGCCACACGGTCGCTAAGCCAAAAGCAGATAGACTCGATGAAACCCTTAATCGGATTTAATAAAGTACGCCTTATGGGCGACACGCTCGTAAAAGAGAATGCAGCTACAACACTGGATTTCAACGCCTTGGCTAAGGGTTACATGGTGGACTTGGTGAGCAAACTAATAGAGGACCACAAAATTGAGAACTATTTGGTGGAGATTGGAGGCGAAATTTTTGCGCGCGGAGTCAATGCCAAGGGGACAAAGTGGCGAGTAGGTATCGACACCCCAGAGGATGGGAATATGGTGCCTGGCGAAAAGATGCTCACCACCATTGAACTTTCGTCACGTGCCATGGCCACTTCGGGTAACTATCGCAAATTTCACTTAGACGAAAACGGAAACAAGATAAGCCACACCATTGACCCCCGCACAGCACGACCAGCCCGAAGCAACCTGCTATCGGCAACTATTATAGCCCCAACTTGCGCCCTAGCTGACGGCTACGCCACAGCCTGCATGGTGGGCGGACTCGAGTGGAGCATCGCCTTTGTGGAGCGCAATTCAGATGTGGCTGGGTATTTTATATATTCGGACGGTAATGAAATGAAAAGTTATGAAAGCAGTAATCTTCGTCTATAACCCTATATCGGGCAAAGCCACCATTGGAGACAAACTGGAGTATATAATCACACAGTACCAGAATGCTGGTTACACGCTGATTCCATACCGAACAATCCACAGAAGTGGAGATTGGGAAGAGCGTCTGAGCCCGCTTATCGCAGAACTTAAACCATGCCATATTCTTTTGGGCGGAGGCGATGGGACGGTGAACCAATGGGTCAACTTTGCCCAAAAGGCCAATATTCACACACCTATAGCCATACTGCCGCTGGGCACGGCCAACGACTTTGCTGGTATGCTAGGCATATCGAGCAACCTCAACAGAGCCGTGGGACAGATTATAAACGGCTCCATAAGAAATATCGATTTGGGACGAGTAAACGATAAATATTTTATCAATATCCTGAGCAGTGGCCTGATGACCGAGGTGTCGCAAAACACCCCGACGGCAATGAAAAACATCTTCGGCCGCGTGGCATACTACTTCAGCGTGATGGGCGAGCTACCTTCATTCAAGAAAATAAACATCACCATGAGTGAACCATCGGGGGCTGTACGCTTTAGTGGCCAGTGCCTGCTATATATGGTACTCAACGGGCGAACAGCAGGCAACCTACCCATGGCCGTGGATGCCTCGGCCGATGACGGATTACTTGAAGTGTTGATTTTTAAGGGCGAAAACATAGCTGCCACAATTGGCGATTTATTCCATATATTGGTAAAACAGAGTTCGGACTACCCAGATGATGTGGTCTACTTCCAAAGTTCACGCCTTAAGGTGACAATTAAAGGCCTAGCCACCACCGACATAGACGGCGACAAAGGAAGCCACTACCCTTTGGACATTGAGTGTCTAAAGGGAGAGCTCCAAATTATCTGTTAAAGGGTGTGTGGTGGTCTATTTACCACCCAGGGTGATGACAGCCTTGCCCAGACCTATGGTCTCGAGTTTGGCTTCTATGCCACACTTTTCGCGTAGATATTTCTGCAAACCACGAGCCCAATTACGGGTGTCAAGGGCGCGATTACGCTCGTCAAACATTGGGATACGTATCTGCTGAACCGACATATTATTGGCTGTGACATCAACCGAGCCCAAACGCCCCTGGACAGCGTTGTCGTAAATCCAATCTTCAATTACAGAAGAGAGTTCATCACCATCGAATTCAGACTCTAGATTAACTGGAGAATCGTCCCAAACTCGAACAGCAAGCACAACCTCGCGACCATTGGTAAACATATCCTCAAAGTGCGCTTGTAGACGGCCATTAAAATCATCCAAACGCGAAACAACAGCCTCCTCTATAAGCAGAGGTACCTCGGCCGAGAAAGAGGGCTCGCCAGTGCCCGAAGCCCCAGCTATGGACTTGTTGGTATAGGCATCAATACCCTCAAGGACAAAGGTCACCGACTGTTTTGGCCCTGTCTTGTTGACTGTCCAGCTAAGCTCCATGACAATATCGCTCTTGGCACTACTAAGTAGTAGGTCTTTAGGCGTTTGAGCCAACTTGGCACCTGTGTTAGATGAGGTGGAGAGCAGACGTTCAGCCTGTTCAAACTCACTGCTTTTGATTAGAGCTGCTGCACTCACCAGCGGAAAACCACGGTCGGCCATCATCTCATTGATTTTGGCCACAGCCAAGCTTAGTTCGGCATTGCCCATAAAGGCTTTGCGATAATCGGCCCGAACAGTACCATCGGCACCCGTGGTCACAAAACCACCTTTGACACACCACTGGTCGCTGGGCAAAACCATGATTAGAGGCTTTTTGGCCTGCGAAAAAGCAGCGATAGACATCAAAATCAGACCTGCAAAAATTACAATTTTTTTCATATTCATCTTTGTTTTAGAATCCAGAGGCTAACCCCTTAATAATACCTCGTTGTTCCAAATCTTTACGCAGAGCATCGACCTTAACCGAAATTATGAGCCCCACTTTATACTCCTTACCCACCTTGAGAAAATCATCGGCAGAAATCTGGCCATCGGTGGCCTGCTCGGCAAAAAGGCGATATTGACCAGAAGGACCAAAAAACTCATCAGAATAGGCCTCGAAAGCCTCCTTCTCTTGAGCACTATTAAGCAAAGCAGCCTTACCCGAAACGCCTGAGCGACCAGCAAAACCTTTGTAGAGAATGCCATGAACGGCATTTTTCATGGCCTGTTCAGCGGCAATGGTACTCTTTTTGGAGTATGACCACACCTTAACCAGATAGGTACCTTGGACACCAACACCCTCGGCCTGAATATCATACCGAAAGACCTCGGTCTGAGCGTCGGCCTTTTTGGTTAGACGCTTCTGCGACATCACATTAGAGGGCGAACACACCATCAATAAGATGGCAAGGAGAAATACTTTTTTCATATAAATTATTTTTTTGGTTTCTGAAACATCCACTCCTCAACGATATAATCAGTTTGGAGCTGTTGAAGTTCGTAAATGTAGTCTATAGTTTTATCTGGTGTCTCCATTTGTATGTCGGCCAAACGTACAAGAAGGAAAAACAGCCCATACGACTCCAACTATTAATTTTAGTTTTAGTTTTAGTATTTTGTAGCACCTTATCACTACCACTCTTCTTCGTTATAGAATTAGTAACTAAAGGCAAAATCACTTTCGCAGTCAATAATTTGTTGACTATTTTGAGAAAACCAAGCCCGCAGCAAGCAACATTTTTTCATACCTTTTAAAGGCGTTAATAAGTTAGTTATCTTTATTTTCAACATTTTGTTGAGCCTCGACCTTGGCATTTTTGTTAGCCTGAGTTATATTTTTAATATCAGTATTGTTGATTTTACCCTCGTGGATTAACATACCAACCTGGGGTTGAGCCTTACCAATAATTTTAAATTCAGTAGCCGAGATATCAATGTTACCATGTTGTTTATCGCTCGCGGCCATATAAGTATTATCCCATATCTTATCCTTAACAGCCTTAAGTGAGCAGACCTGACGATACTTGATATCACCTGTCTGTTCATTGAGTAGGCGCTCATAGACGTAGTAATTTGTCTTGGTATCGACACCCTCTTTGAGCCCAATATTGGCCGTAACCACGCCATCGCCCACAGTGGCAATAGGGGTCTTGGAACGGAAGACTTCATTTTGGTGTTGCAACTCCACAATAGATTTATCAAGGGCCTTATAGAGGGTCTTACGGATAAGCTCCTCACCTGTCTTGGCCGAGAATTTGGTAGACTGCACATCGGCACGAACCTGCTGTGAACCAACAAAATTAAGTTTGAAAAGTCCGTGACAACTATCAAAGGCATCGCGGCGCGCGACATCAGGTAGTTCGGTGTAAAGTTGCTCGTAGAATTGAGCTGCATTTTCACTGTTCCAATCTAACTTATAAAGGTAAGAGGTTATCTTGACACTGAAACCCTTGGACAGAACATCCGCCATCAGAGCCCCAAAGGCTGCAACCCCCTCGGCAGCTTGGGCTATAGACTTGTCGTTTGCATTACTGGTTGTGGAAGCATAGGCCTGAGCCACACCAGCAATACCAGCCAAGATTGCCATGGCTATCTGCCCGGCCTCCTCTTTATCAAAATAGCGTATATCGTTGACCAGCATAAATGTATTACCAATAAGCTCCTCGCCTTCGTCGGCAAGCGAAGCCTCGCCACGGACAGTCATAGCCGCGCGCATACGCTCCAACTCATCGGCATTGTAAAAACCACGCTCCTTAACCAGCTCCATATCGAAAGAACCATCCACATGGCGGTTATACCACTTGGCCACCAACTGTTTAGCCACATCATTGCGTTCGAGGAAAGAGGTGATAAGCGGCTGTATTTGGCCATCATTACCAACATTAATAATCTTCTGCCCATCAATGTCGTGGTTGTCGAAACGTTCAGGGGTGGCAAGAGTTAGAAAGACTGTCTTGATTTCGTCAGCATACTTTACCTGGGAGCGCTTGCCTTGCTCCAACATAACAGTGTAGAGGGCACTTCGCTGGTGTTTGTTGTAAACCTTATAGCCAGTAAAATCCTCATCCTGCCCCGAAGATGGCAAAGCCATAAGAGTAAAACTCAAAATGGTACAAAAAAGCAAATATTTACGCATACTGTTATTTTTTAAGTCCTAAATTTACAAAAAAAAACGTAAATCAAATATGGGCACCACAACACATAATTTGCATGGGTCTAAATACGCATCAAATATACGAAAGTTTTTTAATCTTGGCAACTTTTTAACTATTGTGGCATAAAAATATAGGTAATTGTACCTTTTTGACGTTCACCCTGAGCCGAACTAGCATTGAAAGTCGACGCACGGGCCGCTTTAACGGCCATATCCAAAATACAGGGGTCGTCCACCGAGGTGGACTGCTCGACCGAAGCCGAGACCACTCGACCATTGACATTGACCGTGATACCCACCACAACCTGGCCACCACCCTGGCACTGGTAGGCTGGAATATGTAGATAAGTGTCGGTGCGGCCAGGCAAATTATAACTCACCGTAACGAGCCCCTTGACGTTTTCACGCTGATTCTTATCGCCCTTGACAGACTCTTGTTTGAGATTATCATCTTGAGTATTAGGCTTTTTCTTGGCACTACTGGCCAACTCATTGAGGCCTCGCTCATAGGCACTCTTTCCTGCCTGCAAGTCGCTCTGCACACGCTCAACCTCCTTATAAATTTCATCAGCCTTGGTATTTTTGGCATCGCGCAACGAGGAGTTGAATTTAGAGTTTTCGTCCGAAGCCCGATTCGATACTTTCTCAAGGCGCATCTGCTCTAGCTCCTCTATTTTCTGTTGTTCTAACTCTTCGGGCGTAACAACAGGCTCACTGGGCTGCTCGACAAACTCCATCAAAATGGCTTGATTTGACTGCGGCTCTATGATGATACGGTAGGTTAAGAAAAGGATTAAAAACGTGAGCTGTACCACCACAGCACTCAGTAAACCAACGCGATGGCTGTATATCCACCCCCCCATATTTTGACGACGGCCATGGGCAAAAGGCAGGCGCAGAGGTTGTTTTTTTCGATTGATTGGAGGTTGTATGTGGGTGTCCATTTTGGTACTTATGTTTATAATTTTTGACAAAAGTAACAATTTTCTAATGTTTTTTCGTACATTTGCAGCCAAATAGACTCTTTTTGCCATGATTCAAAAACAACAAACCTTAGCTCAGGCTATTAATTTTAGCGGAAAAACATTGCATACTGGTGCTGAAATTAGTATGGTAATAAAACCTGCTGAGATAGGATTCGGTATCTGTTTTTGCAGAACCGACCTTCCAGGAAGCCCCATTATCGAAGCTCTGGCCGAAAATGTAAAAGAGACAACCCGTAGCACGGTACTCGAAAAAAATGGAACACGACTTTCGACCGTTGAACACCTGCTGGCCGCACTTTGGGCCATGGGGGTGGACAACGCACTGGTGGAGGTTGGCGGAGCTGAGATTCCTATCTCGGACGGCTCGGCAGCCCCTTGGGCCGAGGCCATTGCGAAGGCAGGCCTGGTGGAACAAGATGCCCCAAGGTCGTACTTCGAAATCGACGAACGTCTGGAGTTCACTATACCTGAACGCGATAGCAAAATCACAGTATACCCAGACGATAAATTTTCGATTTCAGTACACATAGATTTTAACTCCAAAGTGGTGGGTAAACAGTACGCCACATACGAGCCAGAGGATGATTTTGTAAAAAAAATTGCCCCTTGTCGTACATTTGTCTTCCTACACGAGATTGAACCTCTCATTAAAGATGGACTAATAAAAGGTGGTGACCTGGACAACGCCATTGTCATTATCGAAAACCCTCTCAAGCCAGAACAGGCAGCAGAGGTGGCGGCCTTCTTTGGCCACGACTACTCCCCAGAACCTCTGCTCAAGAGCGGTTTTTTGACTAACGGAGGACTCCGATTCCAAAACGAAATAGCGCGCCACAAGATGCTGGACCTTTATGGCGATTTGGCCCTGATAGGTCAACGCATCAATGGCAAGGTGATAGCCAATAAACCAGGACACCTGATAAATACAGAATTTGCAAAGGCAATACGTAAAGTTATAAAAAGCAGCATTGATAAGCCACGATTTAAATATGACCCTAATGTGGCTCCAGTATACGATATTAATAAGATAAGAACTATTTTACCTCATCGTCCGCCATTCCTTTTGGTAGACAAGATTATCCATATATCACAAAGCGAGGTTGTGGGTATCAAACAGGTGACCATGAACGAGCCTTTCTTTGTGGGCCACTTCCCCAACGAGCCAGTCATGCCTGGGGTATTGCAGGTGGAGGCTATGGCTCAGTGCGGTGGCATTTTGGCCATGAGCCATCTGCCAGACCCAGAAAATTATTCGACATATTTTATAAAAATTGATGGCGTCAAGTTCAAGCGTAAAGTTGTGCCAGGAGACACCCTTCAATTTGAGTTGGAGTTGGTTGAGCCCATCCGTCGCGGCATTGTACAGATGCACGCAAGAGCTTATGTGGGCGACTCTTTAGCCTGTGAGGCGATGTTGGTGGCCATGATTTCTAAAACAAAAAAATAATGATAAGTAACTTAGCTTTTGTACATCCTAATGCAAAATTGGGAATAGGGGTCATAGTAGAGCCTTTTGCATATATCGCCTCGGAGGTTACCATCGGTGACAACACTTGGGTAGGGCCACACGCCACTATTCTGGACGGAGCTATTATAGGCCACAACTGCAAGATACACTCTGGGGCCGTGGTTTCGGGCATTCCTCAGGATTTGAAATTTCGTGGTGAAAAGAGTACTGCCATAATTGGCAACAACACCACCATACGCGAATGCGCAACCATAAACCGCGGTACAGCCGCACGCGGAGAGACCACAGTGGGCGACAACTGTCTGATTATGGCTTATGTACATATCGGACACGACTGTGTGGTAGGTAATAATGTTATTTTGGTTAATAGAGTTTCGCTCGCTGGTGAGGTACAGGTGGATGACTGGGCTATATTGGGTGGTCACACAGCAGTACACCAATTTTGTAAAATCGGAGCTCATGCCATGGTCTCGGGGGGCTCGATGATACTTAAAGACGTTACGCCATATATCAAAGCTGGCCACTATCCACTAACTTATGTGGGTATAAACGCTATAGGATTGCGACGCCGAGGCTTCACAACCGAACATATAGCTGGGATTCAAGATATGTGCCGCATACTGTTCCAAAGTTCGATGATTTACAGCGCAGCGTGCGACAAGATAGAGCAAGAGATTGCCCCTAGCCAATACCGCGACGAGATGGTAAACTTTGTACGTAGCTCAAAACGAGGCATACTAAAACCTTTTTCCGATAAATTAAAGGACGAAGACTTGGACCAATAATTATAAAAAAATTTGGTTGATAAGTAAATATGTTGTACATTTGCAGCAAGTAAGAGGGGACATTTAGTCCCCTCTTTTGATAAAAAATGATAGATAAAAGTTATATTGAACAGATTGCTACAGCGCAATGCGCTGACACTGATTTGTTTATAGTATCCGTAGAGGTCTCTTCGGTTAACGATATCAGCCTGTCTATCGACAGCGATAGCCACGTCACAATAGAGCAATGTAGTGCCCTTAGTAAGGCCGTGGAAGAGGCTTTAGACCGTGAGACAGAAGATTTTTCGCTCACCGTCAGTTCTGCTGGTGTGGGCGAACCTCTGTTGTTGCCTCGTCAATTTATCAAAACTGTGGGGCAACAAGTTGAAGTCGTACTAAAGAGCGGCATCAAAATTGCAGGTGAGCTCCTGAGTTACAATGCTGGAGAGATAGAGGTAGGCTTCCAAGTTAAAGAGGCCACCGAAGGCAGTAAACGTAAAATTCTGGTAGACAAAGTAGAACATTATTTATTAACAGAAATAAAGAGCGTAAGAGAGGAGCTCTTAATTAAGTAAAATTTAAAAACTTTTTAAAGTTTAATAACGATGAATTTAACAAGCACATTTGCAGAGTTTAAAGAGCTCAAAAACATTGATAAACCCACAATGATGGGAGTTTTAGAGGAGGTTTTTCGCAATATGTTGACCAAGACCTACGGCTCTGACGAGAATTTTGACATCATTGTCAACCTCGAAAAAGGAGACCTTGAAATTTGGCGCAACCGGACAGTGGTGGCAGATGCAGACTTAACAGACCCTAATACCGAAATCCCATTAAGCCAGGCTCAAAAAATTGATGAGACCTACGACATGGGTGAAGTTGTGGCCGAGGAGCTTAAGATGGAGACCTTTGCACGTCGCTCGGTGCTTTCAATTCGTCAGAACTTGGCCAGCCGCATTATGGACCTTGAAAAGGCCAATCTATTTGAGAAATACTCCGAACGTATCGGTGAAATATTAACTGGTGAGGTATATCAGGTATGGAAAAAAGAGACTCTTATCTTCGACGACCAGGAAAATGAGTTGTTGCTACCTAAATCGGAACAGATTCCGAGCGACTTCTTCCGCAAAGGCGAGACCGTAAGGGCAATAGTGAGCAAGGTGGAGATGGTTAACAACTCCCCCAAAATTATACTCTCGCGTACCGCTCCTGAATTTTTACAACGTCTCTTTGAGTTGGAGGTGCCCGAAATTTTTGATGGCCTGATTACCATCAAAAAGATAGTCCGCATACCAGGTGAACGAGCCAAAGTAGCCGTGGAAAGTTATGACGAACGTATTGACCCAGTAGGTGCTTGTGTGGGTGTCAAGGGGTCTCGTATCTACTCAATAGTCAAAGAGCTAAGAGGCGAAAACATAGACGTGGTGAACTACACCAACAACATTCAACTGATGATTCAGCGTGCACTAAACCCAGCCAAAGTGGGCTCGGTGATACTGGATGAGGAGAATAAAAAGGCTGAAGTACACCTCAAACCAAGCGAAATTTCGTTGGCCATTGGGAAAGGTGGTTTGAACATCCGTCTAGCCAGTATGCTAACAGGTTACGATATTGACGTCTACCGCGAAGGTCTTGAACAAGAAGAGCAGGATGACGTGGATTTGATGGAGTTCAGCGACGAAATAGAATCATGGATTTTGGAACAGTTCAAGAGTGTGGGGCTGGATACAGCTCGTGCAGTATTGGCCATAGACCAAGTAGAGTTAGCACGTCGCACAGACCTTGAGGCTGAGACAATTGCCGAGGTTTGCACGATTCTGAGCTCAGAATTTGAATAAACTGGCTGCGCGGAGTGATATTTTAACTCCAAAGGGAGAAAAGCCAAAAGAATAATGCAAAAGTTGTTACCTTTGCACTCTTAATAAACAAGATGACAGAACAGAAAAAAATACGACTAAGCGGCGTTGCAAAAGAGTATAACGTCGGCACAGGCACTCTGATTGAGTTTCTCGAAAAGAAAGGTGTTACCATTGAACACGGCCCTAATACTCAGCTTGATGCACATTCAGTGGGGCTTATCTCCACTGAGTTTGGGGGTAACACAACTCGCGGAACCAACATCAAGGAGCGTCTGCGTGAAGTTGAGAAGGCCAAGGTAACCATTGAAAGTAAACCGTCGGAGGAGACTCAAGAGCGCGAAGTAACGATTAAATCGAATATCTACACCTCGGACACACCCCATTTGAGTGGTCCCAAAGTGGTAGGTAAAATCGACCTTGAACCTCAAAAAACTGTTCAATCACTCCCCGTGGAGAGTCCACAAAAGGTAGAACCTGTGGCGGTTGTGGCAAAAACAGAGGTTAAACAAAAAAAAGAAGTTTCCTCTCCAGAGGTCAAAGCAAAGCCAAAACCAGAGGTAAAGATAGCCCCAACAGAGGTAAAAGCAGAGCAGACAACACCGAAAAAGAGTATCGAACCTGCCATTTTTGAAACCCCTAAACGCGTGAGTGCACAACCTAAAATTTTGGGTAAGATGGACTTGGATGCTCATAAGAAGTCTGTTCAAAAAACCAGTCAACCAAATAAAGTAGAACAACACAAAGCCAAGACAGCAGAGCCGGTAAAAGTGGCTCCAGTAGCCAAGGTGGAGGTGGCCCCAGAGATTCGCACAGAGCCTGTATTGTTCCGCGCTAACGAACCTGAGAAGTTGGCAGGGCCCAAGATATTGGGAACCATGGTCCTACCAGCTAAAAATAGTGGTAGTGACGACCGCCGTCGTCGTAATCGTATCAAGAAAAACAAGGTTGATGTGGCTAACACCCCTGGCACAGCAGCACCTGCCACTGGCACAGCCGCCCGCCCAGCAGGAGCCGCAGGGGGGGCAGCTGGACGCTCGCGCGATAGACGTAAACCAGGAGGAGCAAACAACAGAGTGGCTCCAAAACCTATTGTACACGAAGCAGTTAGCGAGGAGGATGTACAGAAACAGATTAAAGAGACCCTCTCGCGTTTGACCAGTAAAGGCAACAAGAGCAAGAGTGCAAAATATCGCCGCGACAAACGTGATGCAGGTAGTGAACGACGCGAACAGGAGCTGGAACGTGTACAGCAGCAGAGTGACACCCTGCAAGTAACCGAATTCGTAACGGTGTCAGAGTTGGCCTCGATGATGGATGTACCAGTAACCCAGGTTATTGCAGCATGTATGAACTTAGGTCTGATGGTTTCAATCAACCAACGTTTGGATGCCGAGGCTTTGGCTATTGTGGCCGAGGAGTTTGGCTACAAAGTGGAATTTGTATCGGTTGAGATTCAGGAAGCCATTGAAAGCGAAGAAGATAAACCCGAAGATTTGGTTCCACGCCCACCTATTGTCACAGTGATGGGACACGTTGACCACGGTAAGACTTCGCTGCTGGACTATATCCGTAAAGCCAATGTTATTGCAGGTGAGGCTGGCGGTATTACGCAACATATCGGTGCCTACTCGGTAAAAATTGAGGATGGACGTCGAGTAACATTTTTGGATACTCCTGGACACGAAGCCTTTACGGCTATGCGCGCCCGTGGTGCAAAGGTGACGGACGTGGCCATTATCATCATCGCCGCCGATGACAATATAATGCCACAAACCAAAGAGGCTATAAATCATGCCGAGGCAGCGGGTGTACCTATAATCTTTGCCATCAATAAGATAGATAAACCAGGAGCAAATCCTGAAAAGATAAAAGAACAACTTTCTGCCATGAACTACTTGGTTGAAGAGTGGGGTGGTAAGTACCAATCACAAGATATTGCAGCCAAAAGCGGTCTAAATATAGACCTGTTGTTGGAAAAGGTGGTTCTTGAGAGCGAAATGCTTGATTTAAAGGCCAATCCGATGCGTAAGGCATCAGGGTCAGTTATCGAATCGACACTGGACAAAGGGCGCGGCTTTGTGACCACTTTACTGGTGCAGAATGGGACTCTGAATGTGGGTGATATTCTTTTGTCTGGCATTTACAGCGGCCGTGTGAAGGCTATGTTCAACGAACGTGGCAAAAAAATCACCTCGGCAACCCCTGCAACTCCAGTTCTAGTACTCGGGTTGAACGGTGCGCCGCAGGCTGGTGATACCTTCAACGTGATGGATGACGACAAGTCAGCTCGCGAAATTGCCACCAAACGTGAACAGTTGCAACGTATGCAAGGACTTAGAACACAGAAACATATTACACTTGATGAAATTGGTCGTCGTATTGCCATCGGCTCGTTCAAGGAGCTGAACCTGATTGTAAAGGGTGACGTGGATGGTTCGATTGAAGCTTTGACCGACTCACTTATTGAGCTGAGCACGGAAGAGGTTCAGGTGAATGTAATTCACAAGGCGGTGGGTGCCATCTCGGAAAGTGACGTTCTGCTGGCCGCAGCCTCGAATGCCATCATCGTTGGTTTCCAAGTTCGTCCATCGAACACTGCCCGACGAATAGCCGAAGCTGAGGAGATTGACATACGTCTCTACTCTATTATATATGATGCCATTGGCGAAATCAAAGATGCCATTGAAGGGATGCTTGCCCCAGAAACCAAAGAGGAGATTATCTCGTCGGTGGAAGTACTGGAGGTATTCAAAATCACAAAGGTGGGCTCGGTGGCTGGCTGTATAGTACGTGAAGGAAAGATTAGCCGAAACTCCAAAATCAGGGTTATTCGCGACGGAATTGTAATTTACACTGGCAAACTAGGGTCGCTAAAACGCTTTAAAGATGACGTGAAAGATGTTAACACGGGTCTGGATTGCGGTTTGAATATAGAAAACTTCAACGATATAAAAGTCGGAGACTTTGTAGAAAGTTATGAAACAGTAGAAATTGCTCGTAAATTGTAGAACAAGTGATACATAAATCTCTTATATTAGTTACAGCGTTTTTCTTTTTGGGAAGCGCTGTTGCCTTTGCAGAGGAGCCTCAAACGCTCACACTCAATCAAGCACTAGACATGGGCTTTAACCAAAATCCTGCTATGCGAGCCTCGCAAGAGGGTATCAAAGGTAGTCAATACCTAAAAAAAGCGGCTTGGGGGCTCCATCTGCCTAACCTTTCGGCCACGGCAAGCTACACATTTATGTCGCAAGACATAATGAATTTGGACCTCAATGGCCCAAAAAATCAATTAGTTGGCATCTTGAGCGGCTTGCCATTGCCATTACCCCCACAATTACTTGAAGGGCTCAAACAGATAGATTTAAGTTATACTCTTCAAAAACGCGACTTCGGTATCGTGGGGCTCAATCTAATAGTGCCTATCTACACTGGAGGTAAAATTAATGCGGTCAATAACGCAGCCAAAATTAACGTTGAAAGGGCCAAATCATCGGCTCAAAAGACGGAGGCTGACCTTTTTACAGAAATTACAGAACGTTATTGGGGGTTGGCTATGGCCGTACAAATGGAGAGGTTGGCAAAAGAGTTTGTGGTGGCTATGGAGAACCATAGTCGCGATGCAGCGGAACTCGAGAAAAACGGTATTATAGCCCACACCGAGCGACTTTTTGTGGATATGAATTTGGAGCAGGCACGTGCCTCACTCAGCTCAGCACAAGGACAGCGACAGACTTTACAGATTGCCTTATGTGGCTCTATGTCAACACCAAATGTAAATTACCTACCCATTACGCCACTTTTTGTAAACCAGAATGTGGCCTCGGTGGAACAATTCAAGAAACTCACACTCGAAAATAGTAACGCCTTGGAACAGGTGGAGTTGATGGTACGACTGGCAAAAGAGGTGGTGCGTGGAGAGAGGGCTGCCTTCTTCCCCGAGATTGCCGCTATGGGTGGAGCCAACCTTTGGAACTACAACCTTACCAACCAGATACCTACATGGACTGTAGGGGCAGGTATAAAGCTCTCAATTTTTGATGGACTAACACGCGAATATAAATATTCAGCCGCACGCAGTGCAGTGCGACAGACAGAGGCACTACAAGAGAAGGCAAAAATAGATATTCAAATTTTGGTGGAAAAAATCTACTCTGAGCTGACAGCAGCCTTCGACAGGGTAAAGGCCATGGAGAGTAGCATACTTTTTGCAGAGGAGTATTTGGCACTACGTGAAAAAGCTTTTAGCGAGGGACTCTCTACAGCCTCGGATGTGGTGGATGCTGAACTCAACCTCTCAAAGGCTAAGACCGAGCGAATGGCGGCAGCCTATAAGTTCGATGTGGCTCTGTGCACACTACTTTCACTGGGCAATGATTCTGAAAGTTTTGCAAATTATCAAATAGGAGACTCTTACAAACCAATCAAATAACCATGAAATCAAGAATATACGCCATTGCGCTAATTATTATTGCCATTATCACCATTATTTCGCTTGTGGGGTGGTTTCTATGGAAGCCGCTACCAGTGATGCTTCAAGGTGAAATTGTGTGCAGTTCCATAAAAATCTCGTCACAAATGCCTGGACGTGTTGACACCTTGGCTGTACATCGTGGAGCCGCAGTACGCCAAGGCGAGTTACTCTTTAGCATAGGCTCTAAAACTGTGCAGGCCAAACTTTCGCAAGCTGAGGCGATGAAAAACGCGGCTTCGGCCCAAAACACCAAGGTGGACAAGGGAGCCCGTAAACAAATAATCGAGCAGGCCTACCAAATGTACCAAAACTCGTTGGTGGCTCTGAACCTAATAACCAAGAGCTACGATAGAGTCAAAAATTTATACGAAGCAGGAGTAGTTTCAGCTCAACGTTTTGACGAGATGGCCGCCCAACTAACAGCTGCTCAAAATACCTCGAAGGCTGCAAAAGCTCAATGGGACATGGCCAAAGATGGTGCCCAATGGGAAGATAAACAGACCGCAGCTGCACTGGTGGCTCAGGCTAAAGGTGGAGTAGCTGAGGTGGAGTCGTACCTACAAGATGGCGCGCAATACGCCCCATTCGATGCATTGGTGAGTTCGATAATTGCCGAAAAAGGGGAATTGGTGGCAGCTGGGTACCCAGTAATTACACTGCTTGATATGAGTAATGTATGGGTGAGCTTCAATATCAAGGAGACGTTGCTGAACAAGATGAAGAACGGAACCAAATTCCAAGGCTACATACCCGCTCTAGATAAAAGTTTTCCCTTTGAGGTGACATATATTGCCCCCGAGGCCTCATATGCCACATGGTCAGCAACACGCACCAGCGGCGAGTTCGATATAAAGACCTTTGAAGTGCAGGCGCGCCCCATGGAACATATAGCAGAGCTACGCCAAGGTATGAGCGTTACGGTAGATTATGACACCTTATAAAGTTTGAAAACATTCCGCCATAGCGTATTGCGTGAAATCAGAAGGTTCGGTCACGACCGTACACTACTGATTATGACCATCGTCATACCCATAGCACTATCACTACTATATATAGTGATGTTCCGTCAGGGTGCGGTGGAGAATGTACCTGTGGTGGTATGCGACAAAGACTTAACACCCACTTCTCAAACTCTCAAGCGGATGGTGAACAGCTCGCCAGCACTAGAGATTATCTCGACCAACTCCTCGATTGAAGAGTCTAGACATGCTTTAGCCAAAGGTCAGGTGTGCGCGATTATCTATATAGCCGAAGGATTCGAGGGTAAAATAATGGGCGGTGGTGGTGCCGAAGTGGCTGTGTGGGTAGATGGAACCTTTATCACCAAAAGCTCGATGGTTAGAAAGACAATGACCACAATTCTCGAAACATTCAAGGTTGGTATCTCGATGCAAAAGCTACAAGCCCAAGGTATGAGCCAAGCACAGGCCTATACCAAGAGCTATCCCATATCGCTGCACAGCCACGTCCTCTACAACCCTTTTGCCTCCTATGCCTACTACCTACTGCCAGCGTTGTTACCCTTGGTACTTATTATAATGGTATCACTAACAGCCTCATACGTAATAGGAAGTGAGTTTCGCTACGGAACGTCAGCACAGTGGATAGAGGAGGCAGGCGGAAGCATTACACGTGCTGTGGCCAGCAAATTGGCCCCATATCTGTTGATTTTTGTGGTCATTGGTATCTTTATGAGTACCCTACTTTACCGCTTCTTAGGATTGCCTATACAGAGCGAAGCGATTGGAGTATTGATACTTTCCAACCTATTTTTGGTGATGGCCTACCTGTGTCTATCGATTATTTTTGTGGCTCTGACCAGCAATATGCGCTTCTCACTCTCCATCTCGGCAGCCTACACCATAGCGGCATTCTCTTTTGCGGGGCTTACCTTTCCACACATGGCCATGTACAAGGCGATTGCTACCCTAAGCACCTTATTTCCATACACATATTATATCGATATTTTTGTGCAACAGACCCTAAAAGGGGCCCCTATGGGACGTTCATTGGGCGATTTAGGCGTTATGGGGCTATTTATCCTACTCAGCATCGCATTTCTACCGATGCTCAAACGCAAAGCTCTGGGCGGTGCAAAATACCACGGGAAATTATAATAGAATTATTGCTGTCCAGTAATATATAAAAATATATCTATTTCTTCATTGGCAGCAGTAACGGCAAAAACGCGGTCACTGCTACTATCGAGAATATCATCCCCCCTATTGCACCCGCCGCAAAAGAGAACCAGAACGGCTCACGCGATATCATCACAAACGGCAGCAATCCCAGCACCGTAGAGATAACAGTGAGCAGTATCGGTATAATCTTGCGGTTGTAGGCGCGCAGATAGGTTCTCAGTCCTGGTGTCGCCCCCATTTGACGCATAACGTTATACTCGTTTACCAAGTATATCCCCGCATTTACCACCAATCCCGACAACAATACAAACGAGGCAAAACCGCCCTGGTCGAATGGCAAATTGAAGAGCGAAAAGGTCAGAAACACCCCCACAAACGAGATAGGAATCATCGAGATGATAACCAGCGGCTGGCGCAAAGACTCAAAAAGTACCGCGCAGATTGTGAAGATAATAGCCACTATCAGTGCCAACAGGGCATACGGCAGCCCCTCCTTGTCGCCCCACCACCATCCGCTGCCCGACCCTGCGACCTTGTATCCTATCGGCAAGCTCTTTTCAAGCCTCTCAACGTGGCGTTTCTCGAATCGCTGCCCCAGTTCCCACGAGCCGATAAAGTCAAACCCAACGGTGAGCGAATATTGCTGGTTGGTTTTGTAAATATCGTTGTCAGAGGTCTCTTTGCTGATTTTGCCAAGTTCCGAGAGCTTGATGTCGCGATCGCCGATACGAAGCATATCATTGGAGAGGTGCCACGCGTCGAAGCCATCCTTGGCGGACGAGCTCAGAACCACCGATTCGCTTGTCAAGCCGTCGTAATAGTTCCCGATTCGACTGTCGTAGAGCCGCGTGCCCAGGGACGCGAAATAGTCCGACGGCGCGAGCTTATAGAGCGCAAAACGGTCGAGGTTGAACCGCAAGAAAAACTCCGTTTTAGTCCTGAAATCCCACCGCGAGCTAGCAACCACAGGCTCTTTGACCCTTGGGCTGACCGAGATAGAGTCTGTCAATTCGCTCGCCAACGCGTACAATTCATCGTAATTATAACCCGTAAGCGTGATGGCATTGGATTTCCAGCCGTTACCCAATTTATTGGAAAACCCTTGCCCCACGCCCCATACTGACCAATCGGCGCCACCTAGCGATATGGCCTTTGTTGTGGCTAAATCTTTCAGCCTAAAGGCAAAGCCCGCTTTTTCAGCTTCGGGGGTAAAGGTCACAACTATCTGCCCATTCTCGACCGACGAAATCGAAGTCCTAAATATGTCAATTTCAGAGAACTGCGATAGAAAATTCTCCATTTCGGCAACCGTAGCGTTGAGTTGGTGTATGTCGCAACCTGGTGGCAAGGAGGCGTTTATGTAAATCTTTGTGCGTTCCGGATCTGTGGCTTCAAAACTGCTGAAAATATCCTTCGCAAAAAGTCGCAAAGAGCCACCCAACGCAGGTTCTACATAGTTTTTTAAGGTGTTTTGGTACAGGGGAGCGCCCAGGGTTGCGTTGTATGTGCGTTGGAAAAGTGTCAACGTTGAGTCGGGGGCGTTTTTTTCGCCTATTTCTGTTGGTAGCATATGCACCGGCAGTCCGAAGCTGAGAATGGCCACCACGATAAACACCAAGCGGTGACGTCTGCCGAACGATATAAAACGACTGTAGAGACGTGTGATGCGTATAATGCGACGCTTTGAGCGTGTGGAAAAACGACGTCTGCGACCAATTTTTAGCGGAAAACTATCTAGCAGAGC
Source organism: Mucinivorans sp. (assembly GCA_036654415.1). Classification (GTDB taxonomy): domain Bacteria; phylum Bacteroidota; class Bacteroidia; order Bacteroidales; family Rikenellaceae; genus Mucinivorans. Next base: position 7,812 of record JAVVSB010000025.1, on the reverse strand, counting down.
CGGAACAAAGAGCAAAGAGATGAACATCGACACCACCAAATTTATGATAATTACAATCGAAAAGGCCACAAGGTTTGCCCGTTGTTCTTCGGGCAGAAAATAGACGATTGACAGGGCACCGATAGTGGTAAGCAGTGCCGCGAGGATGGCTAAAAAGACGCGACGATTGTGGAATCGCGAATAGTGGTCGAGCATGATGATAGAGGTGTCGATAATCATCCCCAGCGACACGGTGATCCCCGCCAGCGAGTATAAGTGTATCTCGATTCCCAGCAGATTATAGAAAATGAGCGCTATCAGGATATTGGCCGCCAGTGTCACAACAATCATCAGCAGGTAACGCCACGAGCGGCTGGTCAGAAAGACGAAAAGCAGCAGAATCAGGATAGAAAGCCCCGTGCGAGAGTAGATTTTGTCAAGCTCTTTTTTTATGTACTCGGTAGTGTCGTCGACCAACGTTATCGAGTAGCCGCTGGGAAGGGGCAGCTCGGTGATCGCCTCTTTGACGGCTGTAGCTAGCGTGAGGTTGTTGACCCCCGGCGAGGCGTAGACCGTCAGGTTGACGTTATTTAACCCGTTGATGCGATTGTAGTAGGTAGGTAATTGTTGGCGGCGACTTATGGTCGCAACATCGCCCAGGGTTATGATGCGGCCATCAATATTGTATATCTCGATTTGATTCCAATTGTCGGGCGTCTGTTGAGGAGTGAGGAAATTTACTGTTATGGGGGTACCGTCATCAGCAGTGGCAATACCCAAAGGCTCCATTTTTCCGCTAAGGCTAAAGGCGGTCGAAATGTCGCTGCTCTTTATCCCCAGCATAGCGCAACGTTCGGCATCAAACTCCACAACCCATTCGAAAGGCGTTGCGCCACTTAGATATACGTTTTCGACTCCCTCAATTTTAGAGAGCTTAGGCACCATGGTTTTCTCGGCATACTGACCGATTTCCCAAGTCGACAAATCGGCGTTTAGGGTATACGAAAGTATTGGCGTAGGACTGTCGCCACGCACCCCAGTCGAAAGCGACGGGTAACTCACGCCTGCTGGCAGAGTTGAGTAGAGACTGCGCAAACGCGACGAAACCTCGAAACGGATAGCATCAATATTACCCCCTTTTTTGAGTGTTAGGCTTACGTATCCTTGATCTTTGCTCGACCCCGACTGCATACTGGCAACGCCACTAATGGGCGCCAATACCCCTTCTATTTTCGAGGTTACTTCGGCCTCCATAACTTTGGCTGATGCTTCGGGCCAACTATACGAAACTGTTATGCCACCCTGTTGCTGTGAGGGCATATATTGCACGGACAACAGCGGAAGCATCGCCACCCCAACAACCATTAGGGTTACCATAATCAGTATTACTCTGAAAGGGCGGTTCATCAATTAATTTCCTCCTTAATCCGGCGACTCCGATTACCTCTCCGGTAAATATAGTAGTAAATCAGTGGTATGCCGTAGATGCTGAATATTGTTCCGATTATCATACCGCCAATGATAACTAGCGATAGCGGGCGTTGCAAATCGTTCCCCATGCCTCCTGAGAAGAGGAAGGGCACGATTGCCATAATCGTGGTCAGCGATGTCATAATGATTGGTTTGAGCCGTCGCTCGCCACCCGTCAGCACAGCGCGTAGAGTTCCCATTCCACATTGATTACCGTTCCGGCAACCCCGATTACCACCCCGGAGGCGATTGAAGGTGTCGACTTTCAAAATGGAGTCATTAATCACAATACCGCTCATCACGATAAGCCCTATCATAGACATCAGATTGAGGCTTTGGCCGAAGACCCACAGCACAAAGATAGCCCCCGACAGGTCGATTGCAATTTCCGAAAGGATAATCAGCGGTTGAATCAACGATTCAAACTGCGATGCCAAAATGAAATAGAGTAATAGCAGAGCAACAATCATAACCATAATTAATTGGCTCATCATTTCGCGTCCCTCGAACCATTCGCCTGAAAAGCTGACCTCAAAATCGGAATTTGCCTCCACAACCTCCTGTACGTTCTTCATCGTCTGCGACACGCGGTTGTCAGCCACTTGCAACTCTAGCGGGTAGAAATCGCCCTCGGAGCCCGAAACGATAGACCTTAAATCACGGTCGGCACTCTCGCGAACCAACAAATTAACGGGGATTTCGGTTTTATCCTGCGTGCGAACGGTCAACGTGGCCAAAATCTGCCGCAAAGTTTGAGGCTCACCGCCGATAATCACAGGCAGTGTTTGACTTCCCTGATTGAGACGCAAAATATTTTTCTCGTTAAAAGCGCGCTGCAATGCAGCATATAGCGCCGACGGCTCGACCTTGTAGAGCGACAACAGAGCTCTATCGGGGTAGAGAGTTATATGTTCTTGCCAAGCTACGGGCTCTATGTATACCTGTTTCAGATTCTGAGATATAGCCCCCAACAGTGGGTTGAGTTTGTCGGGACGAGCAGCACCGCCATCAGTCGGTCGCAGATGGGCAACCAAAGGCGCACCACCCTGCGAAAAAATCATATTGAAAATATTACCCGCCTCCGTAGTCGAAAACAGAGCCTTTGGATATTGCTTACCCACAAACTGTCGAGCCTGGTCAATGGCCTCCATAAGCTCCTTTTCGCTGTCGCAAAGCATGTATATCTGAGCATCTTCGCGGTTGTTTTCGGGTGTATGGCCTAGGCTAAAAGAGTGTTGCCCAGATAAGGTGGTATGATGGTTAGGTTTAGTGTTGAGTGATTGCAGCATTTGAGTTACCCGCGCATCGTTTTCCTCGACAGTCAGCGGTTCGTTCCAATTCACGCGAATCATCACATCGGTCTGTTCCACTTCGGGTAACCCCCGCTTCTCTATCAACGGTAAAATCGCAAAAGCCGATAATGTAATAACCACCGTCACCACCCAAAAAATCGTCTGGTGGCGAAACACCCACTTCAAACTTCGCTCATAAGGAGCTACCATCTCCGGAATACCAAATCGCATCACAAAGCGGTTCTTCACCCGCCGCGTTTTCTTCTTATAAAGCAGGTAATAATAGACCGGAATTATGGTCATCGCCACAGCCAGCGAACTGACTAACCCTATGGTTACTGCCATCGCCTGATCGTAAAACATAGCTCCCGCCACACCGCTAAGAAAAATCAGTGGCAAGAAGATAGAACATGTTGTCATAACCGAACTCAGAAGCGCTGCAAAGACCTCGCCCGTGCCTCGTGTCACCGCCTGTGCCAGCGTTTCGCCGCGGTCCCACCGTTGCGAGATGTTGTCAATCACGATTATAGAGTTGTCCACCATCATACCCAGCCCCAACATCAATCCCGAAAGCGAAACAATATTGATAGTCAACCCCATTACAAAAAACAGCAACAGAGACAACAAAAACGATAGCGGTATTGTGAGTGTAACCAGCAGCGGGGTTCGCAAATCCTGCATAAACAAAAATATGACAAGACAAGCCAATAGCCCGCCTACCAGCAGATTGCTCTCCAGATTTCCTATCGAATAGTCAAGCAACGCCGTCTGGTCGCGCGTCACGACAAAGCGCAAATTGGGATAATCGCGCTCCATCTGCTCCGTGAGCCACTTTATAGAGCCTTGCAGGTCGTCCATCCTTGCATCCGACTGTTTGATAATAGCCATCGTTATGGCTTGGTCTCCGTCTGAGCGGACAATTTCGGAACGCGGCTGAGGTTGTGACTCCACCACGGCCAGTTCGCCCAAGCGGTAGAGGCGATTTTCTATATTAATCGTCACATTTTCGATGTCGGACTTCGTTTGTAATGTGGAACTGAAACGCAAGTTATAACTATATTGTCCATCGCGGATAGTGAGGTTGCCCAAATTGATATTGGCCGCCGAGATAGCACCCTCCAAAACGTCAATCCCCACACCCATAGCCGTCAGTCGATTCATGTCGGGGGTAATAACCAGTTGCGGCTGCTGACGACCGCTAATATCAACAAATGCCACCTCGCCCAACTGCTCCAGACGCTTGGCAACCACCGTTGAAGCAAAAGTGCCCAGCTCCATAACCTTCTCCTGCGTCGGATTGTCACCCCCCTCATTACCCCCACGAAGCGATACGTTCAAGAAAAAAGCAGGCATATCGGTTGCGCTGGCCTTGACAACCATCGGACGCTCTACTTCTTTCGGCAGGCCGCTCATGGCACGGTCTACCCGCTCGTTGACATCAATAAATGTGTAATCTATATCGGTGCCGTAGTCAAACAACATAAAAATCGTAGCGCTGCCATCCTTGGCCGTGGCGCGAATCTCTTTCAGGTGTGGGGTCTGCATCAAGGCTTGGCGCAGGGGGGTGACGACAGTGTTGTGCAGTTGGCGTGCCGAGGTGTTGGGGGCACCCACCTTGACCGTAACCTGCGGAATATCCACCTCCGGCATCAATGAGATAGGCAGCAGCCGCATAGCCACAACGCCCAAAACAACGAGCGCTACCACACACATCGAAACGGCGATAGGTCTATGTATCAGTTTTTCAATCATCTCGTTGAAGTATAGTATGAGCTACCAGTTACGCCAGGGGTTGCCCCCCGCCGTCTTAATATCGAAATACCTGATTTTTCCATTATTTTGCTTTGATTTCAACCCCCGAATTGTCGGCCAGGTTAAGGTTGCCACTAGTTATAATACTCGCCCCCGCCTCCAACTCAGCCCCGCGATCTTCGTTGGCCCTCACAGCGTGCTCGCGAGAGTTGGAAGCCTCAACAATCACATAAGTCCAGTGGGCTTTGCCGTCCTTTCCAAAAGTGAACAGCACCTCGCGGTTATCACGAATCAAAACAGCACTCTTGGGCACAACCAGCCGCTCCCGCAGACTATTCTCCACGTAAACCTTGACATTCATACCATCCAACAACCCCCTGCCGCTATTGGGGATAGAGGCCGTAATTACAACCTGCCCCTTTTCGTCCACCGTAGGGTTTATGCTCCGCACAACCCCTTTTTGACGCTGCAAAGGATCATTGAAAGTGGAGATAGAGACGGCCCCGCCCTCGCGAACATTATGAACCTCGCCCTCCAAAACCGTAAACTCCACATCAAAGCTCCCATCGTTAATCACAGAACAGAAAAAGTCACCCTTCGGATTCTCATGCTGCTTAGTCTTTAAATTTGCTATTTTGCCCGAAAATGGCGCCCTGATTATGCGTCCATTCAGCTCCACCTTAGCTTTTTTGAGCCCTACCACGGCATCGTCATACCCTGAACGAATGCGTGCGATGCGCATCGTCTCCTCCGGAACCTTGGCGGTATCCTTTGCCAAATAGCCAAATCCGAGGAGCTTGTCCTGCAAATCAAGTTGAGCCTTAGTCATTGTCTGTTGCGCCTGAGTCAGCCCCAACTGCGCATTCTCGCTATCCAGCTCGGCGATAACAGAACCTGCAGCCACAAATTGACCGTTCTCGACATTCAAACGCTCCACAACGCCCGATCCCGAAAATTTCAAATCGCTCTTCTGAACAGCACGCAACCGCCCATTGCTTATCAATTCGCTACGAAAATCGCCGCGCCGCAAAATCATCGTATCGACAATGTTCACGATATTTTCATGCGCTTTTTTATCACGACCCTCTGCTTTGGAAGCCTCCCCGACATTACCCCCTCCGCAGGCTGTGAATGCCAGTGCCAAAAATGGTAAAAAGTATCTCATATATCTACTGTTTTTCTAGTGTCACTTTGTCGAATCCTTCGGAAATGTTAATCCGATGGATAAAATCGTACAGCGTCAAACGTTGTATGCTGTAAAAATAGGTCCAAAAATTTTGCAACTCCACAACATAGCTGTTTTGCGCTTGCCCTCGTTCACTTTGGGCGGTATTAAATTCCAGCACGCTCATTCGTCCCTGGGCAAATTGCTCCAACGATAGTTCATAGCGTTTTTGAGCCACACTGTCGGCACGGCGAGATATCGCGCATTGCAGGCTCTGGTTATTAAATTGCATAACTTTCAGAAACAGATCTTGTCGACGATCTATATCCGCCTTTTCAATCTCCGCATCCACTATGTCGGCCTTGGATAGTGCCATTTGCAGTCGCCCTTTAGCCATCCCGCCGTCAAAAATGTTAACTTTCAAGCCCAGGTTAACGCTCTCCTGATCCATTGGCTTGCGATAAGCACCAAAAAAATCTTGCGCCACTTGATTCAATCCGAATCGGGCGTTGAATTGTATTTGCGGTCTTCTGTCGGCTTTTGCCTTGGCTATGTCTCGTTCTGCTTCGAGTCGTTTGATTTGATTTTGGTAGTCCACCGAGGTATTGTGCATCGAAAGCAGGTAAGCATCCTCGGCCGACACCTCTATTCCGCGGGCAATTTCTGGCATCTCAAGCGCAATACTCACCGTATCCCCATATCCCAGATAAGATATCAGCCGCGCCCTTGCCATATTGAGTTGCAAGCTATTGTTATTGATTGCCGCTTGCTGATTGAGCAGTTGAAGTTCCAACTGCATAAGTTCGTTTTGTGATATGGCGCCTATTTTAAACCTCTCCTGCGAGATTTTGTAAAGCGTAGTGGTATTTTTATGGTTCAGCTCCGCTATAGATAGGTTCTGCTGCGCCGTAAGTTGGGCAAAGAAGTAGTCGACCACATTGGATGCGATTCGTTGCACATTCTCCAGGTAGGTGTACTTTGCTTTTGCATACTTTTGAGGTTCTATCTTTTTGTCCCATTTCAGAGGGTTAAACGAACCAAGCGGCTGATTATATATCAGGCTAACGGGCGAAGAGTTGTAGTCAACCAGTCGTCGCGGTTTAAACTGATCCATCCTCACCAAACCTGTGTATAACTCGACGCTACCGCCCGTAGCTGCTATGTTTTGTTTCAGCGTCAACCCCAAACTATTGCGCAAAACGAAATTGTCTACATAGTTATATTCGCCCGTAACGGAGTTTTGCACAGGATTGAGCGAGCGGTCGAAGCTGGGTATCTTGGCGTCGAGTGATAGTGACGGTAAGAGTTGGGCTTTGAAGCTACGGTATTGCCAGTAGTCGGCCAGGTATTGATATTTGGCCACAAGGCCGTCGATGGATTGCTCTTGAGCAATCATGACGGCCTCATAGAGGCTGACTTGTTTGGTTTGCTGCTGGGCTTGTGAGGCGAGCAAGCAAAACGCCAAGGCTATAATTAGAAAAATGTGGCGCATATATTTTGCTTTATTGCTGAGTTTTACATGTCGACACGACATTATCTATGAATTCTTTTTTCTCTTTAGTGGTTATATTACCTAGGAATATGGCCTTCAGAATAATTAGCTTAGTATCAACCAATAACATAAATGGCGTTGGAGCGTATTTAAGCTCTTTTCTTATAAGATCGTCTGTATCAGAAAAAATAGTTAAGGCGGGTTCTAAAATTTAATTTTTCGAGGTTAAACTGAGTAAAAGAACCCTTACTTACTCAGTGCATACGTTTTAGTGTTACGAAGATAGTGAAACTTTTTGAATATTTGCAGGCATTACCAATGGATGGCCTACTATTTTTTGTATATCATCCGTGTATTTACTTTCAGCACAAGATGTTAGAATACAGAATATACATCATGCTATAATTTGTAAGTGTTTTTTCGTTTGGTGGCTATTTTATCAAGCAATGCGCGAATATTATATTTGTGAATCTCCTCTGTGTTGTAATTAGTCGCCCCTTAAAAACCACATAAATATTTAATTTACAGTAAATTAACCATCTAAATATTTGGAAATATCTGCATGAATTGTTATTTTTACATATAAATTCTTGCGGATATTGTTATGTAGTCGTCCCTTAAAAACGCAAGAATAGTTGTTGGGGGAAATTTTTATCGGCGGC
>JAVVSB010000024.1:22941-30028 GCA_036654415.1 Mucinivorans sp. | reverse complement strand
AATAAAATCAAACGGTTATGGCGATTTCACGCACCATTTTGACCATTAAGCCAGAATCTTAGAAAAACCCCTAGTGGCAGTTGTTTGCCAAAGGAGTCTTCGGCATAGAGTTCGCCCATCTGTTCATCTTTACTCTGAGGAAAGAGCGAACGCACCAGCGTGCGCGCCAGCAGGGCCGAAAGCCCCATGGAGTAGAGGTTGAGTACCAAGAATCCACCTGGGGCCAGCAGTGCACTACAACTGCGCAACATCTGTTCTATATTCTCTGTGAGCACCCATTTTTCGCCATCGGCTCCGCGCCCATATGATGGGGGGTCGAGAATGATGCCGTGGTAGAGTTTTCCGCGTCTGAGCTCACGTAGGGTGAATTTTAGTGCATCCTCCACCACCCATTTTATGGGTGCGGTTCCTTGGGGCAGTGCCTCATAATTTTGGCGGCTCCAGCTCACCGTCTGCCTCACCGAGTCCACATGGGTCACCGTAGCCCCAGCCACGGCTGCCGCTAGTGAGGCTCCACCAGTGTAGGCAAAGAGGTTAAGCACCTCTGGCTTTTCGGTACCACCGTGGCGCAGGGCCACCACACGCTCAAAGATAAAGTCCCAGTTGGAGGCCTGTTCGGGAAAGAGCCCTATGTGTTTAAATGAGGTGAGCCCTAAACGAAATTTCAGGGTGAACTTTTTTTTTGATTGGTACTCCACCCACCACTGCTCCGAGGCTTTGCTTTTGAGTTGCCACTGCCCCTTCTCTTCGCTACCTTTGGCCTTTAGGAAGGTGGCATCGGCTTTGGCGGCCCACTGCTCTTTGGGTAGCGAAGGGCGCCACAGGGCCTGAGGTTCGGGGCGTGCGATGAGTTGAGAGCCAAAACGCTCCAACTTCTGTCCATCACCGCTGTCGATAAGTTCATATTGATGGCTCCAATCGGCCTTGATAAGTGTTAATTCCATAATGAGAACAAAGTTAAAAAAAAATCTTAACTTTGTCTGTAAATTGTTTTAAAATGACTCCTTGGTTTTTTGATACTCAAGCCCTATTGTGGCTTAACTTTGATGGTGGTGGCCTTGTGGACACACTTATGTGGTGGATTTCGGGTAAATGGACGTGGGTGCCTCTCTATGCTGCTGTGGTGGCATGGGTTTTTTGGCGCAAGGGGTGGCGCACGGGGGTGCTTTTTGTGGTGGCGGCCTCTCTGATGATTCTTTGCGCCGACCAAACGGCCTCGTTTTTCAAGCACGCTCTGCCAAAATTTCGCCCCACCCACACCCCCGAGATAGCCCCCATGGTGCACACCGTTGGCGGTTATCTAGGTGGACTTTATGGCACAGTTAGCTCGCATGCTGCTAATTCACTGGCTTTTATGTTGCTCTCAAGTAGCGTAGTACGCAACCGCTACTACACCGTTTTAATGCTCCTGTGGGTTGTTGCGCTTTGCTATTCGCGCCTTTATCTGGGTGTTCACTTTCCGATGGATATTATTTTTGGTCTACTAGATGGGGCCCTTTGGGGGAGTTTTTGGTGGGTAGTGTATAAAAATATGGCGAAAAAGCACTATATTTGTCGTTTAAAAAGTTGATAATGAATAAGAATCTCTTGCGTAAGATATTGCCACACGTGGTGGCGTTGTTGGTTTTTGCTGCTGTGTCAGCTCTCTTTTTTGCTCCTCAATATTCGGATAAGGCTCTTTCTCAACAAGATATGGTGCAGTTCGAGGGTATGAAGCATGATATAGAGCAGCATAAGGCTCTATATGGCGAGCATCCTCAGTGGACGGGCAACCTCTTTTCGGGTATGCCAGCCTATATGATTGACATGAATTATGATGGTCGATGGGTTAAGTCTGTGGCCGACAAGATGTATTTCATCGGCCAGCCAGCAGCTTTTATCTTTGTAGCCATGAGCTCTTTCTACCTGATGCTCTTGATGTTTGGAGTCAATCCATGGTTGGGTATCATTGGCGGGGTGGCCTATGGGTTAAGCTCCTATTTCCCCATAATTATTCAGGCGGGCCATATAACCAAGATGATGGCCATGGCTTGGATTCCAGCTTTGATTGGGGCCATATATTTGGCCTACAACAAAAAACGATGGCTTGGAGCGGCCCTTGCGGGTATCTTTGCCTCCATTGTCATTTCGGCTTCGCACCCTCAGATTACCTATTATTTTCTCTTCGTTATTGTAGCCTTGGTAATCAATGAGTTGGTCAAGGCAATTAAAGTTCACCAGTTACGTAGTTTTTGGATAACCAGCTCAGTCCTTTTGGCGGCGGCCGTTTTGGCCATTGGCTCCAATATTGTGCAGCTCTACTATGTGGCTGACCACGCTCCGCTCACCATTCGTGGCGCGAGTGAACTTGCGCGCGAGCAACTCCATACCGATGGATTGGACAAGGATTACGCCACGGCCTGGAGCTATGGCAAGGCCGAAACTTTTAACCTCTTTATCCCCAACTTTGTGGGTGGCAGTTCGACGCAAATGTTCGAGAGAAATGGAGAGCTGGCACAGACTTTAACGCGCGGAGGTTATGGTGAGTATTTTCCTCAATTTCGCCAATATTGGGGCACTCAGCCCTTCACCTCTGGGCCTGTCTATTTGGGGGCTTTAATGGTCTTTTTATTTGTTTTTGGGCTCTTTGCCTTGCCCTCAAAGGTTAAGTGGTGGGTGGCAGCGGTGAGTGCGTTGGCTATTTTGCTTAGCTGGGGCCATAATATGATGTGGCTCACCAACTGGATGTTGGACTATTTCCCACTCTACAATAAATTCCGCGTACCTTCGATGATATTGGTTATCGTACAGTGGAGTGTGCCTCTGCTGGGGATTTTGGCCCTTGACTCTTTGCGCCGCGGTGAGCTCTCTAAGGAGAAATTCATGAGCTCTCTGAAATATTCAACAGCCATTGTGGCTGGTTTTGCCATTGTGGCTGCTGTGGTGCTGCCCACCATATTGGGCTTTAGCTCTGAGCAGGAGGCTGCTTTGCCACCCGAGGTGGTGGGAGCTCTGCAAGGCGAGCGTGCGGCACTGTTGCGGGCTGATGCCATGCGCTCTTTGCTCTTTGTGGTGTTGGGGGCTACGGTGATTTTTACCTACTACAAGGGTTGGCTCAAGGCTATGCCAGCTGCTGTGGTCCTGTTGGTGCTGACTCTAGGTGACCTCTATACGGTGGATAGACGTTACCTCAAAGCTGAGGATTTCCATCCCAAACATAGAGCCATGGCCATTGCAATGACTCCAGCAGATAAGCTTATCAAAGAGGATACAACCAACTATCGCGTGGCCAACTTCTCGGTTTCTACCTTTGAAGATGCCACCACCTCATATTTTCACCGCTCAGTGGGTGGTTACCACCCCGCCAAGTTACGCCGCTACCAGGATGTAATTGAAAAACACCTGAGCAAGCAGAATATGGCGGTTTACGACATGCTCAATACCAAATATTTCATCACCTCGGATAGTGTGGTTGTGAACCCTCATGCTGCGGGTAACGCTTGGTTTGTGGGGTCGGTGAAGATGGTTAAAAATGCAAGCGAGGAGCTCGAGGCCCTCTCACGGGCTAAAAACTTCAACCCTCGGGTCCAGGCTATTGTCGATGAGCGGTTTGCCTCTGCGCTCCAGGGGGTTACTCCTGCCCTCGACAGCACGGCTACCATTGCTCTTACCTCTTATAAGGTCAATGAGTTAACCTATCACTACACGGCAGCATCAGCTGGGGTAGCCCTCTTTTCTGAAATCTACTTCGACAAGGGGTGGACGGCCAAAGTAGATGGTATTGAAGCCCCCTATTTTAGGGCCGACTACCTGCTGCGTGCAATGGTGCTTCCAGCTGGTATCCATGTGGTTGAGTGGAGCTTTGCTGCTCCTCACTTTGCTTCTCTGCTATGGATAACGCGTCTAAGCTCTTTGGTGCTTTTGCTCGGAGCGTTGATATCTATCGTGCTACAATTTATACCACCACGCAATGCAAGTTAAGGGTCTCTCATCTGGGCATATTGCCTCCACCACCGTCGTTACACTCATTCTGCTCTTGCTTGGTGCGGCTGGTTATTTGTTGCTGGGGGGGGCGCAGAAGGTCAATACTATGGCCTCTGAGATGCGTTTCTCGCTTTTTCTTCAAGATACGATATCTCGTGCCGAGCTGACCTCTATTGAGTCCAATCTACGTGCTAATCGTTCGGTTGTAAAGGTCGATTTCTTGAGTAAAGAGCAGGCCTCTAGTAAGTTTGCGGCTGAACTTGGTGTCGAGAGCTCCCTTTTCGAGGGGCCAGAGAATCCCATTCCCGCCTCCTTCGAGGTACAGGTGGTTCCAGGGAGCGATATTGTCGCTACGGAACGCCAATTTAGCCACCTAAGTGGTGTGGAGCAGGTCATCTATCCTCATGCTGTGGCCAAGCAGGTGCAGAGTTCAGCCAAACAGCTTATAGTCTTTGCTTTGGGTTTTGGGGCGGTGTTGCTCTTTATTTCGCTTGTTGTCATTCGCAACACTCTGCGCCTTGAGATTGCAGCGCAAGGGGAGCCCCTGCGCGAGATGATAGCCCACGGGGTGCGATTTTCAGCCATCCGCAACCCATTTATTAGTAGGGCTTTAACTCAGGGAGCCTTGGCTGGGGTCTTGGCCTCGGTGGCGCTCTTTTTGTCGAGTGATGCTCTGCGTGTGGCCTTGCCCGAGGCTTATATGGAGGTGGGTCTGGAGCTGCTGATGCTGCTTTTTGCGGTGATGATATGTACGGGGATTCTTCTTTGCGTAGTGTTTACCTATTTTTCGATTAATAGTCAATTTAAAAAAATAAAAAGATGTCAAAACCAACCACGCCCAATGCCAATATAGCCTTGGGTAAAAAGAATTACATACTTATTTTAATAGGCGTGGCCATGGTCATAGGTGGCTTTATGCTGATGGCTGGCGGGGGGTCCGATGACCCTACCAAGTTTAATGTAGAGATGTTCTCCACGCGGCGTATTATTGTGGCTCCTTTGGTTATCCTTGCTGGCTTGGCACTGGAGATTGTGGCCATAATGAAGCGATTTAAGTAGCCATGGAGATATTTCAAGCCATCATACTTGCTGTGGTCGAGGGGCTGACCGAATTTCTACCTGTCTCCTCCACTGGCCACATGGTTATTGCTCAGAGCATAATGGATATGCCGAGCACCGATTTTGTTAAGGCCTTTACTGTCATCATTCAGTTTGGGGCCATCCTTTCTGTGGTAGTGCTCTATTGGCGCAAATTTTTCCCAAAAAAGCGCGACAAAATGTGGCGTTTTTATGGGCTACTGTTGATGGCTTTTTTGCCTGCGGCAGTGCTGGGTTTTGTCTTTAGCGATTTGATAGACTCTTTTCTCGAAAACGTGTGGGTTGTGGCCTCTATGTTGGTTATTGGAGGGGTGGTGATGCTCTTTGTTGATAAATGGTTCCAGAGCAAGGGCGATGGGGCACAACTCAACAATAACCGAGCCGTTAAGATAGGCCTTTTTCAATGTATAGCCATGATACCAGGTGTTTCGCGTTCCATGGCCACTATTGTGGGTGGTATGCAGCAGGGTCTCACGCGCAAGGCGGCGGCCGAATTTTCGTTTTTCCTGGCTGTGCCTACCATGTTTGCCGCCACAGCCTATAAGGTGCTCAAACTATTTTTGGAACCCCAAGGGGTGCAAATTTTGCAAGACAACATGGTGGTGCTCATTGTGGGTAACGTTGTGGCCTTTGTGGTGGCGATGTTGGCCATACGGTTCTTTATCGAATATATCACCAAATACGGTTTCCGTGCCTTTGGTTACTACCGCATTGTGGTGGGTGGAGCGATATTAATATTAATGGCCATGGGGCAAAATATAACACTATGATAAACAAACGACTGACTGCCATTGCTGCTGCGATGATGGGTGTGTTCTCTGTGGCTTGCGCCCAAGAGTATAGCCCTTATTTCGATTTTGAACCTCTCCATTATGTCTGCTTCAAGGCTCCCCAGAAGGTTGTTTTGGATGGCGATATTGATGGTGCGGAGTGGGCTAAGGTGCCTTGGACCGAGCCTTTTCGCGACATACAGGGCTCGCGTCGTGCGGTGGAACCAGCTTATCCCACGCGTGCTAAGATGATGTGGGACAATGAGTATCTCTATTTTGCTGCCGAGATGGTGGAGCCCCATATTTGGGCCACGATGACTCGCCGCGATGATGTGATTTATTATGACAACGATATTGAGATTTTCATAGACCCTGATGCCGATGGACATCACTACTATGAATTTGAGTTTAATGCCTTTGGTACTGAGTGGGATTTGCTTCTCACGCAGCCCTATACCCGCAGTGGGACCTTTTTTACTGGGTGGGACCTCAAGGGGATGCGTACCGCTGTAAAACATTACGGCACCATTAACGACCCCAGTGACACCGACCAGCGTTGGACTATCGAGGTGGCTCTGCCTATCCACTCTTTACTAGAGACAATCTATTTCAAGCGTAAGATTGAAGATGGCGAGCAGTGGCGTATAAACTTTTCGCGTGTGGAGTGGATGGCCGTTGAGGTTATTGATGGTAAGTATGTGAAGAAGAAGGGTAAAGAGGGCTTTGGCTCCGAGGATAACTGGGTGTGGTCACCAACGGGGGTCATTGATATGCATTACCCTGAATTTTGGGGTTTTTTACAATTTTCTAATGTTATTGCTGGGCAGGGGTGCGATAATTTTGTGGTCCACCCCTATGACAAGACAAAACGACAGTTGCGCCATTTGGCTGCCCGTGCCGAAGAGTTTCGCCGCCAAAAGGGGAGTATGCCCACCTCAATTGATGAGCTCCGCCCTCAAGAGATAGCTGTCAGTGGTGCCATCTATTACCCTTGTGGCAATGGTTATAAACTTTCGCTCGCTGGTGAGGATGGGGTGTGGTACTCACTAACGAGTGATGGTCGTATCTTTCCTGGAAAGTAATTTTGAACTATCGATACTATTAATAAGAGCCCGCCCCGAGCGGGCTTTTTTTCGTCTGTGTGGTGTGTTCTCATGACTCGATGATATCGGTAATATGATTTATTTATCGGAAATCCGCTTGACTTGATTTATCGGTTTGCCGATACTTCACCCATCGCAGCAACAACCGCTGCA
>JAVVSB010000024.1:0-22931 GCA_036654415.1 Mucinivorans sp. | reverse complement strand
GAAAGTAATTTTGAACTATCGATACTATTAATAAGAGCCCGCCCCGAGCGGGCTCTTATTGTATCTATGTGTAAAGTCTGTTTTATCTTGTCTTCTATGGTTGGGGT
Organism: Mucinivorans sp.; assembly: GCA_036654415.1. GTDB lineage: Bacteria > Bacteroidota > Bacteroidia > Bacteroidales > Rikenellaceae > Mucinivorans. The sequence continues at coordinate 22,824 of JAVVSB010000024.1, read as the reverse complement.
ATAGACTTGTGAACTTAGGTTCTCGATAAATGGAAAGACCCAGTCACTGATTTTTAGTAGCGGTTTGTAGCAGTATGAGCTCTCAAGGTTTTCGGTTGAGTCCACCATCTTAAATATATTATTGGCCTGTATAAACATCTTAAGAGCCAAAGCCAAAATAAGTACCATTTTCACAGCCGAAAATATCGCCCCGAGTACCTTTATTGGCCCCGAAAGTCCGCCCCAACTCAGTATCTGATTGAGTAGTCTGAGTAGCACAATTACCCCAAAGAGTACCACCACCACAACCAGCACAAATACTACCTCTTTAGAGGTGGTCTGTTCTAGTGCCATCCACTGCCCAATGGCATGGCTAAATTTGGTGGCAGCCCACACCCCTAGCACAAGCCCTGCTATGCCACTTAGCTGTACCAGTAGCCCACTAAAAAAACCCTTGGCCAAGGCGTAGACCAAGGCCAGGAATATTACAAGGTCGAGTAGATTCATATCTGTACCAGCGAATTTTTAATGGCGTAGACCACCAAGTTGGCGGTGTTTTTGCAGCCTGTTTTCTCGAGTATATTGGCGCGATGTTTGTCCACGGTGCGTTTGCTGATAAAAAGTTTATCTCCTATCTCCGTAGCTGTTAGCCCTTTGCATACGAGAAGCACTATCTCTAGTTCGCGTTCCGAGAGCACAGCCTCGGGCTCGGCCGTCATGGACGAACTGTGTAGACTGCTAACTAAGTTGGTGAGTAACTCCTGCGAAAAATAGGAGCTCCCCTCCATCACCGCACTAATGGCATCCATAACTTCGGTGATTTCGGAGTTCTTGAGCAAAAATCCGCGAACTCCCAAGGATACCATTTTGAAGTAGTACTCCTCGTCGCCAAACATCGATAGGGTGATAATGGGTAACCCTGGATAGAGGGCCAGGGCTCGCTCTGCCGCCTCAATGCCATCCATCTCTGGCATTGCAATATCGAGTAGTATCACATCTGGCAGCGGGTTCTGGGCCAGGAAGTCGAGCATCTCTACTCCAGTTGCCGCCTCGCCTACAATTTTGTGTCGTTGCGAGAGCAACAGACGTAGCCCACTGCGAAAGAGCTGGTGGTCATCAACAATTAATATATTACAGACATTGGACATCATTGAAGTATATTAGTAGAGTAGGTATTTATCGCGGATGGTTAGAAAACTCTTGGCGCCACTCTCCCACAGAGACTTGATGGCTGCCACGCGGTAGTTGCCCTTAATAAAAGCAGTGCGTAGAGTCGAGCTGCCCATCACCTTGTCGAACATCTCTATCCTCTCATTTGTGGCCTGTTCCAGCGGAGAGTGGTCGGGGTAGAGCAGGTGCAACTCCTGGAAAACATAGAACTGGAGTAGTGTGAGTGGGGCCTTTTGCAGGTCGGTCACGTGAACCTGCACACCATGAATAGCCTTCCCCTTTGCGCTACCGTAAAAAGGGGTTAGGTGTATGGGACGGAAAATCACTCCAGGTATATTGTTGGCGTTGAGCATTGAGCAGAGTGTTTGGGCATCGGTAATCCACTCGGCGGCAAAGAGTTCAAAGGGTAGGGTGTATCCCACCCCGATGTTGATAGTCTGCAATTCACCTGCCATTCCGCTCACGGGGTAGTATATAGTACTCTGAGCATGAGGGATATGCGGTGAGGTTGGCACCCATGGCAGAGCGGTATCTTTCCACTCCATTTGGCGTGTCCATCCCTGCATCGGAATCACCACAAGGTTGCACTCCACCCCACCACTTAGCATCTTCTCTGCCGAGTAGCAGCGGGCCAACTCACCAATAGTCATCCCGTGGATATAGGGCACGGGGTATTTACTCACAAAGGACGAGAATCCACTCTGCACCACCTCTCCCTCGACTTTGACCCCTCCAAGCGGATTGGGGCGGTCAAGCACCATAAACTTCTTGCCGTTTTGAGCCGCGGCCTCCATCGCAAGGCCCAAGGTGCTGATAAAGGTGTAGCTACGCGAACCTATATCCTGAATGTCAAATACCAAGACGTCAACATCTTGCAACATCTCCTTTTGAGGCTTCATACCGTTGCCGTATAGGCTGTAAATCATGGCCGAGGAGCTTTCGTCACGCACATGGTCGAACTTTACCCCTGCCGCCACATCACCCCTGACCCCATGTTCGGGGGCAAAAAGTGCCGTCAGACGCACTCCCGCCTGCCTAGCCTGAGGCGAATTGAGTATGTCAATGGTGCTTTTTAGTTGACCATCTACCCCTGTGGGGTTGGTGATAAGGCCCACACGTTGGCCAGCTAGCTCTTTAAAGTTATGTTCTCTGAGCACCTCGATACCCGTCTTGACTTGAGCCATTGAGCTGTTTGAGAGAAGACATAGGAGAATGGTGATATAAATTTTCATCAATGTGACATATTATTTACTTAGTTCCAACATTCGGCGAATCGACACTTCGGCCTTTAGGCGAATCTCAAGCGGAACCTCGATGGCTGGGGTAAGTGTGCGTAGGGCGGCCTCTATTTTTGATAACGTGTTGAGTTTCATAAAGGCGCAGTCGTTGCAGGCGCATGTTGAGTCAGCGGGTGGAGCGGGCAGGAAGAGCTTATCTGGCGATTGACGTTTCATCTGGTGTATAATACCGCTTTCGGTGGCCACTATATACTGTTTTGCTGTGTCCGATGCCGAAAATTCGAGTAACGAGGCTGTCGAACCGATATGGTCGGCTACCATCAGCACAGGTTTGGTACACTCTGGGTGGGCCAAAATTTTGGCCTGGGGGTATTGTTGCTTTAATTCCAAAATTCGCTCCAACGAGAATTGTTGGTGCACATGGCATGCTCCGTCCCAAATAACCATATCACGCCCAGTCATCGCTGCTATATAGTTACCCAGGTTGCGGTCGGGGCCAAAGAGTATCTTTTGGTCGCGGGGAAGTCCGTTCACAATTTTAAGGGCATTGGACGAGGTGACCACTATATCTGTTAGGGCCTTAACCTGGGCCGAGGTGTTGACGTACGAAATTACTAAGTGGTCGGGGTGAGCCTTTACAAAGGGGGCAAAATCCTCCACCGCACAACTGTCGGCCAGCGAGCAACCAGCCTCTATATCTGGCAGCAGCACCGTCTTCTCGGGCGAGAGTATCTTGGCTGTTTGGGCCATAAAGTGTACTCCCGCAAAGAGTATAACCTTTGCCGAGGTTGTGGCTGCAATTTGTGATAGGGCCAGGCTATCGCCCACGTAGTCGGCCACATCCTGCACCTGGGGTGAACAGTAGTAGTGGGCCAAAATCACGGCATCGCGCTGCCTCTTTAGTTTTTCTATTGTTGATTCCATCGTTCTTGTTATCTTTGTAGCTTCAAGGCAAAGATATAGTTTTTAGAGTAGATGATGAAATCTAAATCATATTTTTTACTCCTTTTTTTTGTGGTTCTCCTCTTGGCTGTGGCCTTTGGGCTTCGTCTTACCACAGTTGGTGGGTATGGCGTGGTGTGCCGTAGGGCCGACTCCTTGCGCCAGGCTCACGACAAGGTGTTGTGGGGCCAAGATAGTGTAGGATTTTTTAAAGGCGATAGCTTTAAGAAGGGTAAGGTCATTCGTTATCGAGTGCGTCATATTGAGCTAAATGGGGCTGATAGTGCAGCTTTAGTTAGTGTTTACGGTATTGGGGCTACATTTGCTCATCGTATTTTGGCCTATCGCTCCGCGCTGGGTGGCTACTGTTCGGTGGAGCAGCTGCGCGAGGTTCGTGGCATTGATGAGCAGGTTTGGCAAAGAATTTATCAAAATTTTTGGGTCGATAGTAGTGGAATTCAAAAAATAGATGTTAACTTTGCACCCTTAACTCTTCTTCGGGCACACCCCTATATTGGGGGTAATGCAGCGAAAAGGATTATAAAAGGTATAAAATCGAAGGGAGGATACTGCACACTTAAGCAATTAATAGACCAAGACATACTATTACCCGCGGAGGCTAAAAGATTAGCCCCGTATCTTTCATTTCGTCAGAAGACAACAAATTAATTTAAAAACCGTGGGGGTCAAAGGCTTCCGCAATAATTTTCACTAAGATGATTATAATGCAAGTAAAAGAGGGCGAACCAATCGAACGCGCGCTCAAAAAATTTAAACGTAAATACGAAAAGACAGGCGTCATCAAACAACTTCGTGCCCGTCAGTGTTTTGTAAAGCCATCGGTTCAGAATCGTTTGGACCACCAAAAAGCAATTTACGTAGCTGCCATGCAGCGTGAGCAGGAGTAATACCAGCCTCAATACTTTTTAATAAAAGAGGGTAAGGGCCACACAATTTTGTGTTGGCCCTTCTTTTTTTACAAAAAACAGATTAAAGTAGAGAAATTTTATTAACTTTGCATTAAGATAGATTATTCATTTGTTTAATGATGGCTCTAAAAGACGATAGTGTATTTCAATTAAAGCAAAGTTTGGCACAACTTTTGACGCATTGTAAGTCGTTGGAGCAGCGGTGTCAGGCGCAGAAGATTACCTTGACGCAGCTTACGGCCACAGTGCAGAGTCAGCGTGAGAAGATAGAAGAGTTGGACAAGCGCAACACAGTGTTGCTGCTGAGCGGTTCAATTAGCGAGATTAGCGGTGCTGGAAAGGTGGCTCGGGCCCGAATTAACACCATGATACGAGATATAGACCGGGCTTTGGCCATAATCAACAGGTGATGGAGGGTTTGCAAAAAAATAAATTGCGTATACGCGTGCTCATTGCTGACAAACCATTTGTGTTGACCATCAGTCCCGATGAGGAGGAGCGTGTGCGTGGTGCGGCTAAGGATATTAACAGCCGAATCGAGGAGCTAAGGCGATTGCATAAGGTTGATGTGTTGGATTCATTGGCTATGGCGGCTTTACAGATTTCTATTGCCAATCAAGAGAACCTCTACAAGTTGGACCACTCCATCGAGGCTCTTGAGTTGCAGCAGATGAAGAGTGAGATAGATGAATTTTTAGACAAAAAGATAGACTAAGTTAAGGGGTTGTCTCTTACGCTTTGCGAAACTAACATTATAATATCGGGAGCTTACTGCTTATTTAAGGTTTTAAAGACAGGCCTCACCCTAGCGATAGGGCTTAAACCTTCGGGTTTCAAGGCAACAGTGGAAGTCTCAAGCCTAAGCGAGGCACCCAAACATGTTTGACAGTAGTTTTCGTCAAACCAATGCGGAGATAACCCCATTTTTATTTACATTTAATCAAATTTTTAACCAATAAACTAACTAAATTTAACTACTAAACAATAATGGACATACTGACAATTGTTATTATCTCTGTTGTATCAGTTGTTGCCACGGGTTTCTTAACATATTTCGTTACATATAAGTCAACCGAAAAACGTCGCACATCAATACTCAAAGAGGCGGAGGCCGATTCCGAACTTCTCAAGAAAGAGAAGATACTTCAAGCCAAAGAGCGTTTTATTCAGCTTAAGGCCGAACATGAAAAGAGTGTTAACGAGCGTAACCAGCGCATCTCTCAGATAGAGGCTAAGGTCAAGCAAGAGCTTGCACAGGTTCAATCTTCGTCGGCCGAATTGGCCAAAAAAGAGAAAGAGTTTGAGACTACTAAGGTCAAAGTAGAGCAACAACTTGAGGTGGTAGCCACCCAAAAGCATGAGCTTGAAAAGGCCACCGCTTCTCAAAAACAACTGCTCGAACAGATTGGCAACCTTTCTCAAGAAGATGCTCGCAATCAACTGCTTGAGATTGTGCGCATTGAGTCTCGGGCCGAGGCTATGACAATTGCCAACGACATTATCGAAGAGGCTAAGCTGGCCGCCGGTAAGGATGCTAAAAAGATTGTCATTCAAACTATTCAGCGTGTGGCTACTGAGACAGCTGTCGAAAATTCAGTAACTGTTTTCAATATCGACTCAGACGAGGTCAAGGGGCGTATTATTGGCCGTGAGGGGCGTAATATTCGTGCGCTTGAGGCCGCTACTGGTGTTGAAATCATTGTTGATGACACCCCTGAGGCCATAATCCTTTCTGGTTTTGACCCAGTTCGTCGCGAAATAGCTCGCTTGGCTCTACACCAGTTAGTCACCGATGGCCGTATTCATCCAGCTCGTATTGAGGAGGTTGTGGCTAAGGTTCAAAAACAGATTGAAGATGAGATTGCCGAGGTTGGTAAACGTACAGCCATCGACCTTGGTATTCATGGTCTCAATGCTGAGATTATTCGCTTGGTGGGTAAAATGAAATACCGTTCTAGTTATGGGCAAAACTTGCTGCAACACTCGCGTGAGGTTGCCAATTTGGCTGGGACTATGGCCTCAGAGTTGGGGCTAAATGCTGCTTTGGCGCGCCGTGCTGGTCTGTTGCACGATATTGGTAAGGTGCCCGATGACGAGCCTGAATTACCACACGCCATTATTGGGATGAAGATTGCCGAGCGACTCAAAGAGAAGGCCGAGGTCGTTAATGCCATTGGTGCTCACCATGATGAGGTTGAGATGACTTCATTGCTTTCGCCTATTGTTCAGGTTTGTGATGCTATCTCTGGTGCCCGTCCAGGGGCTCGTCGCGAAGTGGTTGAGAGCTATATTAAACGTCTTAAAGAGATGGAGGATTTGGCCATGGCTCACGAGGGCGTTCTCAAGACTTACGCCATTCAGGCTGGCCGCGAGCTCCGCGTTATTGTGGGGTCCGACCGTCTAAGTGACTCTGAATCTGAGCTTCTGTCGCATGATATTGCTAAGAAAATCCAAGATGAGATGACCTATCCAGGTCAAGTGAAGGTGACAGTCATCCGTGAAACTCGTGCCGTTAGCTATGCTAAATAGCTTTTAGAGTAAATATATTATTGTAAGGGTGCATTTTTTGCACCCTTTTTTAGCTAAAAATGAGTAAGATGAATCCTACTAAAGTGGAACTTTTAAGCCCTGCGGGTAGTGCCGCTATTGGGCGTGCCGCCATTGAGGCTGGTGCTGATGCTGTGTATATTGGGGGTGATAGTTTTGGGGCGCGAGCCGCTGCTGCTAACCCCTCTGATGATATTGCATCTTTGGTACAATATGCTCACCAGTTTGGGGCGCGTGTTTATCAAACCATGAATACTATTTTATTTGAGGATGAGCTTGCTCAGGCTGAACGGGCCACTTGGGTAGCTTGGGAGTCAGGTGTCGATGCTCTGATTATTCAGGATATGGCCCTGCTCGAGATGTCGCTGCCCCCCATCGCTCTGCACGCTTCGACCCAGATGTTCAACTATACGGCCGACAAAGTTAAGTGGCTTGAGGATGTTGGTTTTGAGCGTGTTGTTCTTGAACGGGCCCTCTCGTTGGAGCAGATTCGTGCCATCCGTGCTGTCACCTCGGTGGAGTTAGAGGCTTTTGTGCATGGGGCTATTTGCGTAGGGCTTAGTGGTCAGTGCTATCTTTCACATGCCCTGTGCGGTCGTGGTGGCAATCGTGGCTCGTGTGCTCAGAATTGTCGGTCACGCTATAATCTTATTGATGATAAGGGAGTTGTGCTGGAACGTGGTAAAGAGCTGCTTTCTGTTACCGATTTTAATTTGAGTCATCGTCTGGCTGAATTGGTCGATGCTGGGGTTACATCTTTGAAAATAGAGGGTCGACTCAAGGACGAAGCCTATGTGGTTAATAATACTGCTTACTATAATCAACGACTTGTAGAGCAGCATATTGAGCGAACATCCAGCGGTCTTTCTAAGACTCTTTTTGAGGCCAATCCCGATAAAACTTTTGCTCGCAAGTCGGGTACATTTTATTTTGATGGCCTCCATAAAGGGGTCGGTGCAGGTCCGAAGGCTCTGGGGCAGAAGATAGGTGTAGTGGTCTCAGCTGATGATAACTCATTTGTTATTAAGTCTAACGATGTTGTTAATAATGGTGACGGGCTTTGTTGGCAAATGGCCTCTGGCGAGATTTTGGGTAGTAATGTCAACAAGGTGAATGGCAATGTTATTTCATTGCAAAAAATGGAGAATCTTACCAAAGGCACAATAATTTATAGGAATTTTAACCAAAAATTTGCACCATCAATTTCTGATGTCAAGCGTAAAATATCGGTAGATATCCGTGTTGTTTCAACAATGGACGGTATTACGATTGTCGCCACTGATGAAGATGGTATTAGTGCCGAGGTGATTATGCCAATGACATATGAGCTTGCCACAAATCAATCTCGTGTCGAGGAGCTTTTTCAAAAGGCTATGAGTAAGAGTGGTGGCACTATTTTTGAGGTGTCAACTGTGGCTCTCTCATTGCAAGATTTTGTGCCTCATATTGCAATGAGTGAACTTAACGAAGCTCGTCGTTCGCTGCTTCTAAAACTTCATGTTGCGCGCATTGATAGTTACGTGCGAGTGGAGCAAAAGCCTATTTTGCATCTCTCTTTAGGTAGTAGTCAGTTGGATTTTCGCGCCAATGTTGCCAACTCTTTAGCTGAAAAATTTTACCACTCTGTAGGGGTGAAAGATATTGAGCAAGCTGCTGAACTTCAGAATTCTATGGTCGGTAAGCAGGTTATGCGTACCCGCTACTGTCTGCGTCGCGAACGGGGCGAGTGTCTTAAAAAAGGGGGTGCTACGGGGCAGTGGTTTATTGAAAATAATGGTCAGTTACTAGAGCTTGGTTTTGACTGTGCAGTGTGCGAAATGACGCTAACCTACCGAGGCAAAAGTCCTTCAATACCAGCGCAAAAGAGGGCAAAGTCGTAACGCACAGGGTCGCGTGGGTCAAACTCTCGAAGCCGTGTGGTCACCTCTTCAACTGCCTTCCAATCGCTCTGTTTACGTGTCAAAAGCCCCAGGGCGCGCGAGGTGTTACCCGAATGTACGTCTAGTGGTAAGTAGAGTGCCGAGGGTGGAATTTTGTCCCAGATGCCAAAATCTACACCATTTAAGTCTTTGCGTACCATCCATTTAAGAAACATACAGAGCCTTTTGCATGCTGCACCCTTGTCAATGGAGCTGATGTGTCTCGTGGTACGTGGCAGAACATGTTGCTCAAAGAAAAGCTTGTAAAAATCTGAGAGTACAGGCCTTATATCGTTGTGTTTGAGGTATGACGACTGAAAAAATTCACCTAAACCACCGTGATTTGTGTATATATTTCTGAGTGACAGTATGAAATATTGCAAGTCTATGTGATTGAAGGTTCGGTGTACAAAACCTTCTAATGCGCGCAAATCCTCCTCTGAGGCTCCCATAACAAAGTCGTATGGATGATGTCCCATTAACTCAGTTATTTTGTGCGCATTACGCACAATAATAGTTCGTTTGCCCCAAGCAATTGTTGCACTCAGAAAAGCTGCTATCTCTATATCTTGCTGTTGCTCATATAGATGTGGAACACTTATAGGGTCTTCGGCTATAAAATTTGAGCAGTTGTACTTTGTGCATAGCTCATCGAGATACTCTTTTACTCCTTCCATATTTGTCCGTCACGCATAATTATTTGTCTATCAGAGCGTAATGCCAGTTCATTATCGTGTGTCACGATAATAAAGGTCTGCCCAAATTTTTCACGAAGTTCAAAAAATAGCGAGTGTAGTTCGTCGCGGCTGTGTGAGTCAAGATTGCCCGAAGGTTCGTCAGCAAAGATAATCCGTGGGGACATCATTAGTGCGCGCGCCACCGCTACACGTTGTTGCTCACCTCCAGAAAGTGCTGATGGTTTGTGTGTTAACCTGTCGCCTAGCCCCATCATACGGAGCAACTCTTCGGCTCTAATGTGGCTTTTTGCCATCGACTCTCGCGCAATTAGTGCAGGGATGCAGACGTTTTCGATGGCCGAAAATTCTGGTAATAGGTGGTGAAATTGAAATACAAAACCTATTTGACGATTTCTTAATGCTGCTAACTCTTTTATTTTTAGTGAATTAATGTTTACTCCATCAATCCAAACATTCCCCGAGTCAGCCTTAGCGAGTGTGCTCAAGATTTGCAACAGCGTGGTTTTGCCAGCTCCGCTGGGGCCGACAATAGTTACAATTTCACCTTGCACTATCGACAGTTCAACCCCCTTTAATACTTCAACTGCGCCGAATCTCTTGGTTATATTTTCACATTTTAGCATAGTGTAAAGTTATAAATTATTATCGAAACCTACAAAATTAATCGTATCTTTGTCTGATACGATTAACAATAACATTATGACAATCATACGATTAAAACGCGAATTTGATTTCGAGATGGCGCATACACTCACTGGATATGACGGCCCTTGCCGTCAAATCCACGGCCACTCCTATAAACTATTCATCACCGTTGGTGGCACTCCAAATCTCAAGGTTCAGAGCCCAAAATTTGGCATGGTAATGGATTTTGGCGACTTAAAACGTATTGTTAATGAGTTGATAATTAGTCGTTACGACCATGCTTTACTGCTTCGTGATGGAGCTCTTAGGGTGGAGCTTGTGTCCGAACTTCGCGCTGTGGGTCACAAAATCGAGCTTACACCTTATCAACCTACTTGCGAAAATATGGTTATAAGTTTTGTTGAGATGCTTCGGAAAAATTTGCCGGAAACGGTAGAGCTTTTTGAGGTTGAGCTTTTTGAGACAGCTCGTTCGAGTGCCTCTTGGCGAAAAAAGGATAATGAATAGAAGGTGATGGAAAAATTATTTTTGATTGATGCTTACGCTCTGATTTTTAGGTTCTATTACGCTTTTATAACCAATCCTTTTCGTAATTCGGCTGGGCAAAATGTCTCTGCTGTTTTTGGTTTTGTGAAGTTTTTAAATGAGCTGATACAGACGCAACATCCTGCACATCTGGGAGTTGCCTTCGACCCTAAGGGTGGAAACTTCCGCCACCAACTTTTTCCTGATTATAAGGCTAATCGTTCAGCCACTCCCGAGGATATAATGCTCAGTGTACCAATTATTAAGGAGATTCTTCAGGCCATGAAGATACCTATTTTAGAGGTTGCTGGCTATGAGGCTGATGATGTTATCGGGACTATTTCTCATAAGGCCTCTTTAAATGGTGGTTTTCAGACTTTTATGGTTACTCCCGACAAGGATTATGGACAATTGATACGTCCCAATGTCTCTATTTACAAGCCAGCTAAAGGGGGTAATGGTGTCGAGGTTGTTGGTCTAGAGCGTATTTGTGAGGTCTACGGAATATCTGACCCTCTGTATATTATTGATATTCTGGCTCTTTGGGGTGATGTTTCTGATAATATTCCAGGAGTGCCTGGCATTGGTGAGAAGGGGGCTTGCAAATTGGTGAATCGTTACGGTACGATTGAAAATATTTATGACCACCTGAGTGACTTGCCGCCTCGTCAGCGTGAGTCAATAGAGGCTGGTTGGGAACAGCTTAAACTTTCTAAATTATTGGCTACCATATCATTGGATGTGCCTATTGAGTTTGAACCAGATAGGTTGATAATGGAGAGCCCCGATTACAATCTTTTACGGGATTTGTATCTTAAGCACGGCTTTCGGATGTTTTTGCATGAGTTGGAACAGAGCAATCTCATTATAAGTAGTTTAACTACTGTTGCCAAGCCTCAGCCCTATTCGGTACTTAAGGCGGTTCAAGGGTCGCTTTTTGATGTTCTTGAGACTCCACTCCCTGTCGTGCAGAGTATTTCCGAGCCTCAGAATGTCACTGTGCCACCATTTTCCGAAGCTAGTGAACTGGAGTTGGGCAATATAAAGACCATCGCCCATAATTATATTGTAGCTGATAATGAGCAGGAAATCAAAGAGCTAGTGGTAGTTATGGGGGGTAAAAAATGTTTTTGCTTCGACACCGAGACCACTTCGCTGGACCCTTTGCAGTGTTCGCTTGTTGGCATTTCGTTCTCCTGCGAGGCTCATACGGCTTATTGGGTGCCGATATCTAAAGCTACTGTTGCTGAGCGACTTAAGTTATTGCGACCTCTGTTTGAAAATGAGTCTATTGGCAAGATAGGCCACAATATTAAATATGATATTTTGGTGATGCGCTCATCTGGTATCGAGGTTCGTGGCGAACTTTTAGATACCATGATTCTTCACTATTTGCTCAATGCCGAGAGTCGTCACTCGATGGATTATGTTTCGCGTACGGTTCTCTCTTATGACCCTGTGTCAATAGAAGAGCTTATAGGTAAGGGAGTTAAGCAGTTGTCTATGGACCGTGTGGCTTCTCATTTGGTTTCAGAGTATGGAGCCGAAGATTCGGACGTAACCTATCAACTCTATGAAGTTTTGTGGCGTAAGATTGTGGATGGAGGTTTAGAAAAATTGTATAGAACCATAGAAGAGCCTCTGATTCGCATTTTGGCCGATATGGAGTTTGTGGGAGTAAAGGTCGATACTGATATTTTGGGCGAAAATGCAGTTGAACTAAATGCTAAATTGGTCGACTTAGAGCGACGGATTCGCTTGGTTGCTGGAGATAATGTCCTTAATGTCAACTCTCCCAAGCAACTTGGCGAGCTGCTTTTTGAAAAACTGGGACTCAATGACAAGGCCAAGCTTACCAAGACAAAACAGTACAAAACTGACGAGCAAACACTTTCTCAAATGGAGGGGCGTCACCCAGTAGTGGCCCAAATTTTGGAGTATCGAGGTATCAAGAAGTTGCTTTCTACCTACATCGAGGCTTTGCCACAGCTTATCAATCCCAATACTGGTCGAGTGCATACATCGTTTAATCAGGCTGTTACAGCTACTGGGCGTTTAAGTTCTACGAATCCTAATTTGCAGAATATCCCTGTTCGAGAAGCCGAGGGTCGTGCCATTCGTCGTGCTTTTGTAGCTGGTCATCCAGGATGGGTTTTGGTGGCGGCCGACTATTCGCAGGTTGAGCTTCGCATTATGGCCCACCTAAGTGGCGATAAAAATATGATTGAGGCCTTTAAGCATGGAGAGGATATTCATACGGCTACTGCTGCTAAGATTTACAATATTACCACCGAAGATGTCTCGCGTGAGCAGCGTCGTAGGGCCAAGACGGCCAATTTTGGTATTATTTATGGTATTTCGGCCTTTGGGTTGGCTCAGCGTTTGGATATTCCTCGCGGTGAGGCTAAGGAGTTGATTGATAATTATTTCTCCCTCTATCCAGATGTAAAATCTTATATGGATAGAGTGATAGAGCAGGCCAAGGGGAATGGCTATGTGGAGACTATTTTTTCTCGACGTCGTTATTTGGCAGATATAGCCTCGCATAACGCTACGGTTCGCTCGGTGGCCGAGCGCAATGCCATTAATGCCCCTATCCAGGGTAGTGCAGCCGATATTATGAAGTTGGCTATGATATTGGTTGACAAGGCTATGCGTGCTTCTAAGTTGCAGGCTCGGATTTTGCTTCAGGTGCATGATGAATTGCTCATTGAGGCTCCGCTGGCCGAGGTTGAGCAGCTGCGCGAGATACTTTCCTCTGAGATGGCTCGTGCAGCCTGTCTCTCAGTCCCTTTAGAGGTGGAGGTTGGAGTAGGTGAAAATTGGGTTGAAGCTCACTAAAAACTGTATTAAAAAACCGACAAACCAATAACTAAAATACACTAAAAAAGGCTCATTAAAGCATTGATTAATAATCTATACAAGGTTCGATTAATGACAAGAGACAACGATGGCAGATAATAATTACGATTTTCTAGAGCTTGTGGCCCACCATGGCCCACTTAGTAGTTTTATTCGGCCCAATAAATATGGACACCTGTCGGTCGATTTTTTTAACCCTGCGGCCGTTAAAGCGTTGAATACTGCGCTGATAAAGAGTCGTTATGGGCTTACGTTTTGGGATATTCCATCGGGTTATTTGTGCCCGCCTCTGCCTGGGCGTGCCGATTATATACACGCTGTGGCTCGCTTGATAGCTCCTTTGAACCATGCCTGTTGTTTGGATATTGGTGTGGGGGCCAACTGCATCTACCCCATTATTGGCCGAGTGGAGTATGGTTGGGAGTTTGTAGGGGTGGATATTGACCCTGAGGCCATCCGTAATGCCAGGTTGATAGTGAGTTCCAACGAGCTGTTACTTTCTAATATCGCGCTTCGTGAGCAGAGTGATAAGGGCCATATTTTCCATGGGGTGATTCTTCCTGATGACCATTTCGATGTTACCATATGCAATCCGCCTTTTCATAGCTCTCAGGCTCAGGCTCAGCGTGGTACCGTACGTAAACTAACGGCTTTGCATGGGCGCAAAACATCAGCTCTGACTCTGAATTTCCAGGGATGTGCCAATGAGCTTTGGTGTGCTGGAGGTGAAAAACGGTTTATCTTGGACATGATTGCCGAAAGCGTCTCTTATGGCCACCAATGCGGTTGGTTTACCACTTTGGTGGCCAATGAAGACCATTTGGAACCACTAAAAAAGGCCATTGTGGCATCTGGAGCACTTAGTTGTCATGTTATTGACCTTGCTCGTGGCAACAAGAGGAGCCGAATTTTGGCTTGGAGTTTTTCTAAGAGGCTGTTTTAATTTGTTTTCAAAATTTTATTACCACCCTTTTTGTACTCTTTTTCAGCTGATTTTTGAGCTGTAGTCCACTACTATCTCGGCAAATCATCGATGAAAATAGCCTCAAAGATAGCAGTAATAAAATTTTAAAAACAAATTAAAACAGCCTCTAAGAAGGTAAGTCGCAAATAATACAAGGAGTAAAGGGGGGACTTCTGAACATTAGATTTTTCAGCAGCGACATGGTTGCAAATCCAGAGTTTACTTGAAGTAAATAAGGGTTTTAATGTCGAAATCTAACGAAGAAGAAAGTTTTTAGAACTCCCCGAAAACTAATTTAAAATAGCCCTGTAATATTCCCATTCTCGTCAATGTCCATCCGTTCCGAAGCTGGAGTTTCGGGTAGGCCTGGCATACGCATTATTTCGCCCGTTATTGGAATCAGGAACCCCGCTCCGCAGGCTATCTCTATGGCACGTACCGTTATCACAAAATCTTTGGGGCGACCCAGTAGTTCGGGGTTGTCCGATAGCGACTTTTGTGTCTTGGCCATACATATGGCCAGCCCTGTGAGTCCCAGGTGTTCTATCTTTTCTAGGTGAGCCTTGGCCTTGGGGGTGTAGTCTACTGCCTGAGCGCCATATATTTTTTTTGCTATAGTCTCTATCTTTTTCTCTACTGTTTCGTTTAACTCATAGAGTGGATGGAATTTGTGACAACAATTATTTGCCACTTGGGCCACCATTTCGGCGAGCTCCAGTGCCCCTTCTCCCCCTTTAGCCCACACATCTACCACCGAGCATAGTACTCCGTGTTGTTGGCAATAATCTCTTATGAATTCAGTCTCTTGTGGAGCGTCGCTTTCAAAACGGTTGACCGCTACCACAGGGGTCAGGTTAAAGAGCCCTATGTTTTCGATATGTTTTTGTAGGTTAACAATGCCACGTTTGAGAGCCTCTATGTCTGGTGTTTTAAGTTCCTTTATAGGTTGTCCACCGTGGTATTTCAGTGCACGCACCGTTGCCACCAACACTACTGCGTTAGGTGATAGCCCTGCTGCTCGTGATTTAATGTCTAGGAATTTTTCGGCTCCCAGGTCAAAGCCAAAACCGGCCTCGGTTACTGTGTAGTCGCTAAGGGCGAGCGATGTTTTGGTTGCCACCACGGTGTTGGTTCCTTGGGCAATATTGGCAAAAGGGCCACCGTGCACAATGGCAGGAGTTCCCTCCAGTGTCTGCACTATATTGGGTTTTATGGCCTCGCGTAGCAGTGCGGCCATGGCTCCGTTGGCTTTGAGTTCACGGGCGTAGATTGGTTTTTTGTCGTATGTGTAACCCACGAAGATATTGCCCAAGCGCTCCTTGAGGTCGGTGATGTTTTCGGCCAGGCAGAGTATGGCCATAACCTCCGAGGCGGCTGTTATGTCGAAACCTGTTTCGCGTGGTACCCCCGAGCTTGTGCCACCTAGCCCTGCTATTATGGAGCGTAGCGAGCGGTCGTTCATATCCATCACCCTGCGCCAGGAGATAGTGCGCGGGTCGAGCAGTAGACTGCGTGTTTTGCTCTGAAGGTTGTTGTCGATAAGTGCAGCCAAGAGGTTGTGCGCCTTCTCTATGGCCGCAAAGTCGCCCGTAAAGTGGAGGTTAATATCCTCCATTGGCAGCACCTGCGAGTGGCCACCGCCTGTGGCTCCGCCCTTGATGCCGAACACGGGCCCCAGCGATGGTTCCCTGAGCACCACCGTAGATTGGTGGCCCAGACGGCACAGGGCCTGCGATAGCCCAATGCTAACCGTAGTTTTGCCTTCGCCAGCGGGGGTAGGCGAGATGGCCGAGACCAAAATCAACTTGCCACGGCTTGGCATTTGGCTGTATTTGAGTGGAATTTTGGCTTTATATTTACCATACAGTTCCAAATCGTCGAGGTCAATGCCCATTTTTGTGGCCATGTTTTGGATAGGTTGCATGGTGGCCATACGTGCAATATCAATGTCTGAGCTCATGATTATATCTGTTGTATCTATTTTGATGTGAATTATCTTATAAAGATAGGAATTAATTTTCGTTATTCCATGCAAATAAAAAATATGCGTGTTAAAGTTGTTTTTTTCGATAATTATTGCGACCTTTGCACTCCATTATCAATTTATAATAACTAATTAAGAGATGAAAGTTTGTCAGATTACGGGTAAAACCGCAATGGGTGGGAACAATGTTTCGCACTCCAACGCCAAGACAAAGCGTGTTTTCTCTCCCAACCTTAAGAACAAACGTCTGTTCTTGGAGGATGAGGGTAGGTTTATAACGCTTAAAATCACGGCTTCGGCATTACGTACTATTAACAAAAACGGGCTTAAAGCAGCACTTCAAGGTGCCAAGGCTCTACCTAAAGTTTACTAAACTATGGCAAAAAAAGGAAACCGTGTTCAGGTGATTCTCGAGTGCACGGAGCACAAAGACAGTGGAATGCCAGGCACTTCACGCTACATCACCACCAAGAACAAAAAAAACACACCAGCTCGTATGGAGCGCAAGAAGTACAATCCGATACTTAAGAAAGTAACCATTCACCGCGAAATTAAGTAAGAACAATGGCAAAGAAAGTAGTAGCAACGCTGAAAACCGGAGCTGGCAAGAGCGTAACAAAATGTATCAAGATGGTAAAATCCGAAAAAACAGGAGCTTTCATCTTCAAAACTGAAATTCTGCCAAACGAGCAGGTTAAAGATTTCTTTTCAAAGAAGTAATTTTTTGGTAAAGTAGTTTTGTGTCTCCTTAAAGTAGGAACACAAAAAAAGCGGTTAATCCTTTGCGGGAATGACCGCTTTTTTTGTACCGTTAAGAATTCTTTCTGAGAAGCTATTTGGATTCTAAAACAGTCTCTTATTTAGCATCCATATCGCCCAGATAAATCTCCAGGGCTCTGACCGAAATAATAATCTCCCACACCGACACCCCCAACGAGCCGATGAGCAGTAAGAGGGCGACGGCAAAAATCACGGCCGCTATGGATTGTAGCCCCACATATATAAAAAACATAGTCACTACACACAAAAATAGCGAACTAATGCCCAGCACCTGCATTGAGCGGGTCAAGTAGAGCCTGCGCCTGAGGTTGCCTATCTGTTCGGCTGTTATGGTGGTTGGCGAGCGCAGGTAATTTTCGCGCAGTGTGCGGATTAGTTGAGCATAGGAGAGAAACCGATTGGTGTAGGCCAGTAGTATTAGTGAGACGGCCGAAAACAGAAAGGTGGGGGTGATAAGGGTTAACTCTTCCATTGGTGGTTAGTGGTTAGGGCATTGATGCTCACCATGCTCGTGGTGGGCGCACTGTTCTGCTGAATCGGTGATTGAGCCCTTGAGGTACTTCTCTATCAAGCTCTCCACCGAGCCTGAGCAACCGCGGATAACCTTGATTTGTTGTCCCTGGAGCACATTGTATGCCCCCTGGCCCATACTGCCAGCCAGCATCACCTCCACACCCATTGAGTGCAGGGTGGCGGCTATATTCGACTTGCAGCCACAGCCTTGTGGCGAGGGTAGAGCTTGGGTGTTGATTACCTTTTGGTCTTCAATTGTTACAATTGTGTAGTGGTCACAATGGCCAAAATGGTCATCTACCTCATTTTGGCGAGTTGGTATTGCTATTTTCATCTTTTAAATATTTTTAACGGCCTTCATCGGGCATTTATCTACGCATTTTTCGCATTCAATGCAGCTTTGGTAGTCGAATATGGGGTATCCATCTGCGCCTTGGGTTATTGCTCCCACGGGACAGACTTTTATTAGTGGGCACACATGGTTGTGTGGGCATGCTGCTTTGTCAAGTGTAATCATATCATAAGAGTTTTTTATATAAAGTGATTTCTGAAAATTATGTTTTTAGACCGAAGTCCGATGACGAAAAACTAAATTTTATAAGTCACGCAACTATCCACTCTATACATACGGTATAGAGTGGATAATATTGTTGTGATAGATAAGTTTACTTACCTAATTTTGATTCAACCTCCTCTTTCGAGAGTTTTTTGGTACAGAAGAACCAGTCGTAGCAGTGCATATCGTCCTTGTGGTTGTCCATTCTATCTTTGGCCACTCCGCACGAGCCTGCCGTAGGTACAATCACTTCGTCACCTGGGTGCCAGTTGGCTGGCAGAGCCACTCCGAAGTTGTCAACTGTCTGCAACCCGATTAGTACACGTTTAATTTCGTCGAAGTTACGTCCAAGGGCCAGTGGGTAGTACATAATGGTACGTATAGTTCCCTTAGGGTCGATAAAGAATACCGCACGCACGGCCGAGGTGTTACTTTCGCTTGGCTGAATCATGCCATATAGTTTGGCCACGTTCATCGAAATATCCTCGATAAGGGGGAATTTGATTTCGATATCTTTCATCCCTTTGTATTCGATTTTCTCTTTGATTGTACGTAGCCACGCAATATGGCTATAAAGACCGTCAATCGAAAGACCAACTAGTTGGCAATTAAGGGCTTCAAACTCTGAGGCCATCTTACCGAAGGTCATAAACTCCGAGGTGCACACAGGTGTAAAGTCGGCTGGGTGGCTGAATAGAATTGCCCATTTGCCCTTGAAGTCTGATGGGAAATTGATTGTCCCTTGGGTTGTTACTGCTGTAAACTGAGGGGCTGCTTCGCCAATACGTGGCATTACATTGATTTGATTTGTTGTTTCCATTTTTTGTCTGTTTTTTATTGTTTATAGTTTTTATCTTTTTTGATGGTACAAAGGTATGCCCATAATTAATATCAATCAAACAGATTTTATCTATCTTTGTATCTATAAAAACGATTAAAGATGACAATTCAACAATTAGAGTATATTGTGGCCTTGGACAAATATCGCCATTTTGTGCGTGCCGCTGCAGCTTGCCATGTTACGCAATCAACCTTGAGTTCAATGATTCAGAAGTTAGAGAGCGAAATGGACCTTGTGATTTTCGACCGCAATTCGCACCCTGTCTGTCCCACCCCCTCGGGTGAAAGGTTTATTACCCAGGCCAAGGTGGTGCTTTTCAATGCCGAACAGTTGCACGAGATGACCCTTTCGGAGAAAGAACAGAATAGTGGTGAACTGCTTTTGGGTGTCATACCCACTGTGGCCCCCTATATTTTGCCAAAATTGTTTAAAGAGCTCCGCGCGAGCCATCCCTCCATTAAGCTCCGAGTTTTTGAGATGCGTACGGCCTCCGTTATCGAGAAGATGCAGCGGGCAGAACTCGATATGGCCATTGTGGCTACCCCCTTGCAACGAGATGACATCCTAGAGGTTCCGCTCTATTATGAAAAATTTGTGGCCTATGTTTCGCCTACCGAACCCCTGTTTGCCCAAAGCGAGATAGAGTCTCACCATATGCCATCCAAACATCTTTGGGTGTTGCAAGAGGGCCACTGTCTACGTAATCAGGTCTTTAATTTTTGTGAAAAGAAGACCGACTATTCGGCCATCTACGAGGCTGGTAGCATTGACACCCTGGTTCGTATTGTGGACGAAAACGGTGGCTACACCATTATCCCCGAGCTGCACATAGACCTGCTACGCAAATGCCAGCAAAGTCAAATTCGACCTTTAATTGCACCCGAGCCAGTTCGTGAAATTTCGCTTATTATTCGTCCCGATTATGTTCGCCAACGTATGGTTAATATTATTGCCGAGGCCATAAAGACCATCATTCCAGACCACATGATTGATGAGCGATTAAAGAAGTTTGCCATCAAACTTTAGAATGTAATTTTTAGGCTGCCGCCAAAGGTGCGTACAGCGGGGCCAGTACAATATTCACCGAATTCCGAGGCGAAGTTGGTGCCTAAGTTGGTGGTTTCAGGGTCCACAAATCTATTACTTGAGGGGGTCCACATCAGCAGGTTACATCCTGCAAGGCTCAGAGAGAACCCCTTGATTGCCTTGCCTTGGCCAAACCATTTGGCTGGGAAGTTATATCGTAATGAGAGCTCGCGCAGGCATAACATTTCGCGCGGTAAAAGGTTTCCGCTCAGTGGGGTTAAGCCAACCACTGCTGCCCGTGTGCCACAGAAGAAGAGTCCCCCCTGTCTGTAATCGAGTGTAGCTCCAAGTGATAGCCCTTTGAAGGTTACCGTTGTGGTGAGCCCCATGGCAAGTTCCGTGGCCGAGGTGCCTATTGTGTGGTTGTTGTTGTCTTTGAATAGGCCCATCGGTTGCCCCTCTTGTACCCCAAACCATAGTCCATTTAGTGGCGATGGCTCTTGCAGCGTGTTGTTGGGTAGTTCAACCACTTTGTTCCAGTTTCTATTCAAGGTTATATCCACGTCCCACTGCCAATTCTGGTTTTGTATCAGTGTGCCACCCACCATAAGCTCCACCCCCTGGTTGCGTACCTTACCCCCATTGCCTAGTTTCCACTGCCCATCCAATAGAGGTAGGGCCATAATCTGGTTGCTGCTTACTTTATGGTATAGCCCTATGTCGGCTCGTAGACGGTTGTGGAACATTCCCAAAGCCACCCCCACCTCAGCCTCAGTTGTTATTTCGGGGTACAGCTCATTGCCTAAGGTCTCCTGTAACCCCATTATGTATGGGTCTGTGTCGTTGCCAGCGCGCCCATAGGCCAAACGGAGTTTAAGCACATCTACAATTTCGCTCTCAATTTTGGCCAAATCAGAGATAATAAGCGAACTACTTATGCCCCAGTAGAAGCGACTTCCACGGAAGGTCGAGCTCCAGTCGTTGCGTGCTGAGAGGCTCACCATCCAGTATTTCTCCAGTGAAAAATTGACTTGCCCCATCAGCCCTATTATGCGGCGGTTATAGTCCAAAGAGCTACTTTGGGAGAGGTTGGAACCAATTACACTCCAGGAGCTTAGAGAGGAGAGAGAACGCTGGTTGAGGTTCCACCCCACAAAGCCATCCAGCCCTATTTTATCCTCTGCCAATTTGTAGTCGGCCTTTAGCAGCACCGTGCCATCTATCTGTCCGTGGTTGTTGCGGAGCTCGCTGTTTTGTTTTTGCTCATACTGTTGGTCACCAACTTTGCCAAAAAATTTTTGGCGGCCGTTAATAAAATCGGCCGAGATACGTCCCATAACCTTTAGCCCCGAGATAATGTCGTAACCTATCTCGGCTTTGCCGTATATTCTGTCGTTTTGGTAGTGGTTTGTCTGTTTTGATGGCTCCTGGTGGCTGTATATTTGTTCGTATATTTCACCATAGGCCTTGTCCATATCGCGCCGTACATAGTATATGGCGGCATCCACATAGAGTTTGTTTTTGTTGATAACTCCGCGTAGGGAGATGTTGTTGCGTTCGAAGTTCTCATCCACTGCTGAGAGCACACCCTTTGACGAGGTGTTGCCGTATGCCAACACAAGTTTGGCCCCTGCTGTATTCATTGACACCGACAGGTTGTTGGTCATGTCGAAGCCACTTTTGTATAAATTTCTATCCACCCAATCCTTTGGCCAGCGAAGTGGGGCCGTACCCATAAAAGAGCCTTCGTAGCTCAGCGAAAATTTGGACTCCCCCTCAGAGGCTCGCTTTGTGGTTACCAAAATCACCCCATTGGCACCACGCGAACCGTAAAGAGTCGTTGCCGCAGCCCCCTTGAGCACACTCACCGACTCCACATCGCGTGGGTCGATGTCGCCTACTGCGTTGCCAAAGTCCACCCCCTGATGGGAGTCAAATGTGGGGTTTCCCATGGGTATTCCATCCATCACATAGAGTGGCTGGTTGCTACCCAGCATTGAGGAGTAACCGCGTAAAATCACCTTTTCGGTCGAGCCTGTGCCACCTGCGGTCGAGATATTCATCCCTGCCACCTTACCTTTTAGACCACTCATAAGCGTCACCCCCTGACCTTGGTTTAGAAGAGGAATCTTTACGGCCGAGGTGGTCACTGCGTTTTTGGTTACTGTAAAGCCTTGAGCCAGTGTCACACGGTCATCCGTTTTGGCCTGCTCTTTTTCCAACACCACGTTGTAGGTGCCCGATGCTATTATGGGTATCTCTTGACTTTTGAAGCCGGCATACCGAACCACCAAAATGCTCTTTGGCAGCTCTTCTACAGATAGCTTATAGAGCCCTTTGCCATCGGCGAGTGTGGCCACCGATGTACCTTTGACCACCACCATAGCACCCATGGCAGGCGACCCATCACTTGTGGTAATGGCGCCGTTGACCAACATCTTCCCCTGCGCCATAGCAAGTTCTGTGAAGGTCAATAATATAATAAAAAGCAGTCCAATATGCCTCATGTTCTTTTGTCTCTATTGTCTCTATTTAGAAGCTGTTTTAATTTCTTCCAATATTTTATCACTCCTCTTTTTGTCCTCTTTTCCCGCTGTAGTCCATTACTATCTCGGCAAATCATCTAAGAAATAGCCTCAAAAACAGCAGTGATAAAATTTTGAAAACAAATTAAAACAGCTTCTAAACAGTCATCGACAAAGGTAA
>JAVVSB010000023.1:0-30551 GCA_036654415.1 Mucinivorans sp. | reverse complement strand
AGTGAGGCCAAAACTTCTCCAGCTCGCTCCACCACCTTTCGTGGCATACCCGCCATCTGTGCCACATGAATACCAAAGGAGTGAGCAGTACCCCCTTCCACCAATTTACGTAAAAAGATGACCTTGCCTTCGATTTCGCGTACTGCCACGTTGTAGTTGCGGATACGTTCAAAGAGGTGTTCCAATTCGTTTAGTTCGTGATAATGGGTTGCAAAGAGTGTTCTTGCTCCAGGCTTGCTGTGCAGGTACTCCACCATGGCCCAGGCAATGGATATCCCGTCGTAGGTACTCGTGCCGCGTCCAATCTCATCGAGCAGCACCAGCGAACGCGAGGAGAGGTTGTTTAGAATACCAGCTGATTCCAACATCTCAACCATAAATGTCGACTCGCCTTGCGAAATGTTGTCCGAGGCCCCCACGCGGGTAAATAGCCTGTCCACCACGCCTATGGAGGCCTGCTCAGCTGGTACATATGAACCTATCTGCGCGAGCAGCACAATTAGTGCTGTCTGACGCAATAGAGCAGACTTACCCGACATATTGGGCCCTGTGATGATTATGATTTGCTGGGTAGAATCGTTGAGCAGTACATCGTTGGGGATATATCTTTGTCCTACAGGCAGTCGGGTCTCGATAACAGGGTGTCGGCCTTGGCGGATGTCGATGGTCAGTGATTCATTGACTTGTGGGCGATGGTAGTTGTTGTCGATGGCCGTGCGGGCAAAAGATTGCAGCGTATCGAGCGAGCTCAAAGCCGCGGCAGTGTTTTTTATCGACCCTACGTATTGCATTAATTCATTTGTCAACTCATCAAACAGACGAGCCTCGATTTCGGCAATACGCCCCTCGGCTCCCATGATTTTATGTTCATACTCTTTGAGTTCTGGTGTTATGTAACGCTCGGCATTGACCAGTGTCTGTTTACGAATCCACTCTGTTGGGACTTTGTCTTTATGGGTGTTACGTACCTCAATGTAGTAGCCAAAGACATTGTTATAGCTTATCTTAAGTGACGAAATGCCAGTCGTGGCAATTTCGCGCTGCTGAATTTGTAGCAGGTAATCTTTCCCATTTTTGGAAATCGACCGTAGCTCGTCCAATTCCGCATCCACTCCATTGCTGATTACTGCCCCACGCGAGATTATCGCGGCTGGCTCTTTGAGTAGTGTGGTCTCTATACGGGTCACTACCTGTTCCAGGGGGTCTATCTTCTGGGCCAGAGGCCTTAGTAACTCCTGTTCGGTGCAGAGGCTCTTTAGCTTTTTTGCGGCCTTGAGTGCGTGCGAGAGTGCTACCACCTCGCGTGGGTTGACCCTTTGGGCGGCCATCTTACCACCTATTCGCTCAGGGTCGCCCAATGAGCTTAGTAGCTCTTCGGTTTGAACCAATAGGGCCCGGTTTTTGAGCAGACACTCCACTACGTCCTGTCGGAGCGTAATTTGCTCCACCGAGCGGAGCGGTAAACTGAGCCAGCGGCGTAACATACGTCCTCCGCCTGGACTTTTTGTCTTGTCTATGACCTCACATAGCGAGGTGCCACCTTCGGATGTAGAGCCAAAAATTTCAAGATTACGAATAGTGTAGCGGTCAATCCATACATATTTATCCTCGTCGAGCCTCGAAATGGAGCGCATGTGGCCCAAGGCGGTGTGTTTTGTGTAGTCCAGGTAATGGAGCGTGGCTCCGATGGCTGTTATGGCCAGTGGCATAGACTCAATGCCGAAACCTTTGAGCGAGGCAACCTCAAACTGGCGGGTAATCTTTTCGCGGTTGTTCTGGGTGTTCCAAGCCCATTCGTCCATACGATAACTTGGGTAACGTTCCGCGAGGAACTTTTCGTAGAGCTCTTTTTGCGAACTATTGTAGATGACCTCTTTGGGCTGCATCGAGGAGAGTATTTTATCCACATAAGTTAGTGAGCCTTCGCCAGCAAAAAATTCTCCTGTCGAAACATCTACCAGTGAGACTCCTGCCGTGTCGGTTGCACCAAAAAATATGGATGCCAGAAAGCAGTTTTCATGGTAGGAGAGTATGTTGTCATTGAAGGTTATACCTGGGGTTACCAACTCTGTCACTCCGCGTTTGACTATCCCCTTGGCCGTTTTGGGGTCTTCTAGTTGTTCGCAGATGGCTACCCTGAGCCCCGAGGCCACCAATCGTGGCAGGTATGTATCCAAGGCGTGATATGGAAAGCCCGCCAGGGGTACACTTGAGGCCGAGCCATTGGCTCTTTTGGTCAGGGTTATGCCCAATACCGAACTCGATTTTACAGCATCCTCACCAAAGGTCTCGTAAAAGTCTCCCGCACGAAAAAGTATCAGTGCATCAGGATACTCAGCCTTTACACTGTAATATTGCTTCATCAGAGGCGTTAGCACATATTTTTCTGCCATCTTTTTTCTTGAAATATTTCTCTACAAAGATATACTTTATTCATGGAATAAAAAAGACTGCCAAAATGTCAGTACAGCTCACTTTGGCACAATTTATGTATGAAAACAAAATTAAAGTAAAAGATAACTATTTAATAAACATATAAATAAAAATGGAGACTAAAGGTAATATTGGTGTAACAACCGAAAACATTTTCCCGATTATCAAAAAGTTCTTGTACTCCGACCACGAAATCTTTTTGCGTGAGTTGGTGTCTAATGGTGTTGATGCGTGCACCAAGCTCAAGACCCTGAGCTCGATGGGTGAATATGGCGAACCGCTGGGCGAGCTCAAGGTGAGTATTAAGGTTGATTCGGATAAAAAAACACTGACCATTTCGGACAATGGCGTGGGAATGACAGGAGAACAGATTGAAAAATATATCAATCAGATAGCCTTCAGTGGTGCCGAGGAGTTTATGGCTAAATATGAAAACCAAACAGGCATCATTGGTCACTTTGGTTTGGGTTTCTATTCGGCTTTTATGGTCGCTCAGAAGGTCGAGATTCACACCAAATCGTGTGAGGCAGGCTCTCAGGCCATGCGTTGGGAGTGCGATGGCACACCAGAGTACCTCTTGGAGGCCACTGAAAAAACTGACCGAGGGACCGATATTATTCTCCACTTATCTGAGGAGAGTGTGGAGTTCTCTACCGTTGAACGTATTGGGGCTCTGTTGCGTAAATATTGTTCGTTCCTGCCTGTGGCCATTGAGTTCGATGGCCACCAAATCAACGACACTAAGCCACTTTGGATGGAGAAACCTGCCGATATTACTTCGGAACAGTATGCCGAGTTTTACCGTAAGCTCTATCCCATGGCCGAGGAGCCACTTTTCCATATTCACCTCAATGTAGATTATCCGTTTAACTTAACTGGCGTGCTCTATTTTCCACGTCTGAAGAACAATATCGAGATACAGAAAAACAAGATACAGCTCTATTGTAACCAGGTTTTTGTAACTGACTCTGTTGAGGGTATTGTCCCTGAGTTCCTAACTCTATTGCATGGCGTGATAGACTCACCCGACATTCCGCTCAATGTTTCGCGTAGTTACCTTCAGAGTGACTCCAATGTCAAGAAAATTTCGGGCTACATCACCCGAAAGGTGGCCGACCGTTTGGCTGATATTTTCAAAGCTGAGCGTACAGAGTACGAACAGAAGTGGGATGACCTAAAAATCTTTATCCAGTATGGCATTGTCTCGGACGAGAAGTTTGCCGAACGTGCCCCTGAGTTTACTCTGTTCAAAGATACCATGGGTAAGTACCACACCTTTGAGGAGTACACCGAACTCATCAAAGAGAAACAGACCGATAAGAATAAAAAATTGGTGCATATTTACACCAATGACCCAGTTGTTCAGCATAGCTTTATAGAGGATGCCAAGACCAAGGGTTACAATGTGTTGGTGATGGATAGCCCCCTTGAGGCACACTTTATCTCTTGGGCTGAAAATAAATATCCAGATTGGTCTTTTGTCCGTGTCGATAGTGCGCCATTGGAGCAGCTTGTCGAAACAGATAACAAAAGTCAGATGTCACTTAGCTCGGCTCAGCATAGCCTGCTCACTCCTGTTTTTCAGGGTGTGCTCCCTACTGGTAAAGAGGCCAATTATACCGTTGAATTTGCTGCCTTGGGGCAGGATGGTCAGCCAGCTATTGTCACTCAAAACGAGTTTATGCGCCGTATGAAAGATATGAGTAGAGTAGGTGGTGGCGGCATGAATTTCTATGGCCAGATGCCCGACAGTTATACTGTGGTTATTAATGATAACAACCCCTTGGTGGCCGATGTTTTGGGCCAGGTTGAAAAAGCTACTCAAGATAGTTTACCCGAAATAGACAAGGAGCTTTCGAAGGCTAAAGAACATCAACACACCATTCAGGAGATGGTCAAAGGCAAAAAAGAGGACGAAATTGGTGCTGAAGAGAAAGATGAACGTACCAAGGCCAATGCTGAGGTGGCTCAAGCTGAGACCCGTCGTCGCGAACTTCTTGAGCGTGTTGGGCGCGAGAATGCCTTTACGGCTCAGATAGTGGATTTGGCTCTGCTTTCAGCGGGGTTGCTCAAGGGCGAAAAGCTCACTGAGTTTGTACGTCGTAGTGCTAATATGATAAAATAGGCTATTGGGCTAAATCAAAAATCGCAGAGCGTAGCGAATTACCTGTATCGGTGCTCGTTACGCTCTGTTTTTTTGTGCTTTATTGTTTCTTAGATAGCTCTTGTGTGCTTCTAATACTAAGTTTTTTTTGGCCGTTATGTAATAAATCCACTTCTAGGGCGACTATATATGTACAAGAGATACAAAAAATGGAATCAATGAAAGATGACTTTTTAAAAATTATATCCTCCTATCAAGGCATCATACATAAAGTAAATTTGATATACTTTAGGGTTGTTGTTGATAGAGAAGATAACTTTCAGGAAGTTCTCCTCCAATTATGGAAATCATTTCCACAGTTGAAGGACAGAACAAAGATAGGCTCATGGATTTACGCTGTTGCCATTAATACCTCAATCACAAAAATAAGAAGAGAGAACAAGCTTGTCTTTACGGAACTCACCGATTCAATACCGGAAATCAACTTGATAGATTCTGCTATAGACAACCATGAAGTTCAAGCTGATTTTCAACAGCTCATTGATTTGTTGTATAGACTCAATGAAATAGACCGTTCCATTATGTTGCTCTATTTTGAGGAGCTAGATTATAGTCAAATTGCCGAAATTATGGGTATTACCACCACCAATGTTGGGGTCAGAATAAATCGCTCAAAAACACAGTTAAAGAAATATTTTAATCAGTAGAAATCATGGAAGACAACGATTTGAAACTTTTGTGGAAGAGTGGAACCCTTCATGAGGCTAAATCTTATTCTGATATAGAGCTTAATACTATGGTTGTTAAGTGTGCTAAAAAATCAATGCGTAAGATTCGTCCAGGATGGATATTACGCACCGTGGCCATGTTAATAGTTATTATGCTCTTGTGGCAGATAATCACTGGATATGAAGATGTCCCGATAACAATTCTGAGGTTCGTTCTACTGCTTATTTTAACAGGGGGGATGGCGGTAGAAGAGTGGTCAATGGGCAAAATGAATAAGTATAACTTAGATATGCCTGTAAAGGAGTGGCTAAAATTTCGTATCGATAAAATTGAACAAAGCATTCTCTTCACACGCAAATATGACATTGCTGTCCATGCAGGTACTTTCGTATTTACCTTAGGTGTTTTTCTTATGTATAATTATTTAATGAATGTGCCATTTAACTTACTTATTTTTGCTGCTGTTTTTATTTTTAATTTCATATATATACTAATATGCAGAATGATGGTCAGAAAACATCATCACAAAGTACTCCTTCAGTTACAAGAATTATATAACAAATTAGAAGAATAACTTAAAACAACAAAACAAATGAAAAAGACTATCCTAATTTTGCTAATAGGGCTATTGAGCTTTTCAGTAAAAGCCTTCAATACCGAGATGAAAACCATCACATTGAGTGATGGAGAGCAGATAACAGCGCGTTTATGCTTGCCTGATAACGAGGTCAAATCTATTGTGTTTGATATACATGGAACAGGCCCGCATACCTATTTGAACAAGCGTAGTGGGTTTAATTATTACGATGAACTGGCAAAAGGTTTTTGTAGTCAAGGTGTGGCCTTCTTTACCTATAATCGCCGAGGAGTCGAGATAGGGGATACCCTCCTCTTTTCGCTGATGTCGATTCAGCGAAGTATGTAAAATATACTCCACTCCAAGAGGCTCAAGATGTTGAGAGTATGTTGCATGCCTTGCGAGAGGATAAACGATTCTCTCATTGTAAGATGGTGTTGTACGGAGCAAGTGAAGGGACAATTATAGCCTCACTTGTAGCTGATAGGAAAAAAGAACAAGTAGATGCGTTGTTACTACATGGATATGCTCATGAAAATATGTTTGATATTTTGCAGTGGCAGGGCCATGGCTATGGGGTCATGATGATGATAAACGATGCTTTTGACACTAATAAAGATAATGTAATCAGTCGAGATGAATATGAGAATCAGAACCAGAAGGCAACAGCCTCCCGCTCTCAAATTTTTCAAAATGCCCCCTTTGAAGCACTTGATACTGTTAAGGATAGCGTTATTGACGTCAAAGACATTAGTCAAATGAGAGCCCCTTTTCAAAAATTGTTGATGGAAAATATCTCGAAAGAAGATGGAGCGTGGATTAAAAAGAACTATATGAACATTACTCCTCAATGGTTTAAAAAACATTTTGAGCTAGAAGCCAATAAAACCAGACTACTTAGGATAGATATACCTGTACATATTTTTCACGGTACTGATGATGCAAATGTGCCTTTGGAGAGCGTTTATGACCTGCAATCACGTTTTGAAGCCTGCAACAAGACCAATCTGACAGTTCATATTTTTCCCAAGCATAACCATGATTTGAATTTCTTAAGTTTGCTCACTGACCATAAATGGTCAGAGGGGTTGGAACAGTTGTTTAAGTGTGCCAGTACGCTTTAAAAACTGTCTAGGTGACTTCTTAAAAATTTTCGTTGGGCCCAGGAAAATCTAATTTTCAGAAGTCCCATTCCATTGTAGTAAGGCTCTCAGCTAAGTAACGTAACCAGTTCTTAATAGTTGAGGCCTTCTGCTATTTTATTGCTTTCAGAATAGTCTGCGTATCTATCCCGCATAGTTCTTGGAGTTGGGCGATGGAGCCTTGTTCGACGAAATAGTCGTCAATGCCTAGCGAATGAATCTTCACGTTGGCCTCGGTTGAGTTGTAATACTCCATTATGGCCGAAGCAACGCCACAGGCCTTCATCTCGTTTTCCACCACAAAAATCTCTTTATTCCTAATTTTGTCGAGCAGTGCTGTGTCCAGAGGCTTTGCAAAACGTAGGTCGTAGAGGGCTATATCTTGCCCTGATAGCTCTATTGCGCTTAGTGCTGTCTTGGTTATGGCTCCAAATGATAAAATCACCTTATTGGAACTCCCCTGTCGTAGTTGGCGCGAGAGCCCAATCTTCACCTTTTCCATGGGGGTGCACCACGTTTTTGCATCAAATTCGCCACCCCTTGGGTATCGAATCACAAAGGCCGAGTGGTAACCTCCCAAAGAAGCTGTGTACATCATATTGCGTAGTTCGCTACTGTCCGAGGGTGCACTGATAATCACATTGGGCACTGCGCGTAGCATGGCCACATCGAATACCCCGTGGTGCGTGGCTCCATCTTCGCCTACCAACCCAGCACGGTCCAGACATAGTACAACATCCAGATGTTGAATAGCCACATCGTGGATAATATTATCTAGCGACCGTTGGGCAAACGAGGAGTATATATTACAAAATGGCATCTTACCCGAGGCTGCCAAACCAGCTGCAAAGGTCACTGCGTGCCCTTCGGCAATACCCACATCAAAAGCCCTTTCGGGCATGGCGTCCATCATTATGTTGAGTGAACTACCTGTTGGCATGGCTGGCGTAATACCGACAATACGAGGGTTTTGTTGAGCCAATTCTAGTAATGTGTGTCCAAAAACGTCCTGAAAGCGTAGATATTTACTCGTTGGCTGTTTTTTCCCAGTTGTGGCGTCAAAACGCCCTGGAGCGTGCCACTCTGTCTGATTTTGTTCGGCGGGCAGGTAGCCTTTACCCTTAATGGTCAGCGTGTGCAGTAATTTGGGGCCGCCAATGCTGCGTAAGTCACGCAGTCGCTTGACCAGCGACACTACATCATTTCCGTCAATGGGGCCGAAATAACGGAAGTTGAGTGATTCAAAGAGGTTGCTGTGGCGTAAAAGAAAATATTTCGTGCTGTTGCCCACACTCTTAAGCATACGTCTAAGCGATGGGGCAAAATCTAGTGCCTGCCAAAGTCCGTTTTTGAATCTATTGTACCGTTTCGAGGTGGCTATACGCAGCAGATACTCTTTTAGGGCTCCTACATTGGGGTCAATGGCTATATGGTTATCGTTTAGTATTACTAGCAGGTCAACTCCCTGTGCTCCTGCGTTGTTGAGCCCCTCGAAGGCCAGACCGCCACTCATTGAACCATCGCCTATTATGGCCACCACTTTGCGTTCAGAGCCATCTAATCGAGCGGCAATAGCCATCCCTAAAGCTGCCGAAATCGATGTCGAGGCATGCCCCGCTCCAAAAGCATCATATGGGCTCTCATCCATACGAGGGAAGCCGCTCAACCCACCCAATTGGCGGTTGGTGTAGAATCTATCTCGCCTGCCCGTGATGATTTTGTGAGCGTAGGCCTGGTGACCCACATCCCAAATCAAGGCATCATTTGGCGTGTCATAAACATATTGCAGAGCCACGGCAATCTCCAAGGCCCCCAAACTAGAACCCAGGTGGCCAGGGTTCGAGGCCACCTGTTGGATAATAAATTCGCGTAGCTCTTGGCAGTATTCGGGTAACTGACTAAGCGATAGCTTTTTAAGTTCAAGAGGCGAGTCTACTTTATCTAAATATTTTGTTTTAATGGTCTCCATAATTTAGCAATGACGTACAAAGATAAAAAAAAATTCGTATCTTCGTGCTATGAAAACAAGTTACTTATTATACACCTTTGTAGTGCTGGCTTTTATGAGCCTCATCTTTAGTTCGTGTGTGTCGACACGTACCTATCGTTCAACCAAGGCTGAGCTCTTGGGTTACCAAAATGGGTGGGCCTCTATGCGTGACACGGTTGACAAATACAAACAGTTGAATACCAGATTGCAAGCTCAATTAGACAGTGCCACTGCTGACGATAGGTTCGCTGAGCTCCAAGATTTATTGGCTCAGCGCGAGGCTGCTCTTATGGAGATTCGCTCGCTGATTGATGACGCACTTGAGAGTTTCAATGGTCAAGGTTTTACCATCACCGAGCGCGATGGTAAGATTTACGTATCGATGGACGAAAAGTTGCTTTTTGAATCAGGCAAGAGTAATGTTAGTGCTCAGGGGCGTCGAGCCATAGGCCAAATAGCTGGGGTGCTGGAGCGTAATCCTAATGTTGAAATCACCATTGAGGGGCACACCGATAACAAAGGTTATATGGCCAAGAAGGGGGCTCAGATTGTGGATAATTGGGACCTTAGTGCCCATCGAGCCACCGAGGTGGTGCGGATTATGCTGTCTCGTAGCAATATCAATCCTTCTCGTGTAACGGCCTCTGGTCGTGGGGAGTTTTGTCCAGTGGCTCCGAATAATAGCGATTCCCAGCGGGCTCAAAATCGTCGTACTGAGATTATCTTGACTCCCAATATGGATAGATTAATGGAACTATTAAAATAAAAAAGGCAGACTATGTATAAGAGAATATTGCTCAAACTGAGTGGCGAATCGTTGCAAGGTGAACAAAAGTACGGTATCAGTCCTCAGGTGCTTTCCGCCTATGCTGACCAAATTAAAACGGTGGCCCAAAGAGGCGTACAGGTTGGTATTGTCATTGGGGGTGGTAATATTTTTCGTGGTCTAAGCGGAGTTGGCAAGGGTTTTGATAGGGTTAAGGGTGACCAAATGGGTATGTTGGCCACGGTGATTAACTCTATTGGTTTGCAGTCGGCTCTTGAGAGCATAGGCCAAAAGGCCAAGGTGTTAACCTCAATCAACATGGCTCCTGTGGGTGAGGTTTACTCTAAAGACAAGGCGGTGGAGATGATGTGTTGTGGGGTGGTAGTTATTATTGCTGGTGGCACGGGTAATCCATTTTTCACTACCGACACAGCTTCTGCTCTGCGTGGGGTTGAGCTTTCGGCGGATGTGCTGTTTAAGGGTACGCGTGTTGATGGCATTTATACGGCTGACCCTGAAAAAGACAAGAGTGCCACAAAATTTTCAGCCATCAGTTTCTCGGAGGTCATTGAAAAACGGCTCAAGGTGATGGATCTTACAGCCTTTACAATGTGTATGGAAAACAAGCTGCCAATCATAGTTTTTGATATGGATACCTTTGGCAATCTCGAAAAAATTGTCTCTGGTGAGCCTATTGGCACTGTTGTCAGCTAATTAATTATAAATCAAACAATAAATTATGGGAACAAAACGTGAAATTTTGGATACTTTAGTTCCAAGAATGGAGAAGAGTATGGAACATTTCGAGTCAGAACTTAGCAATGTCAAGGCTGGTAAGGCCAGTCCTAATGTGCTTAATTCGGTTATGGTGGAGTCTTACGGTAGTGAGATGCCCATCAATCAGGTGGCCAGTGTCACCGTACCCGATGCTAAAACCATATTGATACAACCTTGGGATAAAAAAATGTTGGGCCCCATCGAAAAGGCTATCATCAATTCCAATTTGGGCATGGCACCCAGCAACAATGGTGATGTTATCCGCCTTAATGTACCACCCCTGACCGAGGAGCGTCGTAAACAGTTGGTTAAACAGATAAAGATTGAGGCTGAAACGGCTCGTGTGAGTCTTCGTGGCCATCGTCGCGATGTGATTGAGGCCATCAAGAAAGCCATTAAGGCCGATGGTCTACCCGAGGATGTGGCCAAAGATGGCGAAGCCGAGGCTCAAAAGGTTTATGACAAGTTCAACAAACGGATTGATGACACCTTAGCTGCCAAAGAGAAAGAGATTATGACAGTCTAATACTTTTGTCCACTTTCAAAAAAAATCTGCCCTGCGATTGTTATATTCGCAGGGCAGATTTTTTAGAAGCTGTTTTAATTTGTTTTCAAAATTTTATTGCTGCTATTTTTGAGGCTATTTTCATCGATGATTTGCCGAGATAGTAGTGGACTACAGCTCAAAAATCAGCGGAAAAAGAGTACAAAAAGGGTGGTAATAAAATGCTGAAAACAAATTAAAACAGCCTCTTAGTTTAAGCGAAATCTTATTTTACCTCCCATGTGGCTCCGCTATTGAGCAGGTCGGTCATGTTGAAAATTTTGGCTTGCATACGCACCTCGATAAGTTGGTCGCGCACTTGGTCGTCGTATGTGTGGTCTTTGACGTCGCGTATTACCCCCAGTGCCACAGGCATATCAGGAGCTTTCATATTCACCAGCATCATGTGTATGCCAGGGTTTGGTTCCTGAGCATTATGGATAAGGATGTCGGATTTGGTGATACCATTTTCACCGATAGTCACTGCCCGTAGTTGTAGTCCGTCCAGAATTAATCCCTTGTCTTGGTTTTTGCCAAAAATCATGGGTTGCAAGTGGTGTAGTACAATGGTGTGGTCTTCACGGTTCTCTTTACCTGCGAAATAGTCATAGAATTTATCGTTGAAAATCACGCAGTTCTGAAGTATTTCGGTAACCGAGGCCCCATCATGTTTGGCCGATGCCACCAAGCACTCCTTGGTTAAATTCATCTCCACATCTAGTGTGCGAGCAAAGAATGTGCCACGTGCTCCGAGCACTAACTCTCCTGGTGTAAAGGGGTGCTCAACTGTGCCATTTGGTGAGGTCTTGGTCACCGTGCCCAATGGCGAGGTAGGGGAGTATTGCCCCTTGGTCAGGCCGTAAATTTGGTTGTTGAACAACATGATGTTGATGTCGATATTACGGCGTATTGCATGTATAAAGTGGTTACCACCAATGGCTAGTGAGTCTCCGTCGCCTGTGACTTGCCATACCGAGAGGGTGGGATTGGCTACCTTGACTCCAGTGGCTATGGCCGCCGCGCGGCCGTGTATGCCGTGGAAACCGTAGGTTTGAACGTAATATGGGAAGCGGCTCGAACATCCAATGCCGCTAACAAATGTAAAACGGTGGTGGCCATAGTTGAGCTGCTCAGCCACTTCGGGCAGAGCCTTCAACACTGAACTAAGTATGGCATGGTCTCCGCAACCAGGACACCATTTTACCTCTTGGTCACTTTTGAAATCTTGTGGAGTATAACGTATCATTTTTAATGTCTGAATTTAAGGATTAAGCGTTTGGAGTAAGTAGTGAGCTGATTTTTTCGTGAAGTTCTTCCACCGTAAATGGCAGCCCCTGAACTTTGTTACACTGTTTGTAGCCAAATTGTGGGAAACAGGTACGCAGGTAATTGGCAAACTGCCCCATGTTCAGTTCACACACCACGATGGTTTTGAATTGTGCGAAAATCTCTTCCACCCCCTTAGGTAGTGGATTGATATAGCTAAAATGGCAGTGTGAAACTTTTTTGCCCTCGGCCTGCAGCACTTCAACCACCGAACGCAGGTGACCAAAGGTCCCGCCCCAGCCCACAACCAACACATCACCACTCTTTTTACCGAATACCTCTTGTGCAGGGATAAACTCTGCCACGCGGTCTACTTTGGCCTGACGTATATCAACCATACGTTGGTGGTTGGTAGGGTCGTGCGAGACGCTCCCTTTTAGAAAATCCTTCTCCAATCCACCTACACGGTGTTCCAGCCCCACGGTGCCAGGAATTGCCCATTGACGTGCTAACCGTTTTTCATCCCTCTTGTAGGGCTGAAATCCTCCTTCGGGGCGCTCGGTGACAAGTGGAGGTTTAATGGTTGGGTAATCATCCATCGAAGGTATGCGCCATGGTTCTGAACCGTTGGCAATAAAACCATCGTTGAGTAGCAGTACGGGTGTCATGTGTTCCATGGCTATTTTTCCAGCCATAAAGGCTGCGTTGAAACACTCCGAAGGGGTTGTTCCGCACATCACTACTAATGGGCATTCGCCGTTTCGTCCCCACAGAGCTTGTGCCAGGTCAGCCTGTTCGGTTTTTGTTGGCAGACCTGTTGATGGACCGCCACGCTGAACATCCACCACCACCAATGGTAACTCTGTCATCACGGCCAGCCCCAACGCTTCGGATTTAAGCGATAGCCCAGGACCCGAAGTTGTTGTCACTGCAAAACTACCTGCAAAGGAGGCTCCAATGGCCGTACATATCCCTGCAATTTCATCCTCTACTTGCAGAGTTTTTACCGATAAGTCCTTGCGCTTGGCCAGTTCTTCCAGTATAGCTGTGGCGGGGGTGATGGGGTAGGAACCGCAAAATAGTTGTCGCCCCGATTTTTCAGAGGCTGCTATCAATCCCCATGCTGTGGCCTGGTTTCCGCTTATGGTGCGGTAGCGACCTTTGGGCAACTTGGCCGATGCCACGTTGTAGGTGTTGGCAAATATGTGGGCGTTGCCTGCATAGTTGTAGCCAGCCTTGACCACCTCTTTGTTGGCGGTGGCCACGCCTGGTTTCTTGCGAAATTTGGTATCCAAATAGTTGTCCGTAAATTCCAAAGGACGATTATATAGATAGTAACATACCCCCAAAGCAAACATATTCTTGCATTTGGCCACGCTTTTGGCATCGAGCCCGCTTTGAGCTAGTGCATCACGTGTCATAGACGTTATGGGTGCCATGATTATGTTAAAATCTTCAAGACCCAACTCTTTGATTGGGTCTTCGGTACAGAAGCCAGCTTTTTCAACCCCCTTTTGGTTGAATGAGTCACTGTCGCACAGTACCGTAGCCCCGCCTTTGAGCCATTTGGCGTTGACTTTTAGTGCGGCTGGGTTCATCGCCACCAGCATGTCACATAGGTCACCAGGGGTGATAACTTTATTGCTCCCTAGGCGTACCTGAAAGCCCGAAACCCCCGAAACTGTGCCTTGTGGAGCCCTAATTTCGGCTGGAAAGTCGGGAAATGTTGAGATGGAGTTGCCCATTAGGGCTGAGGTGTCGGAAAACAGTGTTCCCGTTAGTTGCATACCATCTCCCGAGTCACCCGAGAAACGGATTACAACATCGTTTACTTCTTGTTTCATATTGTTTTTATGATTTTCGAGCCTCTAAATAAAAAAACATAAACTATCTAGTTTGCGATTCTATTTTTTAGGCTTTTTAGTTAAAAGCATTACATATTAATATGCAAATATATAAAACTAATTCTGAATTGTTACTTGAAACTTTTATAAATCTATGGCTCGGCATCGAAACCCACGTCTATGGATGGCCTCAAGTACCTGAGGCAGTGCATAGTATAGATTTTTTGAGGCTTTAACTGAGTCATGGAAAACGATAATTGCCCCCTCTTTTAGGTGAGGCACCACCTCTTTTACACACTGCTGGCCACTTATACGGCGTGAATAGTCGCGTGAGAGTATATCCCACATAATAAGGTGGTAACGTTGCGAGAGTTGGCGGATTTGGTTTTTAGATATTCGTCCGTAAGGTGGGCGTACCAGTGTTGCATCCAGGAAAGAGTTGGCCATATCCACATCCTCAATATAGCGTCCGCACCCCATACCCCACCCCTTGACGTGGCTGTAACTGTGGTTGCCTACAGCGTGGCCCTCTTGTCGTATTTTTTGTAGAATATCGGGGTGGAGCTCTGCGTTTTTACCTATACAGAAAAAAGTAGCCTTGGCATTATATTTGCTGAGTTCACCCAATACCCACTCAGTTATTTCAGGTGTGGGTCCATCGTCAAAAGTCAAAAAAATCTCCCCTTCACGCGAAGGTATATTCCAGTGTAGTTGAGGGAAAAGTCTTTTTATAAATTTTGGCGGGCGAAAGTACATAATGTGATAATTTATAGTACATAAAAGATAATGCTATATTTGCATACACAAAGGTAATTAATTTTCTCTATCTTTGTAACGGATGGTTCTCTAATTTTAGAGTTCTGCCTAATCTTTAATATGATGGTGGCCACAATGGTTCATTACAAAATGGAGATGAAGTATAAAAGAGTAGAAGCAATAGAAAATTTGTATATCTTTGTTGCGCTAATTCACAGCCTCTTTTCTTTCTGTTCCCTGCATTTTCTCGTAACCGGCCATAGGTTACAAATGGGGAACGCCGCTCCTGTTTCAATTGGCTTTTGATAGCTTTACTTGGCTTTCACCAATTTTCAACTTCTTCCTAAACTACCTATTTATCAATTCTATTACGTCGCTTTTCTCAATCTCATTTATTTATATTACCTTTGTTAAGTCAAACTCTTAAACCCTTAAAAAATGAAAAAGTTAATTTTGGCACTGGTTGCCTTGGTCAGTTTCTCATGTGGTACTAAAGTGGGGCAGACAGTAGTAACGGGTAAGCCTTACGAATTGTTTGTGATTACCGAAAAAAGCACCTTTGATGGCGTAGTGGGCGACACACTACGTAGTATCTTCAATCAAGAGGTTGAGTGGATTAATCAACCCGAGCCTATCTTCGATGTTTATAATATCAATCCTGCGGCCTTTAACGACTTGACTCGTCGCCACCGTAATCTGATTTTTATTAATCTTGACCCTAAATATGGGGTGAGCGAAATGTCAGCTCGTTACGATGCTTATGCCAAGGGGCAAATTTGTGTGGATATCAACTCCCCATCGGCTGATTCGGTCTCGCTCTATCTTTGGCAGAACCGCGCTTTGTTAGAGCAGATTCTAAGTAAAACCGAGCGCGATAGATTTGTCGAGCGTGTCAATAAATATGCCCAAAGCGATATTGAGGAGCTTATTACCAAACAATTTGGTTTCCATCTTGGTATCCCTCGTGGTTATCGACTTCGTGTCGACACTGCGGATTATATGTGGATATCCAACGAGATGCCTCTGGCTAGCCAAGGGCTCATACTATATACCTTTAAATCCACTGGGACTGAGAGTCCAGCCTCTCTTATCGCGCAACGTAACTTAACCGTTCGTAACATTCCTGGTCCATCCAAGGGCTCTTATATGACTACCGACACCACCTTCACCCCTGAGGCCCGTCTCTTTGATATCAACGGTTACAAATGGACTGAGATACGTGGTTTTTGGAAAGTACAGAACGATTTTATGGGAGGCCCATTTATCAACTATACCATCTATGATTCCACGAATAACCGTTTCATAGGCATTGATATGTATGTCAGTTCACCATCTCCCAAGTATGGCAAGCGTAATTATATCCGTCAGTTAGAGGCTCTGCCATTGACTTTCAAAATGGTGGCCGATGGCTCAACTGTTAATAAAAAGTAAATAAGCATAATGCAAGCCAAAGAGCTCATTGAGAGAATAGGGTCTGCCCAGCAGACCCTATCTCTTAAACATGAGAGCCGAGCCATCCGTCTAAGGGGGGTAAGCGGCTCTCTTTTTTCATTTTTAGTGGCTGCCAAAGCGCAGAGTGCCTCTGGTGTACACGTTGTGGTGATGCAGGATAGAGAGGCTGCCAGTTATCTCTACAATGATTTATATAATATTTTAAGCGTTGATGGGGTTCCCGAAGGACGACTCTATTTTATGCCTACGGCCTATAAGCGGTCCATTGAGACTCAACGAGAGGACCCTAGTGGCATTGTGCAGCGCACCACGGTGCTCACCACACTGGCTGCCCAAACCAAAAACCGTTTAATGATAATCTGCACCTACCCCGAGGCCATTGCCGAGCAGGTAGTTCCTCGTGAGGAGCTCTGTCAAAACACATTGCACATGGGGCGTGGTGAAACCTTGAGTATAAAATTTGTAGAACAGGTGTTGCTTGAATATGGTTTTTCGCGTGTTGATTTTGTCTACGAACCTGGTCAGTATGCTGTGCGTGGTGGTATTGTGGATGTGTTTTCTTATAGTGATAATAAACCCTATCGTATTGAATTTTTTGGCGATACTATTGAATCCTTGCGCACTTTCGACATCTCGAGTCAGCTCTCTTTGGAGCAGCGTAGTTTCGTAGAGGTGGTGCCCAACCTCAAGAGCCAACAACATATGCCTTCGCGTGTTAGCTTTGCTCAATATGTGGCTCAGGCCACACTCTGGGTCAATAGTTATGCTCAATTACTGCTCAAGATAGATGACCTGCGTAGCAGGTTGCTCTCTGAACTTGCCGACCCCTCGACCATCGACCATCAGACCACCAGCAGTGTAGCCTTTTCTAGTGATATAGCCTCATGGTCAGTTGTGGCCATGGACTCAACTGGTCGTAGCTCCGAGCAGGAGATTGATTTTGAAAGTACGCCACAACCCACCTTCAACAAGAATTTCGCACTGCTGGCCTCTCATATTCGCCTGGGGGGTGATGTCGGAGTGCGCACCTATTTACTCACAGATAACCTTTCGCAGGCCGAGCGGTTGGACAATATTCTACTTGAGATTAGTAAGACCAAAATCGACAATATCCCACTGACTATTCATAGTGGTTTTTGTTGGTCTGGCATGAATCTCTTTACTGACCACCAACTCTTTGACCGTTACCAAAAGTATAAGATATACGGAGAGTTGGAGCGGTCCGAAAGCATGACCATCGCTGAACTTAATGCCCTTAAAATAGGCGACTATGTGGTGCATATCGACCATGGTGTTGGGCGTTTTGGCGGCTTGGTGCGAACTACCGATGCCACAGGTCAGCGTGAGTTTATTAAACTTACATATCGTGATGGTGATGTGCTGATGGTCAACGTCCATTCGCTCCATCGTATCAGTAAATATAAAGATGGTGATACGCCTGTGTCCCCTGTGGTACACAAGTTGGGTGGTGGGGCTTGGGCTAAGCTCAAAGCAACTACAAAAAGCCGTGTCAAGGATATAGCTCGTTCTTTAATAGCTCTTTATGCTCAGCGTAAGGCCTCTGTTGGTTTTGCATATTCGGCTGACACTTATCTTCAGGCTGAGTTAGAGTCTTCGTTTATTTACGAAGACACCCCCGACCAACGCTCAGCCACCGATGCCATTAAGGCAGATATGGAGGCTCAGCAACCCATGGATAGGTTGGTGTGCGGAGATGTGGGGTTTGGTAAGACCGAGGTGGCTATGCGTGCAGCCTTCAAGGCTGCCACCGATGGCAAACAGGTTGCTATGCTTGTGCCAACAACTTTGCTCTCCTTGCAGCACTTTAAGACTTTTACACGTAGGCTCAAAAATTTCCCCGTGCGCATCGAAAATTTCTCGCGTGCTAAGTCGGCCAAGCAGACCACTGAGATTTTGAAAGAGTTGGCCGCAGGGAAGATAGATATTATAATCGGAACTCATAAATTACTTGGTAAGGGGGTCCAATTTAAGGATTTAGGTCTTCTGATTGTGGACGAGGAACAGAAGTTTGGTGTCACCATGAAGGAGCGGTTGCGTCAGATAAAGAGCAATGTTGACACCTTGACTCTTACCGCTACCCCCATCCCGCGCACACTCCAATTTTCGCTTATGGGGGCTCGTGATTTGAGCATCATTAACACCCCGCCACCCAATCGTCAACCTGTGGCCACTGAGGTATACACCTTCAATGAAACCATTATCAAAGAGGCCATTGATTATGAAATGCAGCGTGGTGGTCAGGTTTTCTTTCTGCACAATAGGGTTCAGAGTTTGCCACGAATTTTGCAGACCATTCGTACGGTTTGCCCAGAGGCTCGTGTGGCCGTTGGTCATGGACAGATGAGCGCCATGGAGTTGGAGAAGATTATGATGGAGTTCATATATGGGGAGTATGATGTCTTGTTGGCCACCACCATTATCGAGAGTGGAATCGACATTCCAAATGCCAACACCATGATTATCAATAATGCTCAGATGTTTGGTCTCTCGGATTTACATCAGTTGCGTGGTCGCGTGGGTCGCACTAATCGCAAGGCTTACTGCTATTTGCTCATCCCATCGGAGCAGGCTCTGACCAGCGATGCTCATCGTCGTCTACGTGCCATTGAAGATTTTTCGGACCTCGGCAGTGGCTTTAATATCGCTATGCAGGATTTGGATATTCGTGGTGCGGGCAATATTTTAGGGGCCGAACAGAGTGGTTTTGTGGGTGATATGGGCTTTGAGACCTACCAAAAGATTATGGCCGAAGCTGTGGCCGAACTCCGTGCCGAGCAAGGGCTTGAGGTCGATACCTCGACCATTGATTGCACCATTGAGACCGACACTATAGCTTATCTCCCAGATGACTACATTGGTTCGACGGCTGAAAAGATACGTATATATCGCGAGTTGGATGCGCTCAAGGAGTCCGATAGGTTAGATACCTTTGCCTCTCAGATGCGTGACCGTTTTGGTGAACTTCCACCTCAGGCTGCTGAGCTGTTGGAGGTGGTGCGTCTGCGTTCACTGGCCGAGAATTGTGGTATTGAAAAAATTACGGTCAAAAATGGTCTTGCTTTTCTGTATTTTGTGGCCGATGAGCTCTCTCCTTTTTACAAGAGTGAACGTTTTATGACCATCCTGCGTGGGGTCTCTGCCAAACCTTCAAAATTTAAACTCGCCACATATAATAATAAGCTTCGTTTAACGGTTAGAAATATAACATCTATTCTTAGTTTACATGAGACACTTAATGCTTTGGTACGATGAATCTTGTTCTTGACATAGGTAATAGTACCATTAAGGGGGCTGTCTTTGACCATTCTACGGTTGTGTACCATTGGGTCTCGCGCGATTTGGAGATGGGTCTATTATCTAGCGTGTTGGCCAAGTATAATGTGGAACAAGCCATCATATCCTCCACTCGGTTACCTAATCTGCCTTTACAGGAATATCTATCCACGGCTTTGGGCCGTGTTTTGGTGTTGGATAGCCACACTGCTATACCTCTTAAGAACAGGTACGCCACTCCCGAGACTTTGGGTCCAGATAGGTTGGCTGCTGCAGTAGGGGCTTATGATGCTGCTCCAGGTAAGGAGCTCTTGATTTTTGATTTTGGCACTGCCCTTACCATCGACCGAGTGAGTGCACAAGGTGAATTCTTGGGAGGCAATATTTCGCTTGGGCTCTCTACTCGTTTCGCGGCTTTGCACTCTCAGACGGCGAAACTCCCTTTGTGCAGTCTTGACACTCAAGCTTTGCATGGTTATGGTAGCTCTACGTTTGAGGCTATACAAAAAGGTGTCATGCAGAGTGTAAGGTATGAAATTGAAGGCTAT
Organism: Mucinivorans sp.; assembly: GCA_036654415.1. Lineage (GTDB taxonomy): Bacteria > Bacteroidota > Bacteroidia > Bacteroidales > Rikenellaceae > Mucinivorans. The sequence continues at coordinate 10,329 of JAVVSB010000023.1, read as the reverse complement.
ATAAGTGAAAACGATGATAAAATAGTTTTTTTTACTGGCGCTGACGCAATTTATTTTGTAGAGTCATTAAAAAACACGATATTTGTCGATTGTGAGCTGGTATCAAAGGGACTTAACCGAATTTTAGAATATAATGCACAATAAAAAGAGTACATACAAAGTAGTTATAATTTCGTTGATATTCGGCTGTTTATCACAGTTTACTTCAGCTCAGATTGCCTCGAGTATGAGTGTCTTCTCGCCATACACGATGTACGGCATTGGGGATTTGCATGTTGGGGGTGGTGTGGCCAATCGTGCCATGGGTGGCATTGGTGTGGCTTGGCAGAGTGCTGTTGATTTCAACTACCTCAATCCGGCTTCTTTGGGAGCCATTAGTCAGCACTCTGCTATTTTTCAGTTTGCTGGTGAGGGGCAGAATCACTATTCGCGTACAACGGCCTACAACCAGTATGGTGCCAAGTATCAATCTTCAGCCTCTCATAATAACTTCGACATTCATGACCTTGGCTTTGCTATTCCTTTGGCTCGCGGTATTGGGTTGGGTTTCTCGCTTACTCCCGTTAGTGGTGTGGGGTATCGTACTTCAATGATTGATTCCACCACTTCAGTGGTCAATAACATTGGTCGTGCTGTGTATGGTTACCGTGGTGAGGGTGGCATTTCTGCCGTCACCATGAGTTTCGGGATTAATCTTGTCAAGGGTCTCAATGTAGGGGCCAATATGATTTACTATTTTGGAACTATGGATAGGTATTATAATGCCGACATCTACCCCATGCTTAACGCTGACACCTATCGTGCTGTTAAGTCTTACTCTAAAGTACACGTATCGAAGCTCTCTTTTAGCGTTGGAGCTCAGTACTCGGTTCGTCTTTCTAAGACGGGGTGGCTCACTTTTGGAGGCACTTATCAACCCAACACTAATATCAATACATACGACCGTATGCAGAGTGTTTCAGTAACGGGTAATACAGTCGACACCGTCTATATTGGCGAGAAGCCTATGTCGCTTAATATACCTCAGAAATGGGCTGTGGGGGTGATGTACCAAAGTGCTAAGTGGAGTTTTGGTTTCGATTACGACCGTCAGGATTGGACCGATGCTTTTGACACTGATGTTCAGAACACAGGAATCTCGCTTGGGGTTCAACAACAATATAAATTAGGGGTTAGTTATACCCCAAACCGTATGAGTATTCGTAGTGCTTTTAATCGTTGGACCTATAAATTGGGGGCTCGTTATGGCACCAGCTACATACTAAAGGATGGTCAGCAGCTTCAGGATATAGCCATCACTCTTGGCTTTGATTTTCCGCTCAAGGCCAAGTCTAATTCCAAAATTAGTGTGGGGGCCGAGGTTGGCAAACGAGGTACACAGTATAATGGGCAGGTGCGTGAGGATTATTTCAAAATATTTGTGGGCATAACATTCATAGGCGAGGATGGTTGGTTTAGACAGTATAAGTTGAATTAAACAATATAAGATTATGAAAAAAGGATTATTTTTAATGGTGATTTCTTTAATGTTCACCGTCAGTGCTTCAGCACAGGATTTCAAGGATGACCCTAAATGGGGAGAAGACCCTGCTCATCGCGAAGAGAATGTAAAATTGTATAATGCTTTTTTATATTCTGTTAAGCTAAAAGACATGAATCAGGCCTCCAAAGAGTTGCAGATGCTCTTACAGAGGGCCCCTAAGTGTTCTGAGAATCTTTATATTAATGGTTCTCGCATCTATACCTCAAAGTTGGCTAGTGCCACCACCAAGGCTGAACGTAGCGTCTATATCGACAGTATTATGTTGCTTTTCGACAAACGTGCCGAGAGTTTTGGGAACCATGCCACACGTGGTAAATCTTATATTTTGGGTCAGAAAGCGTTGGCTTTTTTGAACTATTCTCCCGAGCAGAAACAAAAAGCCTTCGATTTATTTGAGCAGGCCGTTGCCGCTGGTCAGCAGGGGCCCAATCCTGTGCTTATCGGCACCTACTTCACCGCTTTGACCGAAAGCTATCAATTGGACGACATCACGCCTGAAAAATATGTGATGGTGTACGAAAAATTGTCTGCGCTTCTCAATGCAGTGCCTGAGCCTCGCAGCTTGGAGGTCAAAGATGCCATTACGGCAGTGGAGTCTCTTTTTGCTAGCAGTGGTGCCGCCTCTTGCGAAAACATCGACAAAATTTTTAAACCTAAGTATGATGCAGACCCCGATAACGAGGCTCTGATTAAACAAATTCTTGCCCTTTGTCAACGTAGTAAATGTTCTGGTGAGTTCTATATGCAACTAATCGAAAAATACTACCAAATTGACCCTAAACCTGAGTTGGCAGTTATGTTGGCTGGAGTTTATGAGGAGAAGAAAGATTTTGCCAAGGCCCTTGAGTTTATGAATATTGCCATCAAGAGTGAAACCGACCCCGCCGCCAAGGTTAGTTATATGACTCGTGCCGCTGGACATAGCCTGTCTATGGGGCTATCTCGCGAGGCTGCTGTATTGGCCCGTCAGATTATCTCTATGGATGATGACAATGGTTTCGCCTATTATATTTATGCAAGTGCTCTTGCCAATGGTTCTTCGCAGGCTTGTGGAGGTTTTGACCGTCAGGCAGCTTATTGGTTGGTGGTCGATGCTTTCCAGCAGGCCAAGGCTCACATGACAGCCGATGACCCACAGTTGGCATCAGTCAACACAGCTATTGGTTCTTATGCGGCTAATTTTCCTAAAGATGAAGAGCTCTTTATGCGTGGTTTAGAGTCTGGTCAGGGGTATTCTGTAAATTGCGGTTGGATATCAGGACATACCACCGTTAGGGGTCGCTAATTATTGTAACCCCATAGTTTTGCAACTGTGACTCAAAGGTCGGAATTGTATAAATTTCTGGCCTTTGAGTTAGGTTGTTTAGTTTGTAATTAAAAATGCGTTACCTTTTACTCTGTTTATTTTTTCTGAGTTCGTGCGGAAATAAGGTTGTTCCATCTGAGCTTGACCCCGAGACCACACCCACTCTTACCAGTTATGACCATACGATGGTCTACTCGGGTAGTGGACGCAAACGGTACAAGGTAGTTGCTGCGCTCATCAAACGTTATGAGATGGCTAAGGAGCCTTTTTTCGAGTATCCAGAGGGGATTCATGTCGAAACTTTTGGTGACTCTTTGGCTATTGAGTCGGACCTTAGGGCCGATTGGGCCCACTACAATGAGAAGACCAAAATTTGGGAAGCTCGAGGTAATGTGGTGGCTCATAATTATGACGGCAACCGCGAACTATATACTGACCAACTTTTTTGGGATGAAGGTAAAGGGCTTATCTACACCCCCAAACGAGCCAAAGTCATAGATGGTGGCAGTATGCATGTGGGCACCGGTTTCGAGGCCGATCAAAGTTTTGAATCTTGGCAATTTAACCGCACCTCTGGTCAAATTGAGGTTCAGCAACAGCCAGATACAGTGGTTGTCGATTCTATGGCCATGGATTCCGTCCAAATAAAAAAATAGTAATGGAAATATCACTTATCCCGCTCGCCTTGCTTTTTTCTGCCATAATGGGCGGGATGGAGGTGGCTTTTGCTCACGAGGGGCGTTTACGCTTGCAGATTGAGAGCCGCACCCAGGGGCTCTATGCCTTTATTATTCGTGAGCTTTTAGTCCATCAATGGCGTTTTTTTGCTACCATTTGGCTCTCGCGTATTTTTGCTGTAGTGCTTTTTGTTATCTCTATGGAGGAGGTTGTTGTGGCTTGGGCTGGTGTTGCAGGGTGGATAGCCCTATCAATGGCTATTTTTTTTGTCGTTCACTCCCTGGTCTACCTTTTGGTGCCTTTGGTGTCGGATATTTTTCTTAAGATTTTCGCCTATTTTTATTACCTTGTCTATGTTCTTCTGTACCCCTTGACGTGGTGTTTTTACCCTGTGCGTAAGAGCTTTTCTTCGCAGGATGAGCTTGATAAAGAGGATTTGATTTCGCTGGTCGAGGATAGCTTACCAGTTGTTGAACAGGAGCAGGGTCAGCAGGAGATTCAGGTGGATGAGAATCAAAAAAAATTGTTTCAAAACGCGCTCGATTTTTCGGAGCTTCATGTGCGCGATTGTATGACACCTCGGGTCGAGGTCGAGGCTGTGTCTATTGATGCCACCATTGAGCAGTTGCGTGCTGTGGCCATCTCGTCCCATTTTTCGCGTATCCCCATCTACGAGGGCACGATTGACAATGTGGTTGGGTATGCTCGTAGTCGTGAGCTTTTCAAAGATTTTACGCTAGTGGCGCAGATGGTCACCAAGGCCATCTATGCGGCCGAGACCACCCCTTTACAACATCTTTTCCGTGAGTTTATTCGCACGCGCCGTAGTATGGCCATCGTCATCGATGAATTTGGTGGTACTGCTGGGGTGATTACTTTGGAAGATATACTGGAAGAGATTTTTGGTGAGATTGAGGATGAACATGATGTAGAGAGTTTAGCCGAGCGTGATTTGGGGCATGGGCGTTATATCTTTTCTGGACGTCAGTCGGTGGAGCACCTCAATGCTGAGTATGGTTTGGATATACCTTTGAGTGATGATTATGAAACTTTAGCTGGTTATGTGCTCTATTGTAGTGAGGATATGCCAAAAGCAGGTGACACGCTTATAATAGGTGCTTTGGAACTTAAAATCATGCGTGCCAAAAATAATCGTATTGCGCTGGTGGAGGTTCATAAAATCGAGGGCGATGTTGGAGCGTAAAGATTATGTGATGCGTCAGGTTGAGCTCTTGGCCAAGGTGATTGAAAAATTGCTTAGTCTCAAGGCTAGCCACCTTCCGCTGCAGATGTTCATAACTTTGGATGAGGCCTTACTGGAGTTGCAGCTCAAGGATAATAATTCTGACCATATTGAACTTCATGATAGTCGAGTTCTACTTCAGTTGTTTCAGGCCACCTCCATCTATCTGTCAGTCAATGAAGATAAAAAGGTCGAGGCCTTAAAAGCGAGTGTTGTGGAGTGCCTTCGGCAGCGTGGTGTTTACCAGTTTCCTGTTTGATAAATCCGATTGGAGAGAGCCTGAAAATTGCTAAGAAGTAATTTAGATGTGTTATAAGTTACTGTTTAGAAATTTTTTTAATAACTTTGCATGATTTTAAACTGTAAGAAATTTAAAAAAGAGATGAATATTGAAGATTTTAATGTGTATGTAGCCACAGAGGAGCATACTAAGTTTGCTGCTGAAATTTGTACCGAAATGGCCGAAAGTGCCAAGGCCCGTGGTACGGGTATTGCCAAACGTTCGCCAGAATATGTGAGCGAAAAAATGCGTCAAGGCAAGGCTGTTGTGGCTTTCCACAAAGATGGCCGGTGGGCTGGTTTTAGTTATATTGAGAGTTGGGGTCACGACCGTTTTGTAGCCAATTCTGGTTTGATTATCAACCCCGAGTTTCGTGGTTTGGGTTTGGCTCGGGCCATTAAGGAGCGCACTTTTAACCTCTCGCTTGAGAAATTTCCTGGTGCTAAGCTCTTTGGTCTAACCACTGGTTTAGCCGTTATGAAAATCAACTCTTCGCTCGGTTATCGTCCCGTCACCTACTCTGAGCTTACTGATGACGAGCAGTTTTGGAAGGGGTGTGCCAGCTGTGTGAATTTTAATATTCTTCAGGCTAAGGATCATAAAAACTGCCTCTGTACGGCCATGATTTTTGACCCCTCGCGCGATAAGGTTAAGGTTCAAAATAGCAGCCTGTGGGGTAAACTTTTGGGCACCTTTGCCAAAAAGAAATATAATAAATAAACAAAGATATGAAAAAAGTAGTTTTAGCTTTTAGCGGCGGCCTCGACACAAGTTACGCGGCTATCTATCTTCAAAAACAGATGGGGCTTGAGGTTCATGCTGTATTGGCCAATACGGGAGGCTTTTCCTCTGCCGAACTTCAAAAAATCGAGAGTCGTGCTTTGGCTTTGGGCGTCAAGAGCTACCGAGCTCTTGACGTTTCGCATCGCTACTATGAGGAGTCGATAAAGTATATGATTTTTGGAAATGTGCTAAAAAATGGCACTTATCCAATCTCGGTTAGTTCTGAACGTATTTCCCAGGCCACGGCCATTGCCGAATATGCTTTGGAGGTAGGAGCCGATTTTCTCTGTCACGGCAGTACAGGAGCTGGCAACGACCAGGTGCGTTTTGATATGATTTTTAACTATATAGCTCCTAAAATTGAGGTTATAGCACTTATTCGTGACCGTAAATTGACACGTGCCCAGGAGATTGACTATCTTCGTGAAAACGGGGTTGATTTTGATTTCAAAAAAGCTGAGTACTCAATCAATCAGGGTATTTGGGGAACATCGGTTGGGGGTAAGGAGACCCTAACCTCTTCGCAGACTCTGCCCCAGAGTGCCTATCCGAGTCAGCTCACTGCCACTGAGGTTAAGAATTTGACATTGACTTTTGACCATGGCGAGTTAGTGGCCATTGATGGTCAGCATTTTGATGACAAGGTAAAGGCTATTCAGGAGTTGCAAAAAATTGCTGCCCCCTATGCCATAGGGCGTGATATGCATATTGGGGATACCATCATAGGTATCAAGGGACGAGTTGGTTTTGAGGCTGCGGCCCCCATGATTATTATTAAGGCTCACCATATGCTTGAAAAACATACCCTTACCAAGTGGCAACTCTTCTGGAAAGACCAGATAGCAGCTTTTTATGGTAACTACTTACATGAGGGGCAGTATTATGACCCTGCCATGCGTGATATGGAGGCTATGATGAGTAGTTCGCAACGCACAGTGAGTGGCGATGTTTATGTTGAGTTACATCCATATCGCTTTGTATTAGTGGGTATTAGTAGTCCTCATGACTTGATGAGTTCTGAATTTGGGGCCTATGGCGAGGTGATGGACGGCTGGAGCGGTGAGGATGTTCGTGGTTTCGGTAAGATTTTCGGTAATCAAAATAAGATATATAAAGCCGTAAATAAGCTCTAAATAAAGAAAGTAGAAGTGTTTCAAAGACCAAATTCAACTTTCTGCTGAAAGTGTGAATTTGGTCTTTAATTTTATTAAAAATTAGTTCTAATGATTAAAGTAGGAATTGTTGGTGGTGCGGGTTACACTGGTGGCGAGGCGATACGCATTTTGATTAATCACCCTTTGGCGGAGTTGGTTTGGGTTAATAGTTCTAGTAATTCGGGTAACTTATTGAGTGATGTACATGAGGATTTATTGGGTGAAACGGATATGCGTTTTTGTGATGATTTTGCCTGGGAGTCCATTGATGTTGCCTTTTTGTGTGTGGGTCACGGCAATGCGCGTCGATTTATGGAGGCCAATAATGTGCCGCTGAGTGTTCGTGTCATTGACCTTAGTCAGGATTTTCGTATTCTGCCTGATACCACCATTGCTGGGCGAGATTTTGTCTATGGTCTACCCGAGATGAACCGTGAGGCTATACGTCAGGCCCACGATATAGCCAATCCTGGTTGCTTTGCCACCTGCCTACAACTTGCTCTGCTGCCTTTGGCTGCTGGCGGTAAGTTGAGTGATGATGTACATATCAGTGCCGCTACGGGTAGTACAGGGGCCGGGCAGTCGATGAGTGCCACAAGCCATTTTTCGTGGCGTGCTAATAATTTTTCTGTCTATAAAGCCTTCACTCACCAACATTTGCGTGAGGTAGGTCAGATGATAGGGCTTTGCCAAAGTTTTGATGGTCAGGTTAATTTCATCCCATATCGGGGCGATTTTACTCGTGGCATCTTGGCTAGTGTCTACACCAAGTTTGATGGGACATTAGAGCAGGCTCAGACTCTCTATAAAGAGTTTTATCGTGATGCCGCCTTTACCTTTGTTTCGGAGCGAAGCATTAACCTCAAGCAGGTGGTCAATACCAATAAGTGTATTATGTCGCTTACCAAGCAGGGGGATAATTTGCTGGTGGTGTGCGCCATCGACAATCTTGTTAAGGGGGCCAGCGGTCAGGCCATTCAAAATATGAATCTTATGTTTGGCCTTGATGAGCATACAGGGCTGAGACTTAAAGCTTCTGCTTTCTAATTTTAAAAAATCAAAAAAATATAAAGTCATGAAAATGTTTGATGTATATCCTCTCTATGATGTCACCATCGAGAGGGCTCTAGGGTCGGAATTGTGGGATGAAAAAGGGCAGCGTTATCTGGATATGTATGGTGGACATGCTGTTATCTCTATCGGTCATACCAATGCTCGCTACGTTAAGGCCCTTACCGACCAACTCGGCAAGATAGGTTTCTACTCCAATTCGGTGATGATACCTCAGCAGCGCGCCTTTGCCGATGCTTTGGCCAAGTTAACAGGTAAGAATGATTACCAACTATTTTTATGTAATAGTGGTGCCGAGGCCAATGAAAATGCGCTCAAGTTAGCCTCCTTCCACACTTTGCGCAAAAAGGTAGTTGCCTTTAGTGGCTCTTTTCATGGTCGTACTTCGCTTGCTGTGGCTGCCACTGACAATCCAGCCATTGTGGCCCCTGTCAATGAGACAGAGAATGTTATCTTCAGTAAATTTAATGATATAGAGGCTCTGACCGCACTTTTTGCTGAACATGGGTCTCAGATTGCAGCCGTCATCACCGAAGGAATTCAAGGGGTTGGTGGCATTCAGGAGGCCAGCCGCGAGTTTCTAGTAGCCATCCGTGAGTTGTGTACTCAGTATGGAGCCCTCTATGTGGCCGACTCGGTTCAGTGTGGTTGTGGCCGTTCGGGACAATATTTTTCGCATGATTGGGCAGGTGTTCAGGCTGATATCTATACCATGGCCAAGGGCATAGCTAATGGTTTTCCCATGGGGGCAATCCTTATTGCACCACATATAGCACCCAAATACGGCATGTTGGGCACCACTTTTGGTGGCAACCATTTGGCGGCTGTGGCCGCTCGTGCTGTGGCTCAAGAGATGTTAGAGGAAAATTTGATGGACAACGCTAGTACCATGGGGCAATACCTCTTTGATGGGTTGAAAGAGCTTCAGAGCCAATACCCCCAAAAGATTAAGTATGTGCGTGGACGTGGTTTGATGTTGGGTTTTGAGCTCTTTGCTCCGAGTGCTCCATTGCGAGGTAAACTACTCTCAGAGCACCATATTTTTGTGGGTACAGCAGCCAATAAGTGCGTGGTTCGTTTGTTGCCTGCGCTGACTCTCTCCAAACAACATTGTAATGAATTTCTCTCAGCCCTACGTCAGGTGCTCTCTGAGGATGATATTTAACGGATAGCTTTGTAAATTCTTACATCACTTTCCTATGGTTGTTTGCCTATTAATCAACTTGTTGAAGGTTACATTTTGGTACATGTTCTGGTTATTATTTGTAATATTATGACGATAAACAATAAAAATCCCATAAAATCGTTTGCATATTAAAATAGTTCACTAACTTTACTTTATTAGTAGAGGGTATTTAATATAGATATAGTTAAAATCAAAACATATATAATAATTTACTAAAATGTTAAAACAATCGACGATGACCAACTGGCAAAGACTGGAACAGGTGGTTCGGTGGAGCGGGATGTCCACTAACAAATTTGCAATGAGTATTGGGTTGAAAAGGTCTGAAAATCTGTATCAAATCAAACGTGGTAATTTTGGTATTAGTAAGGAGCTTGCGCGTCTGATTTGTGCAAAGTATCCTATGATTAGTCGTCTATGGTTGCTCACAGGTGAGGGTCAGATGATGGAGATGCATGCCTCGGCCGATGCTGCTTTTGAGGTTATGTCCAAGAGTGTTGGTGCTGTTGCTTATTACAACGAGGATGCTTTGGATATTGCCGATGCCACATTTAGGGCAACACTTAAACCACAATACCATCTTGTTTTGCCAGCGGCAAAGGATAGCGTTTATGCGGCTCGTGTGAGTGGCACCTCCATGGCACCAGGAATTCCTGCTGGGGCTACTATTGTTTTGGGAGCTATTGCTCTGGATTCGATTCTTTTGGGCGAGGCATACTTAGTGGTGGCTGATGGTTTTAATGTCATTCGCTTTATTAGAAGTGTGGAAGGTGATGCTGACAAGTTGCAGCTTGTTCCTCGTAACGTTACTGATTTCGATACTATGGTTATCGACCGCAGCCGTATAAAGGCCCTTTATGCTATCAAAGCTGTAATTAATTATCGTACAGTGTAAATACCTTTAATTGAGTGGCCCTTACAACTGGGCCACTCAATTTTTTTTGCAAAAAGATTAGAAAAAATTTTGAATAACAAAATAGAATACATATCTTTGCAGTCCAATTCAGAGAAATCGAGGTTGGAAAGAGCCAAGCCGATGTAGCTCAGTTGGCCAGAGCAGCTGATTTGTAATCAGCTGGTCGGGG
>JAVVSB010000022.1:28015-31003 GCA_036654415.1 Mucinivorans sp. | reverse complement strand
AGAGCGCATGATTCATAATCATGAGGTCTCGGGTTCAACCCCCGATCTCGCTACAAATCGAAAGGCGAGGCGTTACGACATTGGTCGCAACGCCTCGTGTTTTGTATAAAGCTAGCCCATATCTTGGAAAGATAAAACATTAAATATTTCATTGTATATAGATGCTGCATTAAAACATTTATCAGCAAGCCAAGCAAATCAAGATAATAGAAATTCGGTTAAAGAATCTATTCCTGCTGTTGAGGCTTGTGGTCGCTCCATAACTAATAAAAATACCTTTGTCTGAGTTAGAACAGCAAGGTGTTTCAATCAAGTCACAAGTAAAACAAGGGTTTTTGAATTTCTACAACTATACTAATGACAAGAAAACAGGTATTCGTTATGCTTTAATTGCAACTGATTATGTTCCAACCGTAGATGATGCAACATTTATGTTAGTGACATGTGGTGCATTTATAAACTACGTAACAAAAAAGCTATTGCCTATAAAATCATAATATAGTTAATGAACTTAAAAATCTTGTTGTACACGATTCGTAATCACGATGTCTCGGGTTCAATCTTCGATGGTGCGCATAAATTTGTACGCGCCATCACTTAAAGTGCTTTAGACCACCATAGTCTACTCTTTATTTTCCATCTTTTTGACCAAAAACAGGTACAGGTTATCTTCTTTTTTGAGTCCGAATTTCGTGCGGATATTGGTTCTTTGGCAGGTGATGTTGCTTGGTGATTTGTCCAGTTCTTGGCTTATCTCTTTTAGTTTTTTATCTTTCAGAATTAAGGCGCAGATTTCCGTTTCCGAAGCTGTTAGTTCTGGCATTCGTTCTCGTATGTTTTCTAAGTCAATCGATGTTTGTTTTATGTAATAGGCTACGTTATCACGTATTTGTCTTTCGGCGTTACCTCCAAGCGATTTTAGTAACTCAGCTGTCTTCTCTGGCTTAAGCCTCTTTTTGCGTGCCAAAGTCACATATGAGCGCATCTGTTCTTTACTCATATGAAACATATTGAGTACTTGTTGTTGCTCGTCTTTGAGCTCACTATTTTCGTGTTCAAGTGCTGTGGTGTTCGAGTTTAGTTTCCATCCCAGTACTGACAGTAGTATAAACAATAGCAGGAAGACGAAAAAGAAGTTACTAATCACCTCGCTTCCAGTTATTAAAATGCTGATTGCGTATCCTGCCATCGACATTGCAGCCACCACATATGGCATCACCTTTAGATGCGCTATTACGCTTAGTAGCAGTATTATGGCCGACAGTACCATGTTGCCAATGGTTAGGGCCATGTTATATGGGTTACTATGGATGATGCAAAAAGCGGTCTCTGCCGATAGTTCCAATTGCGTCACTATACATAAAAGAGCTAAGGATGTTTTAAGCGATATAAGGCGGTAGTAATAACATATAAATAGCACTATGGTCAGTACACCGTGTGTGGCGTTGGCAATATTAAAAAATAGTTCTTGAGGCCCCGTCAGGTTAAATAAATTCAGTGTTACACCCACCACTATCATAAGTGATGCGTAGACCATAATGATTACCCGTTGTCGTCCTTCAACTCCTATCTCTCTTGCGTAAAGTGAAGCCCAAAAACCGCCTCTGACTAGGCCATGTTTTGTGTTGTTTACCATATTTAAGGTTGTTTTAATGTGCTTTAATCTACAAATATAGTGATTTAGTTTGTTTTAGTGTACATTTTTGTAAAAAAATTCATCATAGACTAAAGATAAACAATTGATAATTGTCTGTTTTTATCATGTTAAATGAGATAATAAATAATTCTAAACAAATAATAATCGACTATGATTAAAAAAGTATTCATGGGGGGACTTGGCCTTGCCTCTTGCTGCGCATGAGAACTCTCCAGAGCATTCTCAACCTAACCTGTCCACAACACCGACGACTTAGTCTGGAGTATATTAGCTTTTTTAGTCTTACCTATTTGATAATTCATCATAGCTTTCACCACCCAATGAGCAGATAAATTCTCTAAAGATAAATATAATACATATATTTGCACTCAGATATGGTTTTTTAAGCTGTAAATGATGCAAAATGAAATTCTAGCCCTGATTCCTCGTTACCTTCCCATGGGGATTATTATCTACGACAAAGAGGGTAAACTCAAGTACCTCAATGCGGTAGCTTTGGACATGTTTGGTACAACCATAGAAAAGGTTTACAATATTAACCTCTTCGATGACCCCAACATTGGCCACCACGACAAAGCAAAACTCAAACAGTGGCAGGATATCTCCTTCGAGACCGATTACGATTTCGACCGTTGTCGACAATTCTACGACTCTGAATTTGTCCATACCCACAAATATTTTGTCACCAAAATCACCATTATGCGCGATGAGCATGACCAGCCCCAAGGCTACCTGCTCAACTGCGAAGATGTGACTCAAAAAAAGCCCAACAACAACAGCTCCTCGACTCCTATAAAAGGGTGGAACTCATGCAACGTGAATTGGCCTTGGCCCTCGATGCTGGGATGCTCACCTCGTGGGACTACCAAATCTCCACGGGGAAACTCTCCAAATTCACGGGCTCGCCTCAGGGTGATGAACAGTGGTCTTTTGAATCCATCCGCGACCGCGTCCACCCCCACGACAGGAATGCCTTTCTCGGCCTGCTCGATTTGGTGGCGCATGGCCAACACCCATCTCAAAGCAATCTCGAGCTCCGTGTCCGTAATATTAACAATGAGGAGTATCGCCACTACAATTTTGTATACAATGTGCGTGAGGACGAAAATGGCAACCCCGCTGGCATCACCTTCATCCAGCGCGACATAACCGAAGATGTTATCTATCGCGAAAACCTAATTCGTGCCAAAAACCGAGCCGAAGAGGCCGACAAACTTAAATCAACCTTTTTGGCCTCCATGAGCCACGAGATTCGCACCCCACTCAACTCCATTGTGGGCTTTTCGCAGCTTCTTTCCGATGCCAATAATGCCGATGAAAAGCGCGAATAC
>JAVVSB010000022.1:0-28005 GCA_036654415.1 Mucinivorans sp. | reverse complement strand
ACAAGCGACTTATCGACATCAATAGCGAAATCCTACTCAAATTGATTGGCGACATTCTCGACCTTTCGAAAATCGAGGCTGGTTCCATCGATATTCTTCGTAAGCCCCTTAACCTCAAACATCTCACCAACGAACTCTACCAGTCTTTCAAACAGCGCCTCACCTCGCCCAATGTCACCATGCGCCTAGTTGACCCCTATGCCCATTGCGTGGCACAGATGGATATGCACCGTTTTATACAGGTTTTTACTAATTTTGTCACCAATGCAATTAAATATACTCCTCAAGGCGAAATTGTTATGGGTTACGAGTGCTCTCCTGGGCGTGTGCGCCTCTATGTCAGGGACACAGGCATAGGTATACCCGACAAAAAAAGGGAGCGCATCTTTGGCCGCTTCGAAAAATTGGACGATTTCGCTCAGGGTACAGGGCTCGGGCTCTCAATCTGCAAAGCCATTGCCGATGTCACTGGTGCCGAAATCGGCTTCTCGTCCCAGGAGAATGTGGGCTCCGAGTTTTGGTTCATCGTCCACACCCAGGTCGATTACACTCTCAAATCTGCCCCTGGCGATACCGATAAGGACCCAGTGGTCGTCGCCCCTGAGGCCAAAATGCACAAGCACCAAGTCAAAGATTTAAATATCTTGGTGGCCGAAGACAATGATAGCAATTACCTGCTCCTAAAAACTATTCTCAAAGACAACAACCTCACCCGTGCCATAAATGGGGCCGAGGCGGTCGAAAAGGCCAAGACGCAGACTTTTGATATCATTTTTATGGACATGAAAATGCCCGTGATGAATGGCCTAGAGGCCACTGCCCTCATTCGCCAGTTCACCACCACACCTATAGTTGCCCTCACGGCCAACGCCTTCAATGCCGACCGTGATGAGGCTTTAGCTGCTGGGTGCAATCACTTTATGACCAAGCCCGTCAACGTAGACGAGCTTATGGAGTTGCTTTCGGGACTCTAAGAGGCTGTTTTTATTTGTTTTTAAAATTTTGTTATTGCTATTTTTGGGGCTGTTTGCCGAGATAGTAGTGGACTACAGCTCAAAAATCAGCGGGAAAAGAGTAAAAAAGGGGTGGTAATAAAATGGTGGAAAGAAATTAAAACAGCTTCTAAAAAAAGCCCTACAAAAGAAGGCTTCTCCCCCATGGGGAGAAGCCTTCTTTTTTTGTGACTCCTACGGGATTCGAACCCATGACCGACAGATTAGAAATCTGTTGCTCTATCCAGCTGAGCTAAGGAGCCCTCACTCTTTTTTACTGAGCGGCAAAAGTAGAGAAAAATTCTAAGATTACCAAATCACATACCAATTGTATCCGCCCGCGGGGATAGTAATTGACAACTCAGTAGAGTAGTCTCGTCCAACAATAAAATTTTTGCCCTTGCTTAGCCCCTGCTCACTGATGTGAGCCATTTTGGTGAGTCCAGTGTAGTAGAGCGGTAGGGTAATGGTGCGTTTTATGGGCTCTGCGGTGGGGTTATACACCATAAGTAGCCCCTTGTAGTCTGTGGCCGTTGGGTCAACGTGCAGCACGCCATCCCAATCAAGCCCATCGGGGCGACGCAGGTGGATGATGTCACCATTTAGTATCCGACGATATTTTTTGTAAAAATCCACCCATCGGCACACTACTGCCTCGGTCTGTGGCGCATCGTAGAGTTCGGGACCGCGGTAGCAGGCTATCACCCCCGCCCCGAAATTGTTGGCCAGACGCATATCGTAATGGGTAAGATGCTCTTTTAGTGGTTCTATTGTAGCTGCCGCTCCGCCACCTTGGTACTCCACCAGTGGTACCATCATCCATCCCATCGAAGGGGTCTTGTCCCATGTGCCGTCATATATATTTTGGCGTTCTATAATCTCCTGTTCGGCTCGTGGCAGCGACCAGTTGGCCTCTCGGTAGCCCATTCCTGTTTTGTTACCTCCGTTGACAAAATACCAATCTGGAATATTTAGAAAAATACCCTGCGACTTGGCCCAATGGTAGAGCGCCTGGATTGCTTTGTACTGTTTCCACTGCGAATCTTCTAGCCCCTTGTGTCCAGGGTGTTCCTGCGAGGCGCACTCATCGCCTGGATATGAACCATCATGCTCCAATATATCTTGTCCGCTGAACTTAAAGTAGTTATAAATTTTATCCATATACTCCATGCCCCAATCCGATAGCAGACATGGCGAAGAACCGAAGGTTGGTGTACGACCTTGGTCCGATACTACGTTGTTTTTGGCATCTATCGAGCGGCTGGCCAAGAGCGAGTATCCACCTAGGGCCACCCCCTTGGAGTGGGCGTAGTCTGCCAGATATTTCATCCGGTTGAGGTTTGTTTTCGAGGTGTCTTCCATATCTATGCCACTCCAAAAAGTCATAATTACCATCTCGAAGCCAACAGAGGCACACTGGTCGATAGCTTTTTTGACTGATTCGTTGTCAGCCGAGCGTACATGCATAAAAATGGGGTTCTCGGCCACCCAGGGGGCAATAGTGCGGTACATACGGCGTATCTGCAATGAACGGCGTTCGCGCTCCCAAGTGTCGTGCAGTAGCTCCCACGTGCGGTGGCTCTCGAATCTTTCGGCAGGTGCCACCTGCTCGGCAGGGCCATATTCGGGGCTGCTCACTAGCAAGCAAGGGGTCCGCAAAGACCAGTCCACCTGTGTTTTGTATAATGGGTCGACCACCCAATTAGCGTGGTGGTTGACTGTGCGCTTGCTCTCGGGATTTTTTGGGTCTCCCTTTGCTGCATGTACCATATCGGTCTCCACGGTGATATTGGCTGTGCGGAATTCGCGGTCGAAAATAGGCGCGGCCTCTGGCTCAGCGATAGCCAAAATCTCGCTCTTGTATTTCTCTACCACAATCTGCTGTGAAGAGCCGTTTTCTATGGAAATCCACTTACACATAAGTGGCACCCCATCATAAATTTCGTAGTGTACGTTGACTTTTAACTGCTTTAGGTACTCTGTACGTGATTTGTCGGTTTTTGTGGCTTTGCCCAGTGCCGTGACCTGTATAATTTGCGACCGTCCCACATCTCCCAATTCGGTGTGTTCTCCGCTACCCGAACCCCAATCCATCTTGCCCACGCGTAGGGCTCTGCTCTGCATCCCCATGGGCACGGGCCCTTGGCAGAGCTCCACCCAACTTACCCCCTGGTCGTAGGAGTAGCTACACCTTATCACCCCCTCCGTATTCTCCATTCGCAGCTTTACTGTCTGCCCAGGTTTTAGCCCTTGGAACATCATCTCGAAGTCGTTAAGCCCATTGACGGCGAACTTTTGCTCTGCAGTGCGCAGATTGAATTTTATAGTTTTTTGGTCAAAGATCCATGCCATACCCACGCCCCATGTGGCAGCACTCTCGGTGCCTGGTGCTATCTCCACCATTACCACTTGCGTTTTAGCTGGCAAAGAGATTTGACCATAGGCAGCAGTGTTGGCCTTGACCATTATCTCGCCCGCTTTACCTTCGTTGCAGAAGGCCACGGCCGCATTATTTTGTCCCGAGAAATGAATCTGCCATTCAGGATTTAATTTTTGAAAATCATCTACAAAAAGTCTCTCACGCGCCATGTCGCTCACCGAGCGTTGGGCTAACTCCTCCAATAATTCATCACCAACTTGGTAACTTAGTATTATCTCCTTGCCCTTTGGAGGCCAAGATGGGTCCACGGCCATCCACTCTTTTCGAGCTTTCCAGTCGAAGCGTGCCCCTATGGGCTGCACTTTGTAGCTGGTAAATATCATGGCACTTTGGTCGGCGCTCATTTGTTCGAGCCACTCCTTGCGCAAAAAGTTATGCACCTTTTGACCCGTCATGCCACCCACACGCAGTGTCATTCCGTCTATTGTGATTTCGGCCTCTGGTCTGACCGAACGCAACATACCTTGTTTCAAAATCAAATTGTTCAGGGCCACTGTTGTGCCCACCTTACCCAACATGATACGTCTTTCAACCAATCCATTGCCGATGCTTAGTTGCCCATCTTTTTCTACCACTGAGGCTTTGTATCCCCCCTGTGTAACCATCCAATCTTCTTGTGCGTTAACTCCCGCCATCAAGGCCGCAGAGAGTAGAGTGAGTAATGTTTTTTTCATTAGTTTTATCTTTTTTAATACCTTTGTGTCGTTACTACAAAGTTATAAAAAATTATGCTAAAAGTTGGTCTTACTGGCGGAATAGGTAGCGGCAAGAGCACTGTGGCGGCTATATTGCAAACCCTTGGTGTGGCGGTTTATTATGCTGATGATAGGGCTAAATTCTTGATGCAGCACACTTTACGTGATGAAATATGTCATATTTTTGGTCGAGAGGCCTTTGATTCAAATCGTCTACTAAACAGAGCATATATTGCCCAGTCTGTCTTCTCCGATTCGTCGCTTTTGTGTCAGCTCAACTCTCTGGTGCACCCCTCTGTGGAGCGTGATTTTGAACAGTGGGCCACCGAGCAGCATAGTGCAGCATATGTGGTTCAAGAGGCTGCCATACTTGTCGAGAGTGGAGCCTACAAAAAAATGGATACTATTGTCGTGGTTCTCTCTCCTTTAGAGTTGCGTGTGCAGCGGGTCTGTGCTCGAGATGGGCTCCATGCTCAGGATGTGCTCAGCCGAATTAACTCTCAGATGAGTGAGCTCGAGCGAGAGTCATATGCGAACTATACCATTCTGGCTGATGAGACCGAGCTCCTTACCCCACAGGTATTGGCGTTGCACCGTAAATTGCTGCAAATTGCGTAATTCTGCCTATTCAAAAAATCGTCCTACCTTGCCTATGGCACTTGGCAGGGCAAATACTACCACACGGTCGTAGGCTCTAAGTTCAGTGTTACCAACGGCAATAAAAGCCAAATCGCCACGAACCACTCCACCCACAATGGCATCCACTGGGAAGGTCAAATGTTTGATTTTTCCTTTGGTGGCTGGGCTGTCGGCTTTGACAATAAACTCCAGTACTTCGGCATCGCACCCGTTTAGGCACTTTATGGCCTGCACGTCAGTGGTCATTGTGAAGCGGAATATGGAGCTGGCTGTGATAAGCTTTTTATTTATTATGGTGTCTATGCCAATGCTCTCGGCCAAGTTGATATAGTTGAGGTTTTCCACCTCTGCAATCACTTTTTTTACCCCCATTTTTTTAGCCAGCATAGCCGCCAAAATATTGGTCTCTGAACGGCCAGTCAGGGCCACAAAAGCATCCATGCTGTGGAGTCCCTCTTCCATCATAATCTCCAGCTTACGACCATCTTCGTTGATAACCAGTGTTTTGTCAAGAATTTCGGCTAATTTATATGCTTTTTCGGGATTGTAGTCCACCAGTTTGACGTTTATCTCGTTTTGCAACTCTTTGGCAATACGGGTACCTATACGGCTCCCCCCTAGAATCATCATATTGCGCACATCTATATTGGCTTTGCCAGTAAAACCCATCACCTCGGGTGTCGATTTGCGGTTCGATATCACATAAATCATATCTCCTGGCTTGAAAAAATCATTACCGCGTGGAATAATGGTCTCTCCAGCCCTGGATATGGCAATGGTGCGGTATTCCAGCGCATCGCGGTCGCGAGTGACCTCGACCAATGTCTTGCCAATTAGTGGCGAGTGGGCATCGAGTTTGAAACCAACCACAGCCAACCGCCCTCCCGAAAAGTCGATATATTCGGTGGTCGAGGTGTGGCCCAGTAGGGTGACCACCTCGGCTGCGGCCACTTTTTCAGGGTAAAACATATAGTCTATACCCATATTAATAAAAACCTCCTTGTTGTTAGGTTGAAGGTATTCATCGTTGTCGATGCGGGCAATTGCTTTTTTTGCCCCCAGTTGTTTGGCTATGGTGGCGGCCAAGATGTTGGTATTCTCCTCTGGCGAGACGGCAATAAAAAGGTCGCACCCAGCCACATTTCCCTTGGCCAGTGTCTCGAAGGATGTGATATCGCCCTCGATAGGAAGGATATCGGCCGAACCAGCCAATTCATCCAACCGTTTACTCTGTTCGTCAATAACCGTTATGTCGTGATACTCGGCCGAAAGCATCTGAGCAAGGTGGCTACCCACTTCACCCGCACCTGCAATAACTATTTTCATGTCTTATTGTTGATAATTAAAGACAAATGTATACATTTGTAACTTAATTGAGAAATAATCTTAGTAAATAAATGGATACAACATCAATAATGATTACAGTAGCTGTGGCCATAGTGGCCGTGGCTTTAATGGTTTTAGGTTTGGCCATCACCATGATTCACACTGGTGAGCCCCTAAGGGGTGATGTGGGTGACAACCCTGATATGCAACGTCTTGGCCTGGAGTGTACTACCATGGCGGCCCTGCACGAGGAGGCTCTATTGCGTGGGGATGACTTTGATGCTTCAGTAGCTTGTCATGCAAGTTCTTGTGTTGGTTGTAATGTAGGTGCTACGTGTAAAAAGTAACTAAAAATTTTGGTAACATAGTTATTTTATTTACCTTTGTCAGATATTTGAACTTAAAATTCAGAGAATTACATGAAAAAACAGCTGTTATTTATACTCTCTTTCGCACTGTTCTTTTGCTCTTGCAGTCAAGATGCGTTAGAAGAGTCTATGCCGGGTGATGCCATTGTCAACCTAAGTTTCAGTTCCGATAACACTACGTTGGAATTCGAACAAACTTCAAAGGCTGCAGAACCCACACTTGTAGCAGACGATTTTAAAGTGCGCTTGGAGAATACTGTTCCTCAGGTTTTGCGCGAATGGGCCACTTGGTCAGCCGTTCCACAACCTTTGCGGGTTGTGCCAGGTAGCTATCAACTTATTGCCTCTTCTGGTGCGCCTTTGGTGGCACCACGTTTCGACACCCCTTATTATGAGGGTGCTGTGAAGTTTACTGTGGCCAATAAACAGAAGTTAGATTTGGCCCTTAAGGCTCAGTTAGCTGCGGCCAAGGTACAGGTTAGTTTCGGTTCTGGTTTTGATGAGGCTTATAGTGCTTATAGTGTTGATATTCGTACAGCCGAGGATATGACACAGTTTCTTAACTACACCAAAACAGATGCTACGGCCGCCCGTGCTGGTTATTTTGGACAGGGTACTTTGCGTATGCGTTTCCATTTGACTACAAAAGACGGTGTCTTAAAGACTTTTTCGCCAGCTCCCATTCCTAATGTTAAGTTTCGCGAATTTCACCGTTTGAATTTCGATGTCAAGAGCAATACAGGTAGTCTGGTGCTTACTGTTACAACCGATACAGGTGTTACTGAGTATCCACTTAACATTATGATTCCTGATGGTTGGTTGCCTCGTGCAGCACCTAAGGTTAACCTAACAGGTTTTGTTAGTGCTGCCACCATCTCTACTGTCGAGGGCTTTGCTAAAAATGCAGCTGTGACTTTTGTAGCTGCCAATGGGGTTAAGAAAGTTATGGTTACACATACTTCACCTACGCTTACCACTTTGGGGGTTCCTGCTTCGTTCGATATATTGACATTGGACCCTGCTCGCCGTAAAATATTGAATGATAATGGTATGCGTTGGAGTGATGAGCTCAATGATGCTGCCGTTGCCATTAAAACGTTTGATAAAATGCTCACCATCTCTTTTACTGACCTTATTCGTAATTTAGATGCTGGAGTTGCTGTTGCTGCCGACCATGGTATTGATGTTACCATAACCGATGGAGCTGATATTACAAATAATGATTGTCGCTTTACCGTTAAGGTTGGGATGCCCAATTTTACATTAGCTGCCTTTAAGGCTGGTAATGTTTGGGCTACGGCTGTCGATTTTATGGCCACCTACTCCTCGGAGCGGGCCAACCCAGTTGTGATTCAATACAAACAGGGTGGAGCATGGGTCGATTGTCCAACTCAAAAATCTATTGCCTCTGCAGGAAATACTATTTTCCGAGCCTCGGCCCTAACCCCAGCCACAGCCTACGATTTCCGTGTCAAATTGCATGGTAACCGTTTTTATAGCGAACTTAAGGCTACCACAGGTACTGTGGAGCAGGTGCCAGGGGCTGATTTTGAGACTTGGTATGTGTGGAAAGATAAAACAGGCAATAAAATTACTCAGCACTATCTCTATTCTGAGGCTAACCGTGCCAATGGCAATGCCGCTAAGTGGTGGTCAACTCGTAACCCCGCATCTGCTGGTCAAACCAATGGTCTTCAATATGGTTATACGGCAAATAATGGGACCGAACCTGTAGATATCAATGGTAGTAAGGCTGCTCGTTTGCGCACCACTGGTTGGGGTAAGGGTAGCACTAATGCTGCAGGGACTAGTATCCTGTATAATACTTCGGCTGGGGTGCTATTTATTGGTGATTATGAGTGTGTCCCCGAGACTAGTACGACAAATGAGGTGCTCAAGAGTGAGGAGATGATTCAAGGTCGCCCATTTACTTCGCGTCCCAATGCTTTTACCTTCTCTTATGCTTATTCTCCTTGTTCAGGGGGAGACTCTTTTGTCGCCTATGCCGAATTGGTTAGTGGTTCCACAGTTATTGCCCGTGCCGAGGCTACTGATATTACTTCGGCAAGTCAGCAGAATATGACCAATGTTAAGTTGCCTTTTGTCTATTCTAATTTGGATTTAATGCCCACTGGGCTTCGTGTTTTCTTTAGCTCCAGTGTTAAACTTGGGGTGAATACAAAATATTTGAATTCAAATGGTTTGCCTCCAATTGTACGTAGTGGTAATCCCAATGTGGGTAGTGTGCTTACGCTTGACAATGTTGTAATGGACTATAATTTTTAAATCCGAAAATATATAAAAAGTGATGAAAAAATATTTATTGATGCTCTCTTTTGTAGCCTTGATGTTTGGTTGCAATAATGACACAGAACCTGTTGGGACAGCCCCTTCACCTGAAGGTCAGAAGGGTAAGGTCTCCTTCACCATATCTCCCGATGATATGTTTGTGGTCACCACTTCCAAATCTGCTGCTCCCAAATCAGCTCAATCTAAGGCTGCATCTGGGGTGCCTGCTGCGGCTGACTTTGCAATTTCAATTTTACGTGCTGATGGCTCTGTTTACGCCTCTTACGCCAAGTTTTCTGAGATGCCTCAGATTCTTGAGATGCCCAAGGGCAATTATAAAGTTGTGGCCAGCCATGGTGAAAACCTTGAGGCTAAGATGGAAAATCCATACTACTACGGTGAAAAAGCCTTCACCATCACCACTTATGAATTGACCAACATTGAACTTGTGTGTCAGATGGCCAATGTAAAGGTTAGTATTGTCTTTAGCGAAGAGTCTAAAAATAGTATCAACAACCTAACGGCCGTAGTCCATACTGGCTCCAACGAGGCCTCGGGTATTTTGAACTTTTTGCCAACAACCACAACCTCTGGCTTTTTTGCTGTTCCTGCTTCTGGAAAACTCTTTGTTAATGTAAGCGGGATACTCAAGGCTGATGGTTCGTCTATCGCCGAAAGCATTGTACTTAGCAATGTGGTGGCTCGCCAGTGGCACAAAATTAACATCTCTATCAAACCAGTTGGTGAGGGAACATTCACCTTTACCATCGACCCAACTCTTATAGAGAAAAATTCGGATATTACTATCCCCGAAGGTGGCGATATAATTGATAATGGTGGCGACCAAGGTAATTGGGAACCAGGTGATGTCAACCCCCCAGTAGACCCCCCAGTAGACCCCCCAGTAGACCCAGTAGCTCCTATAGCAGTTGCAGGTGTTTATGGCACAACACCGTTTTTGTTAAAGGATGTTCAGAACCTTAGTGCAAAGGATTTTACTCCTCAAACAGTTCTTAATATGAATATCACAGCCAGCAAGAAAATTAAGAGTTTGGATGTAACTATTATTTCGGCTGCTCTTCCTCAAACTGACTTGAATGGGATGGGGCTTACTGCACCATTCTCTATGACTTCTCCAACATTTCTAGCTGCCACTTCATTGGGTGCTTTTGGGCTCTTGCCTGTACCTCCAGCAGCTGAGGCTGATTTCCCTAGCTACAATACTGGAATAAAAGGGCAGACAGCCTACACTTTTGGTATAGGTAGTTTCTTATCCATGTTGGCTAGTGTTCAGGGTACAGAGAAGACAATGACGCACCAGTTTAAACTTGATATTACTGACGAGGCTAATAATACATTCACGACTACTCTGACCCTTAATATTACACTATAAGAAACATGAGAAAATTAATCACATCACTTCTTTGCTTGGCAATGTTGGTGGGGTGTCGCAATAAGGATGAGCAAGTAGAGGTAGGTTACCTCACCATGCGAACCTTGACCGACACTACAACATTGAGCAGGGCTGTGGTTCCAGATTTGATATATCGCATCTCGATTGTAGACGGAACTGGAGTTGTGGTAAAGCAATTTGCAGACCACACCCAGCTTCCTGCTAAGATTTCTGTTCCTATGGGAAGCTACACCATCAAGGCTGAACATAATCAGGATACACCTGCTGCGTTTAATAATCCATATTACTATGGTGAAAAGGCTGTAACTGTGAATGCTGGAGTTACCTCTAATATAGACATAGCCACTAAACTTCACAACATCAAGGCCACTGTTGGTTTTACTGATAATGTACTAAGTAACTTTAAGACCATTCAGGTTATCTTGAATAATGGACAGGGTAGCTTGACTTTCGATAAGACCAACTATCTTACGGCTATTGGTTATCTTAAGGCCACTGGCACGTTGTCTTGGACTATGAATGCCACCAACAACAACGACCAGGTTTACACCATGACCAAGCAGATTTTAAACCCTGCTGCGCGTGATTACTATAAGATTTTGGTTGATGCCAAACCAGCACCAACAGGCGAGGATGGGTCATTCCTCTTCTCCATTTCTGTTGATGGCTCCATGGACGAACATCATACCGATATCATACTCAATCCAGCACGTAAAAAAGTCCCTAAATTAGAGGCTATTGGCTTTAAATTTGGTGAACAACTAGCCGTTATTGACGAGGCTCGTAATGCTACGGCTGTGGTTAAGGTTACCTCCGAGGTTCCTTTGGCTGAGTTTTATGTAGTTCACAATTCATTAGCTCTGTACACCAAGTTGGGTATTCCTTACTATTTTGAAGCCAATGAGGCAAATAAAGCTCTGCTTACGGCTGCTGGTATTACTTGGAGCACTCAAACCATTGGTGCAACTAATGCCTGGATTGACTTTGCTACACTACTTAACTCTAAGGCTAACTGTGGCTTGGGTGAATATAAGTTTACCGTTAGTGCTGTCAATACCGACCGTAAGATAGCCTCTGGCTTGCTTTCGGTTGTGGTTATGCCTGAGGCCGACCACGAAGCCACTGGTGTTACCAATATTTGGGCTGCTACGGCTGAGGTGGCTGGTCGCTGGTTTGCTAATGTTAAACCTGCTGGGTTGACCTTTGAATATAGAGTCGTTGGTACTACGGTTTGGACCTCTGTCGACCAGAGTAAGTTGGTAGCAGATGATGTTGCTAGAACTCTTAAGGCTAAGCTTGGTGGTTTAACGCCATCTTCTCAATATGAATATCGTACAACGGCTCCTGCAACTAAGGAGGCTCTCAAACGTACCTTCACCACCGATGAAGCCCCAGTGTTGCCTAATATGAATTTAGACACTTGGACCAAGAGTGGTAAAACATGGTATGCTAATGATGTTGCTGATGAGACCATTTGGGGTACAGGTAACGAGGGTGTCAATCACACTTTTGCAGGAGGTAAGGAGAGTAACTCAGCCCCTACTGATGATGCAGTCAAGGGTAAAGCTGCTCGTTTGGAAAGTATTAAAGTGAATATGGTTGGTTTGGCTGCAGGTAACTTATTTACTGGTAGTTTTGAAATGAAACCTACTGCAGCCATGGATAGCCCTTCGTTCTCCGTGCCGTATACTGGACGCCCTAAGTCACTTAGCTTCTGGTACAAATATACTCCTCAAGCTATTAGTAATGGAAATGATAAGGGGACGATGGACGAGTGTCTAATCTATGTCTTCTTGACTAATTGGACTGGGATAGTTAAATCTTCGCAGCTTAATCTTGCTAATCCTCGTGCTACTGTTGGGGCTCTTGCTTTTGGCCAGTTCCGCAGTAAAGAGGCGGTTGCAGCTTATGCAAAGAAGACTATCAATATTGAATATTACGATACAGTTACACGTCCAACGCGTATACTTATCGTGGCTACCTCCTCTTCGCGTGGTGACCAAGCTTACACTGGTGGCGTAGGTAGTGTGCTCTATGTCGATGAGATGGAATTTGGTTGGGAATAGTCTAGATATTTAATAATTAATTCATTAGGGGTAGTTCTGCATTTTTGAATCAGATTACCCCTAATGTCATAAAAGTGGAAAATGAGATTCTTTGTAGGATTCATAACGTTACTCTTTAGCCTATCTCCTGTGGTGGTACTCTCTGCTCCTTTTGCGGCAGCTGAGTCAGTTGCGGTGGTGGCTGACTCCACGGTTAGCCTTCCTGGTGGTTCGCAAGCTATTGTGCTCGATTCGGCAACAATGTCTAAATTTATGGAGTTTATGGCCGCTTCCAAACAGGAAACAGTTGCTCAAAGTAGCACCACCGAACCCTCTAAACGACTACATCGTGTAGCCAAGCAGAATGTTTTTGCCCCTCGTGGTCAATGGTTCTTGGGTGGTACACTCTCCTACACTAATTACAAGGGCGAGAATTTTAAGTTCTTGGTTGTCGAAGATATGGCTCTTAATGCCATTTTGGCTTCGGGACGTGCCATGGTTGGTTGCTGTGTGACTAACGATATAGCTGTGGGGCTGGCTTTGACCTACGACCGTACCAAAGTTCAGATTGATGAGCTTAATTTAAAGCTCAGCGAAGATATGGCATTTGGGATTAAGGATTTTTATAGTATTCAACATACTTTTTCAGCCTCTGCTTTTTTGCGTACTTATATTGCGCTTGACAAGAATCGCCGTTTTGGCCTCTTCAATGACCTTCGTTTTAGCTTCGGGGGAGGACAGGGGAAGATTATCAATGGCAAGGGAGAGGAGCTCGTGGGCACCTATCAAAAGATTACCAAGGCTGGTATTATGATTCAGCCTGGCATATCCGTTTTTGTCACCGATTTTATGGCTGTGGAGGCATCTATAGGCATTTTGGGGGTTAATTATTCGCGTACCGAGCAGATTACAAATCAGGTTTCGCAAGGTTATTTCGAGAATTTCTCGGCCGATTTCAAACTCAATTTATTGTCTATTGGGCTTGGTATAACGTTTTACTTTTAGCGATAAGTTATGATAAGATATCTTTTACTTTTATTATCTACCATCACTTTGTCAGCCTGTATCAACAATGACATACCGTTGCCATACGTTAAGGGCGATGTCTTTAAGTTTGCCGTTAAGGGACAAAAAGAGTCTCGCATTGACAATGTAAAGCGTCTGATAACTGTAGTTCTTAGCGATTCAGTCGATATTCTTAACTCCGAAATTTCGCAGATGGACATTACCGCCGATGCCAAATGTAAGTTGGCTAAGGGGGCTTTTATTGATTTGTCGTCTCCCTATCCCTTCGATATTGTGACTTACCAGACCTATTCTTGGCGCATCGAGACTACTCAGCCTATTAATAGACACATTGTGGTTGACAATCAAATTGGCCTTGCGCAGATAGATGTGCTTAATTGTAATGCCATTGTGCGTGTGCCTGTTGGGTGTGATGTGCGTACCATTAATGTCAAGGAGTTTCAGTTGGGGCTCTCTACAGCAACCACCACACCCAGCCCACTTGGTATTCAGGACTATACCTTGCCACACACTTATGATGTTGATAATTTTGGACGTAAGCAACGGTGGATAGTCCATGTTTTACCCACTTTGGATGTTGTCACGACTGGTGCTGTAATGCCTTTTGCTAAGTTTGCTTTCTTGAATGGTACTATCTTAGAGGGTAGCACTGATTTGGCAAGTTTTGATATTCGTAAAAGTAGTCAAACTGAGTGGAATTCAGTAAAGGCAACAGTCAAGGGTAATAAAATTTCGGCTAGGGTGCAGTTGCTTGACCCTTCTACCAGTTATATATTTCGTGCTCGTTTGGGTGAAGATTTTGGCTCTGAGGTCACTTTTACCACTGAGTCAGCCCCTTTGGTTGAGAATCTTAATTTCGATACTTGGACTTTAGGTGGTAAAAAGTGGTTCCCAAATTCTACGGCTGTTAATACTTTTTGGGCTACTGGTAACGAGGGTGTTGTTACGGCTGGAAAGGATAGTAATTCGGTGCCTGTGTCGGGTGCAGGCGAAGCTGTCAAGGGGCAGGCTGCCAAGCTCACCACTCAAGGTGGGGTTATGTTAGCAAAGATAGCCGCTGGTAATATATTCACAGGTATTTATAAGTCGGGTCTGCCCACCGAGTTTGACAAGATGCGTAAGTTGGCTGTTTTTGGCCGTCCATATACTGGTCGTCCCACCAAGCTCAAGGGGTGGTTCCGCTATTTCCCGCAGACGGTTGATATAGCGGCCGACCCTAAGCGTCCTTTTCCTGATTCCATTGGTAAGAAAGATTGGTGCCAGATTAAAGTGACGTTGGAAAACTGGGGTTCAGCCACCGAGCGACCCGAGAATGAGGCATCGATTAAGCACATTGCTTACGGTGAATTCCGCACTAACAAGGAGTTTTCCTCCTACACTCCATTTGAGTTTGATGTTGTTTATAGTGACCTTATAACCTTGCCTACACATATCTCTATTGTTGCCACTTCCAGCATCAATGGCGGTGATTTTTGTGGTGGTTCTGGTTCGGTTTTATATGTTGATGAGTTTGAGTTAGGGTGGGATTAACCCTATTAGCCGGATACAAGAGTCTCCCTCAATTTACACATTGGTAAATTGGGGGAGACTCTTTTTGTGCACTACTGTGGCGTATATCTGCTACTTTTCTTTTTCAGACCAGTTGTTTTGTGATTTTTGCTTAGAGGCTGATTTGAGCTCTCTCCAAAAAACCGTTGTATCGTATAGAGGGGCACCCGCGAGGTGGGTGCCCGCCACCTCGTTGTAATACCCCATAAATACAGCTAAACCGTGATACAATTGCGGCGCCATCATCGAAACAGCTGGTCTTAATTCTAGGGGGTAGCATAATATATGGCTAAAAGCTAAAGGCGAACCACTACATAGTGGTCCGCCTTTAGCTTATTGTTTTAGATACTCTTTTAGAGAATTCTATCTATCACACCTTGATTTCTACCTCCACACCGCTTGGAAGCTCTAATTTCATTAGAGCATCAATGGTTTTTGGGGTTGATGAGTAAATGTCAAGAATACGTTTGAAAGTAGAAAGCTGGAATTGCTCACGTGCTTTTTTATTAACGAAAGTTGAACGGTTTACTGTGAATATCTTCTTGTTAGTTGGCAGTGGAATAGGACCACTTACAACAGCTCCCGTAGATACAACGGTCTTGACAATCTTCTCGGCTGACTTGTCGACGAGATTATGGTCAAATGATTTGAGTTTTATTCTGATTTTTTGGCTCATTTTTATTATTCTATATCGCTAAGTTTACCTGTTGATTTTTCGATAATATCTTTCTGAAGCGAGGCTGTCACTTGGTCGAAGTGTGAGAACTCCATTGACGAGGTAGCACGTCCAGAAGAGATAGTACGAAGTACTGTTACATAACCAAACATCTCTGATAGAGGTACTTTGGCTTTAACAACACGAGCGGTGCCTTTTTGTTCCATACCTGCAATTTGGCCTCGACGTTTATTCAAGTCACCGATAATGTCACCCATATTCTCCTCAGGTGTTACCACCTCAACAGACATAATAGGTTCCATAATCACTGGACCTGCCTTCAGAGCTGCGTGACGGAACCCTTGACGGGCTGCAATCTCGAAACTCAGAGCATCGGAGTCAACAGGGTGGAACGAACCATCCTTAAGAGTTACTTTCATTGAGTCGATTGTAAAGCCTGCTAATGCGCCGTTTGCCATTGCATTTGCAAAACCTTTTTGTACGGCTGGGATAAACTCTTTAGGGATATTACCGCCTTTTACCACATCCACAAATTCCAATCCAGTCTTCTCTTTGTCATCGCATGGAGCCAGTTCAAAGATAATGTCGGCGAATTTACCACGACCACCAGTCTGTTTTTTAAACACCTCGCGATGTTCAACAGCCTTGGTCAGGGCCTCTTTGTAGTTAACCTGTGGAGCACCTTGGTTAATTTCGACACCGAACTCACGACGGAGGCGGTCAACGATGATTTCCAAGTGAAGTTCACCCATACCCGAGATAACGGTTTGGCCCGAATTCTCATCTGTACGTACTGTGAAAGTTGGGTCCTCTTCCGAGAGCTTAGCCAGACCAACGCCCAGCTTATCCAAGTCTTTCTGTGTTTTAGGCTCAACCGCCAAACCAATAACTGGTTCAGGGAAAGTCATCGACTCAAGTACGATAGGTGCTTTTTCATCGCATAGTGTATCGCCTGTGCGCACATCCTTAAAACCTACGGCTGCGGCTATATCACCTGCTCCAACGAACTCAATAGGGTTCTGTTTATTGGCGTGCATTTGGTAGATACGCGAGATACGCTCTTTCTTGTCTGAACGAGAGTTGTAGGTGTAGGAACCAGCATCCAATCTACCCGAATATACACGGATAAAGCCCAAACGACCTACAAATGGGTCGGTTGCAATCTTGAATGCCAAGGCGCAGAATGGGTCAGTTTCTGATGGTTTACGATGCACTTGCTCACCTGTGCGAGGGTCTGTACCATTGATGGCTTCGACATCCATTGGCGAGGGCAAGTATGCAATAATTGAGTCCAACAAAAGTTGAACCCCTTTGTTCTTAAACGAGCTACCGCAAAGCATTGGTACAACACTCATGTTGCAGGTGGCTGTACGTAGAGCCTTAACTACCTCTTCGGGGGTGATAGTGTCGGGGTTGTCAAAGAATTTCTCCATCAAGTGTTCATCCGATGCGGCAACCTCTTCAATTAAGAGGGCACGCGCAGCGGCAGCCTCTTCTTTCATTGCAGCAGGAATCTCCTCAATGGTGTAGTTATCGCGAACCGTTTTGTCATCGAAATAGATGTAAGCGCGGTTGTAGACCAGGTCAATTACCCCCACAAACTTCTCTTCCGAGCCGATAGGCAGAACCACTGGAATTGCATTTGCACCCAGACGTTCGCGTATTTGGAGGCAAACTCCGTGGAAGTCGGCCCCTGTACGGTCCATTTTATTTACGTAACCGATACGTGGCACGCCGTATTTGTCGGCTTGTCTCCATACCGTCTCAGATTGAGGTTCAACGCCACCCACAGCGCAGAATGTTGCCACAGCACCATCCAGCACACGCAATGAACGCTCCACTTCGACTGTAAAGTCAACGTGGCCTGGGGTATCGATAATGTTAATCTGATATGTTTGGTCATGGTAGTGCCAGAAAGCAGTTGTAGCTGCCGAGGTGATAGTGATACCACGCTCTTGTTCCTGGACCATCCAGTCCATAGTTGCGCCACCTTCGTGGACTTCTCCGATTTTGTGTGTTTTACCCGTATAGAATAGGATACGCTCCGAGGTGGTAGTCTTGCCCGCATCAATGTGGGCCATGATACCGATGTTGCGTGTAAATTTAAGGTCTCTTGCCATTTTTAGTTTTCCTTATTCTATTGTTAATTAAAATCTAAAGTGAGCGAAAGCTTTATTGGCTTCAGCCATACGGTGCATCTCTTCTTTACGTTTGATTGCGCCGCCTTCATTATTATATGCTGCCATTGTCTCGGCTGCCAACTTTTCTGCCATCGAACGACCTGCACGTTTCTTCGAGAATTGGAGCAGATAGCGGATAGCAAGAGCAACTTTACGCTCTGCACGAACCTCCATTGGCACTTGGAATGTGGCGCCACCAACGCGGCGTGATTTAACTTCAACTTGTGGTGTGATGTTTTCAAGTGCTTTTTTCCAAACCTCCAATGGGTTCTTATCACTATCTTTCATCTTCTCACCAACTATATTCAACGCATCGTAGAATATAGTATAGGCAATACTCTTCTTACCGTCCAACATGAGGCTGTTTACAAACCTTGTCACGAGAACGTCCCCGAACTTGGGGTCTGGAAGTAGAATGCGCTTTTTAGGCGTTGCTTTTCTCATTTTTTCTTTCTTTGTTTTTTGTTGTTACTCTGGTTAATGCCTTTGTAGCACTATGTTCCCGAATAATTTACTTCTTTTTACCCTTTGCTGGAGCTACTTGCCCTGGTTTAGGACGTTTTGTACCGTACTTTGAACGACGTTGCTTACGACCATCGACACCAGCCGAGTCTAAAGCACCACGTACCAAGTGGTAACGTACCCCTGGAAGGTCTTTTACACGACCGCCACGTACAAGTACAATTGAGTGTTCCTGAAGGTTGTGACCTTCTCCTGGAATGTAGGCATTCACCTCCTTGCCGTTGGTGAGCCTTACACGGGCTACTTTACGCATAGCCGAGTTTGGTTTCTTGGGAGTTGTGGTGTAAACACGCACACACACCCCACGACGCTGAGGGCAGCTAAACAGGGCTGGTGACTTGCTTTTGTCGACCAGTTCCGTGCGTCCTTTGCGTACAAGTTGTTGGATTGTTGGCATTTTTTACTTTGTTTGTTTTTTCTAAATTAATTTTAATTACACATAAAATCGGGCTGCAAAGGTAGTAATTAAAATTTGAAATAGGAAATTTTTTCTCTTTTTTATCATTTAAAGTGGTGTATAAAATTATCTTAATCTCTATTTTTTTTCAGACGTAGGGATACACAAGCCATAGAAAAGGGTGACTTTCAAAATAGAAAGTCACCCCAAACTATAGTATTACATAATCTATAACTGTTTTATCACGACATGCTTATTCACATCCAACTTAAACTCACCTTTTGCTATTAATGCATCCAATGTCGCTTTAAGGGGTATTAAAAGTGTTAAATCACCCCCTTGCCTTTGCCAACCGCAATGTAGTGATGTTAATTTATCGGTATGTAATGTCAGCTTAGTAATAAAATTTTCATCACAGAAGAATGATTTTAACTCTCCATGCATAATGATTAAATTACCATCTTTTATTTCATTAAACGAGCAGTCTACTGTTTGCAAATGTATGCAATTATCAAAGTTAATAGTTGTTAATAAGTTATGTGAGCAGTTTAATGTTGTTAACGGATAGTCAACAATCTGAGAGTTATCCAGCGTCAATGTTCTTAACTTATTGCTTGAACAATTAAGGGATTTTAGACTAGTTAAAAGATTACTGATATCTAATGTTGTCAACGCACATGAATCGCAGTTAAGCGTTTCCAGCGTTGTATTACTTCCCACAACTAAAGAGGCTAACGACCTATTTCCAGTGCAATTGAGAACTTGTAAATTAGTCATATGGCCAATATTATCCAAACGTATCAATTTATTGTCCCTGCAATGAAAATCTGTTAATTGTGCTTGGTTAATCAAATTCAACGTTTGTAAATTATTAACATCAACGTTGAGTAGTTTTAGGTTTGGATTGCCACTCAGAATCAGCTCCGACATACCATTATTTGAACAGCTAAGTGTGGTGAGCGCAGAGTTTTTCGTTAAATCTAAGTTTGTACTACTGCTTATCTTATTATGGTGACATGACAGCAATTGCAATGCCACATTGCTCTTTACGTCCAATTTTAGTAGCCCATTGTTATTGCAACGAAGTTCTTGCAAATTTACACACCCCGAGACATCTAATCCGTTAAGTCCCATCAATTGATTGCCGCTGCAATCAAGAT
The DNA here is from genome assembly GCA_036654415.1 of Mucinivorans sp. Lineage (GTDB taxonomy): Bacteria > Bacteroidota > Bacteroidia > Bacteroidales > Rikenellaceae > Mucinivorans. The sequence goes on along the minus strand of JAVVSB010000022.1, from coordinate 8,288 downwards.
GGGTTAACTTCTTGTTCTGGCTGGCATTTAAGTGTGTAATCTGATTATCCTTGCAAGATAGCCTCGTAAGATTCGTGAAAAATTCAATTCCAGTAAGAGTTTTGATTCTAGTCTCTCCGCTTGGTACATAATCCAGATTCAAATCTGTTATTTCGTTGAATTTCTGTTTGTTTGTTGGGTCATTCGGGTCTAAGTCCTCTTGGTTATAGGCCTTTAGTCCATATCTATTGACAAGTAATAGGCGGAATTGAAAATCAGGAAAATAACATTTTTCGTTGGTTATGTTTTGGTTCAATAGTGGCCGCTCGTGCGTGTTAGCAATATTAGTTACTCCACTTTGCTCTTGTGTTAAACGAAGCGTCAAAGTCTGTGGGGCTGTCCCGTCTACAGTGTGACTCCCCACATCAGCGTACCTTAGGTTTGGTAGGCTCGAAATATCTAATTTCAACAGCCTATTACTATAGCATAAAAGCTTTTCTAACTTGATATAATTACTTAAGTCCAAACTATTCAACATGTTGTCGTAGCAGCTCATCTCCAACAGATTTGTATTGGCACTCAGCTTTAATACCGACAGGCTGTTTTGGGCACAATTCAGGTTTGCCAATACTGTGTTTTTGCTCAAATCTAGCTCTGTCAGCTGGTTTCCCAGACAGATTAACCTCTCCAACAATGTATTATGCGAAACATCTAATTCCGTCAGTTGTAAATTTACGCAGCTGAGTGATTTTAGTTGTGAGAAATACTCTATGCCTTTCAATGTCTTTATCTCTGTTACACCAGGTATTCCACTTGTTGAATTTAAAATTAGGTTTTGCATAGCCTCCAAAAAAGGCTTGTTCCGTGGGTCAGTTACATCTATATCATTATTATTAGGTAGTCTGTAGATTGTAACACTAGCAGTAGAGGCTAAATATTGTAGTGTTTTATCTCGGAATGCTGCGTCAGGGAAATAAAAAAGTCGTGTAGGATTTAAATTACATATGTAATTCCGTTTAATAGTCAAGGCTTTTGTAGTTTGCTTAGATGCTATTTCAGTGCCTTGCTTATTGTATGCCGTAAATTTTAGACCTGCAGCATACTCTCCCGCAGGCACCACAAAATAGAAAGCCGTAGCTGTTGTCGTTGATAGCTCAACGTTAATATTTGTCAACGTTATTTTTGTTTGGCCACTACCCTTGGTTAGTATTAATGTGGGGTTCTGACCATAACTCATATCTACGGTCGCTCCACCAGCTATACTCTCTCCTGCCGTGGTCAAATCTATATGGTCTACTGTTTCAGTCCCAACTAGTTGAAATTTAATTACTCCACATAGATTCTTGAATGTCAGGTTACTACTGTTGGGATTACTCCGTGCTACCATTGGGTTTGCACCAGGGCCGAATGTCCCATTGACGTAAGTTTGCTCTTTAGGTAATGTGAAGTTGAAAGTCGTGTTGTTACTTGAGTAAGTTGCGGCTTGGTTGTAAGGATAGAGCGCATATGGAACTCCACCTGGTTCTAATGGGGTGTTACTTGTGAATGTCCCTTTAGTGGAGCCAGGGGCTGAAGAAAGCGTGTATTCGGCCGATTGTGCCTTGTCAGAGTGCACCACCATAATTTTATCACCTGATGACCAAACTATGTCGTGTTGTTGTAGTGCTGTACGCGAAGATGGACTATCCTGCCCATCATCCTCCTGTCTCTCTACAGAAACGTTGATAGAATATTTACCTGTAACTGGAGACTCTACTTGCTCGAACTTTGTACAGGCAAATAGGGTGGGAACTGTTAGCAACAGAGCCAAGTTTTTTAAAATTGTTCGTTTCATTATTATGTTGTTTATAATGGTTAACATGCTTTTATTTAGAAGTTGTTTTAATTTGTTTTTAGTATTTTCTTACTGCTATTTTTTGAGGCTCTTTTTCATCGATGATTTGCCGAGGTAGTAGTGGACTAGTACCAGTCATTATTCTTATAGGCTGAGTTGCATACCCTTCATATGCTACTTGATAATTGTTTTTGTTACTCATCGTAATATCTTTTAGTAAAAAATTTTATGCGAAATTAATAACTATATCTTAACTTTGTACTCAAAAAAATTAAGATATATACAGGAGACAGTAAAAATTACACTTGAAATACCTTGAAATTAAAAATAATGCAAAACTATATGGCCTTTGAATATATTAAGGGGCTAGTTGATTTACCTTAAGAAATTAGTAATGCTATTTTTGAGGCGGATTATTTAGTTTCTGTCAGTAGTAACTATGACCTTAAAATTAGGTAGGGAATAGACTAAATAATAGTAATAAGAAAAGTAGTTCCTGAAATTGTTTTTATTCGTACATTTGTAACCCCATAGACTTAATTATAGTAAATCGGAGTAGCATGAAATACAGCAATATTTTTTATCGAAGAACAGAACATTTTTGGGATGTTATTTTGGCACGTTTCTCCTTTGACCGTAATGATATTATTGAACGGCAACGGATAGCCATCTTTCTATTGTCGGAATTGGGTATGGTGTTGGTTGGTATAGCAGCTACATTTCTATATAAAGATATTAAAACGGTGTTTTTTTATATTAATAACGGTGTCTTTGTATTACTTCCTATTGTGCTTTTTTTTCTTTATATTAATCGCGTATTATCTTTATCGCAAGCGTTATTTTGGCATCTAATATTGTATCAGGCTGCTGGAAGTTCCAAAATGATGTATGCTGCCATCACTTCCACTAATGTGCAACTGGCCAGTGGCATTATCATTCTTGACATGACCCTACTCCTATCGTGTTTCTTAATTGCTTATCTCTCCTACTTGCGTTATATCAATATCATTATTGTTGTGACTTCGATTGCAACATATATTGCGACAATATATGTTTTAGATAGTCAGATACTCAAAAATCTGCTACCTGTTTTTTGTATTATGTTTTTATTGTATGGCTTTTTTGCCAAAGCAATGAATAAAATGGTGTCGAAAATATTTAATGAAAATAAGGAATTAAAAATAGAGCATACAGATATCACTCATCGTTTGGAACGTGATAGAAAGCAACTGGAAGCCCTCCTCTTATTGACCAGTGCACAGCCATTAAGTCAACCACAGATGAGGGAGGTGTTGGCTACTGTTGGATATAAGGTGGAGAGAAATTTGCGTAAGAAAATGATTTATTTTATGGAGCAGGAGCATATCGATTACAATAAGTTAACAGAGCGACTACCCGAGCTCTCCCCTTCAGAAATAGAGATTTGTCAATTGATACTCAAAGGCAAAAAGTTGAAGGAAATATGTCGCGAATTGGGTAAAACAGATACCAACATATCCAGCCAACGTTCGCACATCCGCACCAAATTAGGTCTATTGACAGATGAAAATCTAAAAACAGCACTCGAAAATCGCCTCAAAACAAAATAATTATTCGAATGTAATCTTTCAAATATCGACCATTGTCAGCCATAATTTATTATTTATTGTAGTGTTGTGATTTTTTGCTTATATTTGCGTTATGAACTACGAAGAAATTTGCAAACAGGTGTGTGATGTAGCCCGTGATGCGGGGGCTTTCATCGCTCAGCAGAGAAAACATTTCTCGGCCGATAAAATAGAGTACAAGGGTCACCAAAACATGGTGAGCTATGTGGACAAAGAGTCCGAGGTGATGATTGTGCGTGCCCTGCGTGCTATAATCCCTTTGTCCAATATAATAGGTGAGGAGGGTACCTCCACAACTGGCTCCATCGAGACCGCCTACACATGGATTATCGACCCATTGGATGGAACCACCAATTTTATTCATGGTCTGCCACCTTATTGTGTGAGTATAGCTCTAACCTGCGGCTCAGAGGTGGTGGTTGGGGTGGTCTATGAAATCAATGTTGGCGAGTGCTTTTATGCTTGGCAGGGGTCGGGGGCCTACCTTAATGGCTCTCCTATCGAGGTCTCAGAGGTCGAGGCCATGGAAAATTCTTTGGTTATCACTGGCTTGGCTTATAATATGAGTGAGAGACAAAAACAGTCGTTCCTAACTCTATTCGACTATTTCAATCTCCACACCCATGGAGCTCGTCGGCTAGGGTCGGCGGCCAGTGATTTGGTTTATGTTGCCGCTGGTCGTGCCGAGGGGTTCTATCAGGCCAACCTCTCGCCATGGGATGTAGCTGCTGGTGGTTTTATTGTAGAACGTGCTGGGGGTAGGGTCTCCGACTTTCATGGGGGTGATAATTGGCTTTTTGGGCGCGAAATTATAGCGACCAACTCTCAGCTCTACTCTCAATTTGCCACTTTAGTCAAAGACACTTTATGAGTTTTTACTTTATCTACCCTTTGGCCTATCTTGTCGGGTTGTTGCCCTATAAGGTGCAGTTTCTACTATCCGATGTTTTTCGCTTTATGCTTTATAAAGTCTTTAAGTATCGTTTAGGGGTGGTGCGTATGAATCTCAGAAACTCTTTCCCCGAAAAGGGCCCTGAAGAGTTGCACCAGATAGAGGTGAATTATTACAAACATTTGGCTGATGTCTTTCTTGAGACCATTTCGCTCACCTCGGTCACTCGTGCCCACATGCTAGAGCGTATGCAATTCATCAATACTGACCAGATAGAGCAGGCCACTGAAGGACGGAGCTGGATTGCTGCCATGGCCCATTATGGTTCATGGGAGTACACATCCAGTTATTCGCTCCACACTTCCCACCACAAGGTTTTAGGGGTCTATCGTCCGTTGGCCGACAAGGGCTTTGATAGGTTTTATAGCCTTATTCGTTCGCGTTTTGGCTCAGTTCCTGTGCCCATGAAGGGCATTGCGCGCAAAGCCATTAGAGCCAAGGAGCCTCTCAAGGAGGTTGCCATCGCCCTTATTGCCGACCAAAATCCACCCTTTGCTCCCAAAGGGCCATGGATTGACTTTTTGAACCACAAGACCCTTTTCTTTTTGGGTATGGAGAAGCTGGCTTTAAAATTCCATATGCCTGTTGCCTTTGTCCATATTGATAAGGTTAAGCGGGGCTATTATCGTGCTTGGTTTGAACTTATATACGATGGGCAAGAGGCGGTTGAAAATGGTGAGATAACGCGTCGTTATGCACAGCGTTTAGAGGCCATGATTCGTCGTCGTCCCGAGCTATGGGTATGGTCGCATCGTCGTTGGAAATACGAGCCTCCAAAGGAGTACTGTGACTCTGAAGACAAAAGCGTTAGGCCGTAATTTTGTATCCAATCCATATAGCCACTAAAGAGAGCGCAAGGCTTAGTGTGATGTAGGTTAGCATCATCCCTACTTGATTTAGCCTAAACATAGCGAGCATCTCGGCCGAAAAGGTCGAAAAAGTGGTAAAACCGCCACAGAATCCTACTGCCAAAAAAAGCCGCAGTGAATGTAGTGAGTCCAACCAACTTATATCTGCATCTGTACGTCCATTTATCCACCCCATCACCAGCCCAATGGCCAAACTTCCCAGAACGTTAATTGACAGGGTGGTGAATGGAAAGGTGGAGCAGGAGAGTAGTCTCGCCCCCATAAGTCCGAGTCCGTAGCGTGCCGCGCCACCGAGCCCCGAGCCTAGGAATACAAATAGGAACTCTTTCACGTTTTTAGTAAATCAGCTCTCCTGATATACACCAGTAGCTAAAACTACCTCCTTCGGGCTCTCCTAGTGGAATCTGGACCGAAATAGAGTGTTCACCTTTACTTAAATCGCCAAGAGGAATATAGACAGGATTGGTCACGCTTCCTGGGCACCAGTTCGAGCGGCTTAAATCGCTAGATGAAAGGCCATTCGAGAAATTTCCAGAACATGGATTCAAATTACGGAAAGTGGCACAATCCTCGCGCCAAGGGATAAAACTATACACTTTTACGCCATCGAGGTATATGGTGTTGAGTTTTTGATTAAACTCATCGCCACCTCCCCAGCCTCCGTGTCCAGTGGACAGATAGACCAATTTAACGTTCTTGGCCTCTTTTTTCAGACGAAAGGTCACCCTCATGGAGTCTTTATCAAAAAAAGTAGGGTATGTTTGCCCCGCTTGTTCGAGTAAGTTTACTGTGTTAAAGAGTGGTATTACGGTTGATTTTTCTGAGGCCATCCCCTCTGGGTAATATTTTAGTTTCAAAGAGACCTTGTGCCCTTTGGAATCCCAGTTACCTATATAGGCTCCAATCCAAGCCTCTCCACAGAGCAATGGTGCCAAATGCGAAACGTCTTGTTTCCAAAGTGTAGAGTCGGCCCATACTTGGCCTTGTACTTTGATATGGTTGAATTTACGGATACCAAATGGAGTAAAAAATCGCATTAACTCCACTGGAGTGTCGAACGTTTCACTCGATACTATGCCAGGATATTTATTGGTGTCGCTCATAAATGATGGTAGACTATTGAGTCCTTTGCTGCTGAGTGCATCCAGAAAACTCTGTTTTTTGCCTGTAGGAATTACAAAGACACTTCCTGTACGGTCGTAGGCATCACCGTCAGAATATTGCGAGAGCTCGGCAAAAATATTGAGCCCCTCCACATGCTTTGGCAATTGTACTTTTTTGAGTATTACCGTGCCGCCAGCCACTGTGTAGAGCTCCTGTTCGCGGTCAATGACTACTGGTGCAGCTCCGCCTACAAATCCTACTCTATCTTGGTTGAAGATATCCACCGTCTGCACCACCGATTGTATCACAGCCGAACGTTGTTCTTCTGCGCTGACCATTTTCCCCCATGATGGTGGTAGTAGCTTCTCTTCAAGCCCCCTGTGTTCAATAGCCTCGGCCATCAAGATTGTGTTTCCGTTACGGCTTATTTTTAGTACTAACCCCTCAGGAATACCAACTTTGGGTAGAGGAGTCCCATTGAATCCAAGCACATTAGTATACCAAATATCCATGGTGTTGGAGTTTATTGAGGTGCGAATATGGGTGGTAGGGTAGTTGAGTATGGTGTCTTCACCCACCGATTCCATCTTTAATAGCTCTATTTTACTCGACACGGTTAGTGTGTCACCCTTTGGCATGATAACCATTTGGTAGAGTCTCATATTTTCAAAATCCTCGTATGTGGCTTGGCGAGCTTTATCTGTCTTTCTTTTGGAGGTGTGTGTGATGGCCACCTGCTTGCCGCAAATATCCATCTGTATCCCGTGTTTGTAGGTCACCCGCAGTCCTGTAACTTTGGGCATTGATGAGCCTTGTGCTGTCGAACATACTGCCATTAGCACTATGGTAATTGAAAGAAGTTTTTTCATAGTTCGTCTAAATTATATTACGAACAAAGGTAAAAAAATTATATCTTTGATACAATTAAATTATAATTTCTTCAGATGAAAACATCTCTTCTTCTCTTTTTGGTTGTCTTCCAGACAGCCTGTTGCAATAATCCTACGGCTAAAAAAATGTTGTCTGATTCACTTTTATTGGTGGGTGCTGATAGTGATGACCATGGTTGCAAAAGGTCGGCAGGCTATTTGTGGAGTGAGGTCCGTGGAGACTGTGTACGACTTTGGGAGGTCGGCGTAGCTCTGCACCCCATCATCGTAGATTCTACGGCAACAGCTACTATGGCCTCTTATGCGATTTTTGCCATAGATAGTTCTCGTGTGGAACTTTTTTCTGACTCTGTTCATGAAATTTTGGTTAAAAAAGAGTCTCTTTGGAGCTCTAATTCTAGGCAATTGTTGAGCCGTGACGGTATTTACATAGTGTTCAAAGATGGAGCTGAGGTGCTGCGTTCACAAGAGAACTAGTAGTGGTTTGAAAGAAATAATTATCTATGCCACAGTAAATTGAGTCTTTAAAACTGGTTTTACATAAAAACCAATAAGATGCAATTCAAGAATATGACATGAGGTGAGATTGTTGTAGATAATTTTCGAGCAGCACAGATTTTTCAGAAGGACAACATAGATTTTTGTTGTGCTGGATGACGTGGGTTTATCAAGGTGTGCCAGAGTGTAAACTTATACCCAGAAGTCCTAATGGGTGAGATATGAGACCTTGAAGCAGCAACCGAGAAAGTTACGGATTACAGTTCAATGCAACCTGATGGACTGATAGATTTTATCTTGCGTGAACATCATTTAGTATGTGGAAGTTACCCAAGCGGTGCGCCTGATTAGGACCATATGTTGGTGCACTAAGGTAAGGAGGAATAATATTGTCCGTACATCAAAGCGATTCTGGAGTCCAAGAAAAGCGGAATGCTACTACCTGATGCTTGCTTCGTCACCATTGCCAACTCCTATCGATGCAATGGAGGTCGACCACGATAATGTCGGGACATTGATATTTCACTTAAAAGAATTAATTGCGGACTTTGCTCT
>JAVVSB010000021.1:0-31663 GCA_036654415.1 Mucinivorans sp. | reverse complement strand
GTAATACTCTAATAAAAACTTTTGTTTCCCCCATAAATAATAAGTGTGAAAAAAGAGATGGACACCAAAATGTAATGGTGTCCATCTCTTTCAAATATTTCAGATTATCTATTCGTTTTAGAACGGTAGGTCATCGCCACCACCTTGAGGGGCTGACACTCCAGCAGGGGCAGGAGCTGCCGATGGTTGGTTGTATGCTGGGTAAGAGGCCTGTGGAGCTCCATAGTTTGGCTGAGCTGCACTATTATTGTAACTTGGAGCGGCTGCTCCATATCCTTGAGGTGCACCATAAGCTCCTTCAGCACTGACTGATGGCAATTGGTTGAGTTTCCAACCGCGAGCCTCAGTAAACCAGCGACCGTTACGTTCACGTGATTCCAAATTAACGCTTACCATAACGTGGTCTCCTGGGCGTAGAGCGGCGGCCATAGGTGCGCGGTCATTCCAAAAACCGACACATAGTTTGCGGTTAAATTCTCCAGGAAGGTTAAATACTACTTCTTGCTTTTTCCATTGGCCACGTGCCCCCTCGCCTGTGACTTCGGGCAGAACCAAATACACTGTTACATCGAATTCCATTGCTTCAAAAACTTAAAATTAATTACTATTCTGTGATTGTTATCTTATTGATTTTATCGCCAGCTACAATTGCGTCTATCACCTCCAGCCCATCGACTACGCGGCCAAAACAGGTGTGAACACCGTCTAGGTGAGCTGTATTGTCACGCGAGTGACAGATGAAAAATTGTGAACCGCCGGTGTCTTTGCCAGCATGAGCCATCGACAATACACCACGGTCATGATGTTGATTACCGCCAGAAGTTTCGCATTTTATTGTGTATCCTGGTCCTCCGCTACCTGTGCCGTAGGGGCAACCGCCTTGAATGACGAAATTGGGTATCACGCGATGAAAGGTTAGGCCATCGTAAAAACCGCTTTCGGCCAGTTTGCAAAAGTTGGCAACAGTTCCTGGAGCATCGGCTTCGTAGAACTCTACCTTCATTATTCCCTTTGCGGTATCTATAATTGCATTTTTCATTATTGTATAGTTTTTATTGACTCTTTCTGTTGGTGGTGCTTTTTGTGGCTACCACTTTAGGCCGTGAAGATATTGTCTTGGGTTGCTTTACTGTTGTCGAGGCAGCTTTTTTTGTCGCCTGTGTTTTGCCTGTGGCTACAGCACTCTCTTCGGTCATGGCTGGATTATGCTCTTTGTCTTGTTCTTCAACCGAGAAGTCAGTCATGCCTGCCTCCACCAAAGTATTGAACCATATACCAAGTTTACGAATATCTGAGTTGTGAACCCTCTGCTCATCGTAGTCGGGCACCGCCTTAGCCATAAATTCGCGCAACTGGGCCTCGTCTGAGTTTTTATTTATACCACACTCTTTGCCTTGTGTGGTTTTAAATAGGTTGGTGTATACTTCAGAAAGGGGGATTTCCGTTTTGGTGGTGTAGATGGCGATATCGCCCAAACCGCTCACTTTAGCTGCGCCACTGACCATTGTACGTTTTGTACCGTCCAGTTGTTCCACAATTATTCCACCGCGACCTTGTGCTACATACTTCCACAACCCAGGCGCACCAGTAATTGATAAGATTTCTTTGAGTTTCATATAGAATTGTTAAATACTTAATTTGACTACAAATATAATAATTTTTTTTAGATACAGCAACTTAAGTCATGTAAAATTTTAAAAGTTGGCCTTTGAGCTATTTTAATTTTGCACAAAAATTGCTACCTTTGTACTATCATGCAGGATAAAATTAACGATTTCGCTACGGGCGAATATGAATATGGATTCACTTCCGACATAGCTACAGATGTGTTGGATAAAGGCCTTACAGAGGATGTGGTGCGTACCATTTCGGCCAAAAAAAATGAGCCACAGTGGTTGCTCGATTTTCGTTTAAAAGCGTTTCATCACTGGTTGACCCTAAGCATACCTAAATGGGCTCATTTGTCGATTCCTCCTATTGATTTTCAGCAGATTAGTTATTATGCCGAACCTCGTAAACCTAAGGAGTTTAAAAAAGGTGATGCCATTGACCCCGAGTTAGTGGCCACTTTCGAGAAGTTGGGTGTGCCTATCGGTGAACAGAAGATGTTGGCTGGCTATGCTGTGGATGCTGTGATTGATTCGGTTTCGGTTCAAACCACCTTTCGAGAAACACTTTCTGAAAAGGGGATTATTTTTTGCTCTTTTTCCGAGGCTGTGCAGCAGTATCCAGAGCTGGTCAAAAAATATATGGCCACGGTAGTGCCTTACACTGATAACTTTTTTGCAGCCCTCAATTCAGCTGTCTTTTCCGATGGCTCATTTTGTTATATTCCACCTGGAGTGCGGTGTCCCATGGAGCTTTCCACCTATTTCCGTATTAATTCCAGCGGGACAGGTCAGTTCGAGCGTACCCTTATCGTGGCCGACCATGGGGCTTATGTTAGCTATCTTGAGGGGTGTACAGCTCCACGTCGTGATGAAAATCAACTTCATGCGGCTATTGTCGAAATTGTAGTCGAGCAGCAGGCCGAAGTCAAGTACTCCACTGTCCAGAACTGGTATCCAGGCGATGAAAATGGAGTTGGTGGAGTCTTTAATTTTGTCACTAAGCGTGGTATTTGCAAGGGTTTTCAGAGTAAATTAAGCTGGACTCAGGTTGAAACTGGGTCGGCCATCACTTGGAAGTACCCCTCTTGCATTTTGGCTGGTCAGGAGTCTTACGGCGAATTTTATTCGGTCGCCCTAACCAAGGCTCATCAGCAGGCTGACACTGGTACTAAAATGGTACATTTGGGGCGAGGGTCTCGCTCTCGTATTGTAAGTAAAGGTATCTCGGCTGGTCTTTCTCAGAATAGTTATCGAGGTTTGGTCAAGGTGGCCGCTAAGGCCGATGGGTGTCGTAACTTTTCGCAGTGCGATTCTCTGCTTATTGGCGAAAGGTGTGGCGCTCATACCTTTCCTTACATAGAGTGTAACAACCCTACCAGCACCGTGGAGCATGAGGCCACTACTAGTAAAATAGGTGAGGAACAACTTTTTTATTGCAATCAGCGTGGCATATCGACCGAGCAGGCCGTGGGACTTATAGTTAATGGATATGCCAAGGAGGTGCTTAGCCAGTTGCCTATGGAATTTGCAGTCGAGGCACAAAAACTTTTATCAATTTCACTTGAAGGAAGTATAGGATAATGGATTTTAGTAAAACAACACTAGGACTTGTCGGGCAAAAGAGTTTTCCGTTGGTCATTCTGCCTTGGGGGGCTATTGAACCTCACAATGGACATCTGCCTTATATCACCGACGCCTTGCTTTCACAGGCTGTGGCTTTGGACGCTGTGGCCTTGAGTGGGCGCGAAGTGGCCGTGTTGCCACCCATCTATTTGGGGCAACAAAACCCTACTCAATACGATTACCCACTCTGTATCCATACACGTCAGTCTACCCAAAGGGCCATTCTTGAGGATATTGTACTCTCTCTGCGGCATCAAGGTACTCGTAAATTGCTTATTGTCAATGGTCATGGCGGTAACTCTTTTAAGGGTATTATTCGTGATTTGGCTTTTGAGTATCCAGATTTTATGATTTTATCTACCGAGTGGTTCTCCATTGTGCCTTATTTAGGTTTCTTTGAGGAGGTTGGCGACCACGCCGATGAGGTGGAAACTTCGGTGATGATGCACTATTATCCTGAGTTGGTCCATATGGATTTTGCTGGAGCAGGGGTGGTAAAGGTCAATAAAATACAGTCATTAAACGAAAAAATAGCCTGGGTACCACGTAATTGGAAGCAGACCACTGACGACACAGGCATCGGTAATCCTCTGCACTCGACCCCCGAAAAAGGGAGGGCCTATGTTGAGGCTGTAGCCAATAAATTATCACAATTAATAAGAGAGTTATGTTAGAAATAAAGAATTTACACGCCTCTGTTGAGGATAAAGAGATATTGCGTGGTATTAACCTCACGGTTGGCTCTGGCGAGATACACGCCATTATGGGGCCTAACGGAGCAGGTAAGTCAACCTTAGCCTCGGTTTTGGGTGGTAAGGAGAAGTTTACCGTCACCCAGGGTGAGGTAATCTTTGGGGGACGAGATCTTTTGCAAATGAGCATAGAGGAGCGCGCCTCTCGTGGGCTTTTCCTTGGTTTTCAATATCCTGTTGAGATTCCAGGGGTCTCTATGGCGGCATTTTTGCGCTTGGCCATCAACGAGCAGCGTAAGTTTCGTGGTGAGTCACCCATCGGTGCTGGAGAGTTCTTACGCCTTATGCGCGAAAAGGCACAGGTGGTGGAGCTGGACGATAAACTGATGAGTCGTGCTGTGAATGAGGGCTTTTCGGGTGGCGAAAAAAAACGTAACGAGATTTTTCAGATGGCCATGTTGGACCCTCTGCTCTCAATCCTTGACGAAACGGATAGTGGGCTCGATATTGATGCTCTGCGTATTGTAGCCTCAGGGGTGCAAAAGCTCCATAACGATAAAAATGCCACCATTGTCATTACCCATTACCAGCGATTGCTGGATTATATAGTTCCCGATTTTGTACACGTATTGTATAAAGGACGTATTATTTACACGGCAGGTAAAGAGTTAGCTGTGGAGCTTGAGGAACGTGGTTATGATTGGTTGATAAAAGAGTATGGCGATGAATAACAATAATTTCATGACCGTCGAAGGTTTTACTCTTGAATTGACTGATAATGAACAGGCTTGCGGAGTTATAACCATCGACCTCAAGGAGCAGAGTAGTTCCTATGGCTTTATTACCCTTGGCCCAGGGAGCCATGGTCGTGTAGTGGTCAATTACCCCAAGGCCTCTTCTGCTGTGACCATGGATGTTCGAGTGGAGCGTAATGCGGTCTTGGAGTTGGTGGTGGTGGCCGATAGCGGAGCCGATGTTAAATCCACTGTGCGCACTGTTTTGCAGCGTGATAGTCAATTCACCATGACCACTATCGATTTAAAAAACAGTTCTTTAGAGCGCCATCATACTGTGCTTTTGGAGCAAACAGGTGCTCAGTGTACCCTTAGCGGTCTTTTTGTTGCGGGTGCGGAGCAGAGTGTCGAAAATTATATAAAGGTCGTACACAATGCTGCAGGATGTACTAGTAATCAAAATTTTAAGGGCATTGCTGCTGCCACTGGACGCGGACTTTTTGCTGGTCATATTTATGTGGCCAAAGATGCGCAGCAGACTATGGCTATGCAGCAGAATCATAATATTTTGCTCAGTGATTTGGCTCGTATACAGAGTCGTCCTTGGTTGGAAATCTATGCCGATGATGTCAAATGTAACCACGGAGCCACCGTTGGTAGACTGGATGCTGAAGCTATATTCTATATGCGTCAGCGTGGTATCTCCGAAGCAGCAGCGCGTGCTGTGCAGATTGAGGGCTTTGCTGAAGATGTGGTGCGGGTCGAAAACGTGGGTGAACTTCAGGGTGAGTTACACCAACGTATAGCTCGTAGAATTAGTGAATTATGGTAGATGTTGATAAAATAAGAGGCGATTTTCCAATTCTTTCGACCATGGTTCATGGCCGGAAGTTGGTCTATCTGGATAGTGCAGCCACGGCACAAAAACCACAGGTGGTTATTGATTCGGTCAATGAGTTGCACACCACCATGAATGCCAATATTCATCGTGGCATTCACTATTTGGCCGAACAGACTACATCGCGCTACGAGGCCTCTCGTGAGCTGATTAGGCAGTTTATAGGTGCTCGGAGTACTGCCGAAATAATCTTTACCTCAGGGGCCACTGCCTCGATTAATTTAGTGGCTTATAGTTTTGGGGAACGTTTTTTTCAATCGGGAGATAATATTGTACTCACTCAAATGGAGCATCACTCCAATATCGTTCCTTGGCAACTTATTGCGGAGCGTAAAGGGGTTCAGATAAGGGTTTTACCCATTAACGAGGATGGCTCTTTGCAGGTTGAAAAGTTACAGACCTTAATTGATGAGCGCACCAAAATAGTCTCTCTTACCCAAACCTCTAATGTGCTGGGAACCAACAATGATTTGCAATACATTATTAGTGTTGCCCACGCAGCTTCAGTACCTGTGATGGTGGATGGATGCCAAGGGATGGTTCATTCATCAATCAATGTAACCGACTTAGATATAGATTTTTATGCTTTTTCAGGGCATAAGCTTTATGGTCCAACTGGCATTGGAGTACTTTATGGTAAGGAGTGTTTCTTGGAGCAGATGCCTCCATATATGGGTGGTGGAGATATGATTCGTACGGTGAGTTTTAAAGGTACTACCTATGCCGATTTGCCGCTGAAGTTCGAGGCTGGTACCTCTAATTTTATAGGTGCTATTGCTTTAGGGGTGGCTGTGAATTATGTGCAATTATTTGAACCTAAACTGATTCACGATTATGAGGATTCACTTGCTCGCTATTTCACCTCAGCTTTATTAAGCGCAATAGATGGGGTTAAAATATATGGTACAACGGCCACCAAGGCCCCCATTGTTAGTTTCTGTGTTGATGGGACTTTCCCAATGGATGTGGCCATGATTATTGATAAGTTGGGGGTGGCCATACGTTCTGGAACTCATTGTGCTGAGCCACTTATGCAATTTTATGGCGTGGAATCTATGTGTAGAGCCAGTTTTGCAATGTATAATACAATTAAAGAGTGCGACCAAGCCGTTGAGGCCATTGTACGTGCTACAAAAATGTTAAGGGGATAAAAATATGTTTATTGTTATTGAAGGTCTTGATGGAGCAGGCAAATCGACTCAGGTCAAGAAGATTAAAAATTACATGGCTGAAAATGGTTATCAGACCGAGTATTTGCACTTTCCGCGTTTTACAGCACCTGTTTACGGGGAGCTGATAGCCCGTTTCTTGCGGGGTGAGTTAGGCTCTGTGGAGCAGGTTGACCCTCAGATTGTGGCACTTTTGTATGCTGGAGACCGTAGTTTGGCCAGCTCTATGATTCGTGGGTGGATAGAAGATGGTAGGGTGGTGATTGTGGATAGGTATGTCTATTCCAATATCGCTTATCAATGTGCCAAAATTAAGGATGTCTATAAACGTAATGAGCTAAAAAAATGGATTCTAAGTCTTGAATACGACCATAATATGATACCTCGGCCCGATATGTCGCTCTTTTTGGATGTCCCTTTCAGCTTTACTCAACAGAAGCTCGCCGAGCAGCGCAATGGCGATGATAGGTCGTATCTTTGTGGGGTAAAGGATATTCATGAATCTTCGCTTTCGCTTCAAGATAATGTACGACAAATATATCTTGAATCGGCTGTGAGTGACCCTCTTTTCAAGGTTATTGATTGTTCAGCTCAAGGGCAGATGGCCTCTCCAGAGCAGATTTTTAGCAGAATCCAAGCTGAAATCGACATGATATTGCGTTAGGGTATGAAACAAAAAATTGTACTCGAGGTGAGCCGCTGGATGATGGCTCTCCTGTTTATATTTTCGGGGCTCACCAAGTCGTTTAATACCTTTGGACTGACTCTTCAAATTGAGGATTACCTGATGGCCATGAATATGGATTTTCTGCGTCCTCTCTCTGGTCTTGGAGCGATTTTATTACCCTCGGTGGAGCTACTGCTGGGGCTGATGTTGGTGGTGGGTGTGGCACGTAAGATAACTCCATGGGCCATCATCTTCATGATGAGTTTTTTTACCCTCTTAACATTTTGGATAGCTCTATATAACCCTGTGAAAGATTGTGGTTGTTTTGGCGATGTGGTCTCTCTTAGTAATTGGCACACCTTTCTTAAAAATCTGTTGTTGTTGCCTTTTGCTGTTTTGCTTTTTCTTAAACGCTCTCTTCTTAAATTCTATAAATACCAAGTACTAAGGTGGGTAATTATTCTTCCACTTAGTTGTGCTACAGCCCTTTTTTCTCATTTTAATCTACCTCTAGTCGATGCCACTCCCTTTAAAATAGGGGTTAATATTCCAGCCAATAGGGCCATTCCCGTTGGTGCCATGCAGGATGAGTACCATACCGTATTGCTCTACAAAGATAAAATTACGGGTAGTATGCGTGAGTTTGAAATTGAGGATACACAGTGGCATGATTCCATAAGGTGGGAGTTTGTGAACAGCAAAAGTGTACTCATCAAAGAGGGGTTCAAGCCTCCAATTAGTGATTTTCCCGTGATGGATTCTTTTGAAAATAATGTCTCTTCCGAACTCTTGGCCACCACAGGTAAACTTCTTATTGTAGCTGCTACTGACCTTGATTTTGTGGATTTTGATGTGTTACAAAGTATTGTGCATAAGGTTAATAGAGCTGTTATATTGACATCCTCCACACAGTCTTTGCCAGATGGTGTGTTGGGTGTTGAACTCTTCCATTCCGACTACTCATTTATCCACACCCTAATTCAAAGTAGGTGTGGTGGGGCAATACTATTAGATAATGGTACGATTATAGGTAAGGAAATCATGCGTAATTTGAATTCAATTATGTAGATTATTAAATAAAGCGTACATTTGTAATTCTAATTTGACAAAATATTTTTTGATATGAAAAGAGTTCTTGTTGCAACATCAGGAGGTGACTGTCCAGGGCTAAATGCGGTCATTCGTGGGATAGTTAAGCGTGCATCTATGGAGGGTGGCGAATGGGAGGTTTTGGGTAGTATACAGGCCTATAATGGTATTCTTTGGGAGCCTACCGAGGTTATGGTTTTGGACGAAACTGCTGTGGCTGGGATCCACTACAGAGGCGGCACCATTATCGAAACAACAAATAAGGGAGGCCCTTATGCGTGGCCTATTTTTAATAAACATACTGGTGAGTGGGAGTATGTTGACCGTTCGGACGAGATGATTCGTAAGTTGCAGTATATGGGTGTAGATGCTGTTATCTCTATTGGAGGTGATGGTTCGCAGCGTATTTCGCAGCGGCTCATGGAGCAGGGGCTTGATATTGTTGGCGTGCCCAAGACCATCGATAATGACCTTTCGGCCACAGACGTAACTTTCGGTTTCCAGACAGCGGTACATATTGCCACCGATGCTGTGGATAAGTTGCGTACTACGGCAGCCTCACACAATCGTACTTTTATTTTAGAGGTTATGGGGCGTAATGCAGGTTGGATAGCCCTCCATACAGCCATTGCTGGGGGGGCAGATGTCTGCTTGATACCCGAAATTCCATACGATATAAACAAAGTAGTCAAGAAACTTCGTAGTTGCTACGACAAGAAAAATCGTGGCTCTGCCATTATTGTGGTGGCCGAGGGGGCTCTACCCAAGGACGGCACGCTCACTGGCATGAAGGCTACTGAGGTAGGCTACGAGAATGTACGTTTGGGTGGTATTGCTTACGAACTTAGCGCACAGATAAAAGCTCTTGGTTTTGAGCCCGATATGCGTGAGACCGTTTTGGGCCATATTCAGCGTGGGGGTGTCCCAATTGCCTATGACCGTGTGTTGGCTACCCAGTTTGGTGTCAAAGCCTTTGAATTAGTGTTGGAAGAGAAATTTGGCCACATGGTGGCCTATCGTCATCCCGATATTATTGCAGTGCCACTCTCCGAGGCCATTGGTGTGCCTAACGTGGTTAATCCATATTCCGACATAATGGATTCGGCACGAGGTTCTGGCATTAGTTTTGGTGACTAATTATTGATAAGGCGATATTGTGGGCCTCTGTGGTATAAAAGGTTCGATATTGAGCCCTTGTTCGTTGGTAATTTCAAACCAGTTATAGCCCATGCTTGGTGCACGTTGCAGTGCAAAACCTATACGAATTTGAACGTTGTTGAAAATCAACCGCTCGTTCTTTATCCTAACCCCAATGCCAGCCGCGGCTGCAAATTGGTTTCTGAAAATATTATGGTTGTTGCCCAGCCACCCCACATCGCACCATGTGAAAAATGCAAAGCGGAAATGATACAGGAAAAGAGGGGTGAAAAATACCGTCTCGCTGTTGACCACGGCTCGTGTCAGCCCATTTGAGGTGATAGAGCCTCTTAGACCGTGTATTGGTGCAAACGATTGGTATCCAATTCGCTCACGTTCTCCTTCAAGACGGTTAAATCCCCATGTCCCCGACACATTGACAAACTGTCGCACATAGAGTGAGCCTAACTCCCATAGAGGTGAAAAATAGTTGACCTGAGCTCCAAAGGAGCTTTGTTGTGGACGACCACGGTCGGTAAAAAAGGTGCCACCGCTTGCTGTAAAGTTCCAAAATCCCGATTTTGTTAGCTGCCCCCAACGTCCCAATCCACCAACGTAGAAGCGTTTGCCCAGGAATTCATTGCTTTCATAGGCTCCGATAAGCTCAAATTTAAAGCCGTATGCCACGTCTTCGGTGCGTCCAAAGCCATAAATCATATTGCCTTGAAAGTAGTTTTGCCGCGAAATACCTAAACTATACAAAATTCTAAAACGGTTGTAGTAGTACGGATTCAAATATTTTTCCACATCGGGGCGTTTGCTAAAATGGGTGTAGTCGGCCCCAACGGTAAAGTATATATTCGTTCCCCTTAGTGGGTCCAGATTCAATGAATATCCGTAATAGAAGGCATATTTCTCGGTCTTGACCGAAAAGACGGTGTCGGTAGCAGTCATCCCTTCACGGTTTTCGGTGTACCCAGCTTCACCACCTCCAAAGTGGTCAGATGGCATAATAAATGGCCTTTCAAAGGACATTCCTAAAGAGTTATTTGACGCTCCTACACCAGCTTGTAGCGTGGTGTTAATAAATGTGCCCCAAATATTATCTATTATATATTGTGCTTCAAAACCATGGCGTTGTTCTCCACCTGGAGCATAGTATCTAAGTAGTAAAGTATTACCAGAACCTATGAAATTACGGTCGAAAACATCCAAATAGGGGGCATCGCCCAAACGAGCATTAGCCGAGATGGTCCAGTTGTCTCGCGTAAAGACATTAACCGACACCCCGTTGGGGTTGTTAAGGTCAGGTAGTACAACAATATAAGCCGTTGACAGGTATGGTTTGTTACGCAATAGCTGTTCATTTATGGACATCCGGTATGGCGATATGGTGTCGCCTACGTTGAAAAGCAAGCTTTGGGCAATCACCCTCTCTTTGGTGCGTATGTGCAGATTATCGACACATCGCTCTATCCATGACAAGTCATCGTCAGGGCTACGACCGAAGATATCAGCCTGAGCAATACGTATCGAGGTGATAAGTTTTCCAGAAAATTTATTAAAATAGTCTCTTGAGACCTCCATCTGTGGCATGGCTTCGGCATCATCGGCACTCGAACGGGCCCCTATTAGCAGACCAGCCAAGGTTCGCACAAACCAACTTTTGTGCATCAACATCGAATCGTAAAAGGCATTGGAGCGCAGCTCTGATTTTTTGAAGCTGTGACCAATAACCAAAGTATCGCTAAACATTTGATTTTCAACCTTACCTCGCGTATTTTGTGCTGGTAGTCTTGAAAATAGGAATAGCGATATACAAATAAAAATACATTCCAGACATCTTTTAAACATCGTCACTGCGATACTGATATCCCAGCCTTTTACCTGTTGACAAACGACTGTGTTCTATCTTGGTGTTCATCTGTTCCACACTTACCTTTTTAATTACATCGAATGGAGGGACCAGCAGGTCGAATTCGGCCACGGCATAACTGATGGCACTCTCTACAATATCTATAATGGCTTCGGAGTTTATGGCACCTTGTCCAAAATGGTCATGGCGTGCTGTTACTTGACGTTTACCCTCGACTAGGTACTCTTTTTCGCGATTCACAAAGAGTCGTCCTATCAGATAACCCTCGTCTTCGTTACGGTTGTAGCGTAACGAATCGCTCAAAAAATTATAAATATTCACCACTCCGCAATAGGCGTTGGCTCTGTTTTTTTCGACATAGGAGTTGCGCCAAATAATATTGTCGCGGTCAAATACAAAGACGTTGGTGTGCATGGAAAACAACAACACATCACTTGCAATTTGAAGTTGCGCCTCGAATTTACCTCTGTCTTGATAGACCATCTTGATGCGTTTATCTTGTCCATCCAGCAACTCATTTACCTCCACAGCGTACTCTTGGAGTATCTCTTTTAGTTCAATAAAAACAGCATATGTGTTGTCGTAAATGACCTGTTTAAGGATTGATTTCTCTTTCAAAATCGCTACTATTTTCTCTCGTTGGCTCATGGTTTCTTAGAATCTATTTACACATTTGCGTAACTCCACTAAACGGGTAAGCATCTCTTTCATACGGCTAAGTTGCAACATGTTGGCTCCGTCGCTTTTTGCCTGGTCTGGGCGAGGATGGGTCTCTATAAAAAGTCCATCAACCCCTACGGCTATACCAGCACGGGCAATGGTCTCTATTAACTCGGGCCGCCCACCTGTCACGCCAGAAGGCTGGTTGGGTTGCTGGAGCGAGTGGGTTATGTCCAATATCACAGGGTATCCAAAGCTCTGCATGGTGGGTAAGCCGCGGTAGTCAACAATAATATCTTGGTAACCAAAGTTAACCCCTCTATCGGTAAGCATTACATTGGGGTTACCATGCTGCGTGATTTTCTCGGCCGCAAAGCGCATAGACTCTGGTGCCAAGAATTGTCCTTTTTTAATATTTACCCATTTTCCAGTTTTTGCTGCTGCTTCTAACATGTCACTTTGACGGCATAAAAAAGCAGGTATTTGCAATATATCTACATATTGAGCCGCCATATCAGCTTCCACGGCACTGTGAATATCTGTCACCACTGGTATGCCGAAAGTTTCGCTTACTTTACGTAGTAACTCTAGAGCTCGCTTATCGCCAATGCCCGTAAAAGAGTCTCCGCGCGAGCGATTAGCTTTGCGATAAGAGCCTTTAAAGACATAAGGAATATTGAGAGCCGATGTTATCTCTACCATTTTTTGAGCTACCTCCATGACCACCTCTTCGCCCTCTATCACGCACGGTCCAGCAAGTAGGAAAAAGTTTTCCCCTTTTGTATCAATCATTTTCATTGTGTAAAGTTATAAAAATTATTCTTTTTTCCAAAGTCTAGCCATTCTCTCTTTCAACTTATCCTCTGCTTGATTTTCTTGCGGAGTCCAAAACGTGGTACCCTGAATGGCTTGTGGCATAAATTCTTGCTGAACGAAATTTTCTTGAAAGTCATGAGCATATTTATATCCAAGAGCGTATCCTTCGTTTTTCATTAGAGGGGTTACTGCGTTGCGAAGATGTAGTGGTACAGGACGATAGGTGTCGCCTTCGACAAGTTCTATGGCCTTATTAATTGCCATATAGGCAGAGTTACTTTTTGGCGAACAGGCAAGATAAATTGTGAGTTCAGATAATGGTATCCTGGCCTCGGGCATACCCAAATTGTGTACTGTGTCAAAGCAGGCATTGGCCAGTAGCATGGCATTGGGGTTGGCTAATCCTATGTCTTCAGCAGCTGAAATCATCAATCTTCTAGCTATAAATCGCGGCTCTTCACCTCCCGATATCATCCGTGCCAAGTAATAGATGGCCGCATCTGGGTCTGAGCCTCGGATACTCTTGATAAAGGCCGAAATAATATCGTAATGCTCTTCACCGCCTTTATCGTATCGAGTCGTGGAGTGTTGTAAAATGGTTGTCACGTTCTGGTCATTGACCACTATCTGTTCCGAGGTTGCACTACTTAGAGTCTCAATAATGTTTAGCAACTTTCTGGCATCGCCACCTGCAAAGTTGAGTAGGGCCGTGGTCTGCTCGATTTTAAAGTGTCGCTCCTTTAGGTACTTATCTGTTGTGATGGCCTTGTTGAGCAAAGTTAATAAATCGTTGTCGGCCAGTGGTTTTAGTGTGTAGACATTACACCTCGAAAGCAATGGCTTGATGAGTTCGAACGATGGATTTTCGGTTGTGGCTCCGATAAGTACAACCACCCCCTGTTCCACAGCTCCAAGCAATGAATCTTGTTGAGACTTGTTGAAACGATGAATCTCATCAATAAAAAGTATTGGCGATACCGAATCGAAGAAACGACTACCACGCGCCTGTTCAAGAACCTCTCGGACCTCTTTAACTCCTGAGTTAACAGCACTTAGTGTAAAAAATTTACGTCCCAAACTTGCCGCTACAATTCCAGCCAGGGTCGTCTTACCTACACCTGGAGGTCCCCAAAGTATGAACGAAGGGAGTAGCCCCTGAATTAAAAAACGTTGAAGGTTTGCCACGACTTCTCGCTGACCGACATAGTCAGCCAAAGAGGTTGGGCGCATACGCCCAGCAAGTGGTATGTTGGATTGGTTTTCCATTTTATACTACAAATGTATATCTTTGTGACCAATTATGAAAATTTTAACCGCAATAATAGCCGTTTTTACTGTTCTTTGCTGTTCGGCACAGGTCCATAAAGGCTTTTCATCAGCCGAGTTAAAGTCGGCTCAGAGCAAGATTTATAATCGTTTAGGTCGATATCCAGCCATGTTTTTGCCCTATAAAAGTCAATCGGAGCGGGCCGTAAAGCTGGAAAAGGTTAGCTGCTCTTCGGGGCGAGTTAACCTATATTTTAACCAGCCATCAATTCAAATAGGCCTGCGCGAAGATATTCTTAAGCAGTGGGAGCAGGCCGTGCGCGACAGTTTAGGTCGGGCGTACTCTGAGTGTAAAGTAGGCCTTTTTTATGGTTCAACACCTCTGGAACGTTATATTCCTAACTTTTTTCGTTCCACTTTATCACGTGATATAAAGCGGACTAAAAGCCCAAAGATAGGAGTGCCACTGGTTCAACAAAAAGGAGAGATGATATATGGTAAAGGATTATCCTATCGTCATATAGCTCTGTGGCCAAGCCATGGTAAGGTATACAATGTTGACTCCATGCGATGGGAGTGGCAACGTCCTGCCTTATTTTGCACACGTGAGGATTTGCATACTTTTGAATACCTGGACCATTACCTGATACCGATGTTGGAAAACGCAGGGGCCACGCTTTTTTCGCCTCGCGAAAGGGATACCCAACCTCTTGAGATAATCATTGATAATGATGGTAGCTCTGCTGGTGCTACTTTCAAAACCACTGGCACTTGGGCTACCATCTCTGGAGGCTTTAAGATGACTCCAGTTCTCCAGGCCGAGAACCCATTCACGTTGGGTAGCTATCTTATATCCAACTCCACGGGGTCGGTTGAGTACTCATCGCCTATTGTTCAGCCTGGGCAATATGCTGTTTACGTGAGTTACCATGCGGCCACAGGCAATGCGCGTGTGACTTATAGTGTTGAACATATGGGCGGGGTTAGTGATTTCGAGCTCAACCAGGCTATAGGTGGTGGGTGGGTCTATTTGGGACGGTTTAACTTCAATGATTTCGCGCGTATTACTCTCAAGGGTGTGGGGCAATTTTCGGCTGATGCGGTGCGTTTGGGTGGCGGCATGGGTAATGTGCAGCGTGGTGCCACAGTTAGTGGTGTGGCGCGATGGGCCGAGGCAGCCCGTTATTATATGCAGTACAGCGGGGTCCCATCTTCCATTTACAAACAGGAGCACGACACCAAGCAAGAGTCGGACTATATGGATGACTATAAGGCGCGTGGCGATTGGGTCACTTATCTGCAGCAGAGTCAACACCTACCCATTGATGTGGCCGTGGCTCTGCATACCAATGCTGGTGTTGTGGATACAACTTTTGGAACATTGACCATAAATTACACCAACAAGGGGCGCGATAGCTACTCCAGTGGGCAGAGTAAATATGCGGGGCGTGATTTGGCTGATATTATCCTAACTCAGGTTGTTGGTGATATCAGGGCATTACATTGTCCCACCTGGACACGCCGTTCGATGTATGACAAAAGTTATGCTGAAGTCTCTAGACCAGACTGCCCTGCGGTTATAGTGGAACTCTTGTCTCACCAAAATCTCAATGACATGGTTTTGGGGCTCAATCCTGCCTTTCGCTTTACGGCTGCTCGGGCCATCTACAAGGGGATACTCAAATTTTTGGCCTCTTCTTATGGTTTTAGTTATGCCGTTGAGCCATTACCAGTCAAAGATTTTGCCCTACGTGTGGTCGATGGCTCCACCATGGAGCTTGCTTGGCAAGAGTCTGTGGATAAGCTCGAACCAACAGCACACCCTATTAAATACAGGGTATACACGTGTGTCGAGGGGGGTGATTTCGATAGGGGTGTCTATCTTGAAAAACCTTTATGGAGGGTCCCCATTGTCAAAGATAACCTTATACGGAGTTATAAGGTGGTGGCGGTGAATGATGGTGGTAAAAGTCTGGATAGCGAGGTGCTTTATTGTCGTTTTGCCACGGATTTTAAGGCTGATGAGTGTAAAACGATTATTTTGGACAATATGGTCCAAGCTGCTGATACCCTTCCAGGTGGTATTAATCTAAATACATTAAGACCTTACAAGACAGATAGAAGTATAGTGGGGCCGCAGGTAAATTTTGATAGGAGTTCTCCATTTATAGATAATGACCACCCAGGGTGGGGCGAGTCGAAGAGTACTTTGGAGATGCATGGGGTGAAAGAGAAGCATGTAGAGATTACAAATCTGCCAAAATCATTTATAATGACTACTGTAAAATAATTTTTACTACCTTTGTTAAATTCATAATTTAAATAGTACGATGGGTATTAAACGTAAAATCGTCCTTGGTTTTATCTCCATAGGCTCGTTGCTCTTTCTTTCGGGGCTTATCTCTTCGGCCGAGTTGCTGCGGCTCAATAGGTCTACTTATCAAATATTGCAACACAGTACCCTGAGTATCGAGCTTAGCAAACGCATGTTGGATGCTGTGCAGGAGCAAAATACCTCTTTGTTGATGTGTGTGACCGACACCACCAAGTTGTATGATTCGCTTCTTCAGACCGCAGGGCATGAGTTTGACCGCGCCCTGAGCGAGGCGCAAGCTCAAATCAAAAATTCGCCCGATTTACATAAGATAACCGAGGCCAACATCTACTATAATAATGTGGTAAGCCAGCGTGGCGATTCGGTGACTTTGGAGTGGTTTTCGCAAATTTACAAAACTCCGTATTACAATTTGACCCACTCCATCAAGGAGTTTATGGTCTCCACACAGCGCAATATAGTGGCCTACACCCAGCAGCTCGAGAATAATGCTTATCGCGCCTCTATGGTTGGCATTATTGCCTTGGCTGGCGGTGTGTTGTTGATGATGCTCTTCTATTTTGTACTCAATAGGTTCTTTGTAACGCCCATTTTGGCCATCAACCGAGCGGTGCATAACAACCTAAATCAAAATATACCCTTTGATGTTAAGGTCGACACAAAGGATGAAATAAGTGAGTTGAATGATAATATAGGGCAAATTATTGCACGTAAATAATGAATATTGCCACTGTCATACGCTATACTGGTATGGTGTTGTTGCTCAATGCGGCTTTTATGCTTATTTCGGCCTTCATCTCCTTGGTTAGTGGGGTTGACACTGCTTTTTATCCCCTGTTGCTTAGTTTTCTAATCACCACAATTATCGGTCTTTTTCCGCTTATTTTTGTTCCTAACGACCCCAATTTAACAGGTAAAGAGGGTTATATTATTGTCATTGCCTCGTGGATAATGTCGTGTGCCGTGGGTACATTGCCCTATTTGATATGGGGTGGTGAGTTTTCACTGAGTAACGCCTGGTTCGAGAGCACCTCTGGCTTCACCACTACTGGCTCTACTATTTTGGCCAATGTCGAGGCCCTACCACGTGGCTTGCTTTTTTGGCGTGCTTCGACCCACTGGGTTGGTGGTGTAGGTGTAGTACTTTTTGCCCTTGTGATTTTGCCATCCGTAGGGCGTACTAAGATGACCCTTTCCAATGTGGAGATGTCCTCGTTGGCGCGTGATAATTTTCGCTACACCACTAAAAAACTTTTCAAAATCATTTTGTTGGTCTATGGCGGTTTGACTTTGCTCGAAACGGTGCTTCTTTGCTTTGCTGGCATGAATTGGTTTGATGCCGTGACTCACAGTTTCTCGACCATGGCCACTGGTGGTTTTTCGACCAAGAACCTGAGTGTGAAATATTTTGATAGCCTTAGTATCGAGATGATTATCATGGTCTTTATGTTTATAGCTGGGATGCACCTTGGACTTATCTATGCCTCAATAAAGGGTAAGCATAATAACTTTTTTCATTCTGAAGTTTGGCGTTTTTATGCCTTTTCTGTCATGGTGGCCATCACCTGTGTTTCGCTTAACTTATGGGCTTTTAATGTTTTCCCAGATTTTTGGAGTTCTTTACGTTATGGCTCTTTTCAGGTAGTCTCCTACACCTCCACCACAGGTTTTGCCTCCTCTGATGCAGCCTATTGGCCAGCGTTTTCTATACTCATTATGATATACATGAGTATTCAATGTTCTATGGCAGGTTCCACCAGTGGTGGTGTTAAGGTAGATAGGGTAGTGTTGTTGCTAAAATCTTTACGCGCCAGAATTCTTAAATTACAACATCCCAATGCTGTGATTCGGGTTCGCCTTGGTGGCATCACTCAAGAGGATAGTACGGTTAATACGGCTGTATTGCTTATTGCCTTCTATATTTTGGTGCTCTTTATCTCGACTGTGGTTCTTACGCTATTTAATCTTGACCTTAGTACCTCTTTTACAGCCACGGTGGCCTCGTTGGGTAATGTTGGTCCAGGATTTGGTGAGGTTGGTAATTTGAGTAATATGGGTTTTTTGCCCAATGGCGTAAAATGGTGGCTTACAGTGGTTATGCTCTTTGGCCGTTTGGAACTATTTGGATTAATTCATATTTTTATGATAGGAAGTTGGAAATAATCAAAAATAATAATTATCTTTAACCGATTATGAAACGATATATTTTCTATATACTATTGGTTGTGGCCCTCTTTGGGGCTCAGACTCTTTTGGCTCAGCCCACCAGTGGTAGTAAGGCCGAGTATGCTGCTTTGGCTGCCAAGGAGGCCAAGTTGAAAATTAGTGAGGACTCAGTGCTCAATCTTATTGCTCAAAATCGTAAAGTTTTTGAGGCCAATCCATCTGGTACAAATATTGGGGATGAGATTGTGCGTCTGGAAGGCGAACTTTTCGATTTGCGTGCCGCGCGTAGTCGTGTTGGTTCGCAACGGGCCATGATGGAGGCCGAGATGGCGCGTCAGGATGTTCTCCAACCAGTAGTTACTCCAGATGGGCCTTCGCTTGTGGTAAAGGCTGTCCCTAGGAGTGCAAATCTGTTTTTGAGTGAGTATTTTGTGCAGAATCTCTCGGCCAAGGATATTGTCCTTTTGAATGGAGGGGCCAAAGTGGCCTTAACGGTGGCTCAGATAAAGAGTCAGGTGGACGAGCTCTACGACAAATTAATGTTATTGAAAGACCACTACGATAAAGTTGCGGACCAAGACTCTGTAAATCAGATGCTTCAGAAGTCCGATACTCTCAAGAAAGAGATTAAGGCTTTGGATAAAAAGTTGGAACAGAGCTGGAGTGGGTTCTATAATCGCAAAATAGATAGTTACCTGATGCTTGTGGATAATTTGCGTACCATTGACCGAACTAAGCTGGAGGGTATAGATGAACTTTCGCGTGAACTTAGGCGTAAAGAGGTCACCTCTGAGGAGTCTTTGGCCCCTGCTTTGTCAAATTACCCGCTACAAAAAGATTTTGCTGTAAACTATGAACTATTATTGGCCGAGAATTTGGGCCTTAAGTTGGCTTTGGATTCTCTGAAAAAAGATAAAGCCACCTCTGCCAAAGTGTTTCCCCGTTATGTCGATGTGCCTTTCGTCTATCGTTCATTGGTTCTCTATGCGCCCATTACTTTGGGTAATACGTTGTCTTATACCGATATAAATGCTGTGCCAGAGTTGAAATTGCCTAAAAAAGGGCTCTATTATTCGGTCTCCGTGGCCTTAACCAAGGGGGTAGCTTCGGCACTTGCTATTTTTAAGGGAGCTCAACCACTTCAGGTGGAGACGACAGCCAATGGACTTAAGCGTTACGTAATAGGTGGTTTTCGTACCTCGCAACAGGTTGAGGCGGCAGTGACAGCTATGTATAAAGCTGGCTTTCGTGCCCCTTCAGCTGTGGCTTGGCTCGATGGCCATTTTGTGACAATGTACTCAGCCAAAGCTTATGAGGCCAAACAGCCTAAAGAGCCAGAGGGTGTGGAGTATCAAATCGAGGTTCTTACCAAAAACAGCCAGGTTGCTCAAACCTTGCGTTCGGTGGTGGATATGCATGCCAAGGGTAAGGATATAAGTCGTGTAGTCAAAAATGACGGCACACAGCAATATCTTATCTTTGCCTTCCACTCCAAAGCTGAGGCCGAGGTCGTGTCTCAGATTATACGCACCAAGGGTGATGCAACGGTGAAAGTATTAACGATAGAATAAACATAAAAAAGATGGGTTGGATTATATTACTGATAGTGTTGGGCGTGGTGCTCTTTTTTGCAGAATTAGTTTTGCTACCTGGTATTACTATTGCTGCTGCGGGTGCCTTTTGTTGCTTGGTGGTGGCCGCTGCTTGGACGTTTGTTAGTTACGGTGTGTTTACGGGCTTTGTGGTGTTGGCCATTATACTTGTTATTTTGGGTGTCATGATGGCTCTGTTTTTGCGTAGACGTACCTGGCATAATATGTCGCTTCATACAGAAATTAAGGAGAGTATAGCGCGACCCATTGAAGAGTTAGTGGCCGTGGGTGCTTTGGGAATTGCCCACACTCGCTTGGCTCCCATGGGCAATGTGCTAATTGAGGGAAAGGTTTACGAGGCAAAAACTTTTGGTGAATTTTTGGATGCCAAATCTCATATTGAGGTTATAGGATATGATAACCAAGCACTCATAGTTAAGGGTATAATATAATTTTAATAAAAAAAAAGATGGAAGAGTTCAATTTTACAATCCTAATTATTGCGGGTATCTCCATAGTTATTCTATGGGTTATTCTCTACTTTATACCCGTTGGGTTGTGGTTTTCGGCCACAGTTTCGGGTGTAAGAATAAGCCTTCTTCAACTTGTTTTGATGCGTTGGCGTAAGGTCCCACCTGCAGCCATTGTTTCGGCAATGATTGAGGGAACTAAGGCTGGCCTGTCGCTCAATCCTAATGAATTGGAAGCCCATTATTTAGCAGGGGGGCACGTTGCCAACGTGGTTCACGCTTTAGTCTCTGCTCAAAAGGCCAATATCACGCTTGATTTTCGTATGGCCACGGCCATCGACTTGGCTGGTCGCGATGTTTTTGAGGCTGTTCAGATGTCGGTCAACCCCAAGGTTATCAATACACCTCCAGTTACGGCTGTGGCTAAAGATGGTATTCAGCTGGTTTGTAAGGCTCGTGTTACTGTTCGTGCCTCTATTAAGCAGTTGGTCGGTGGTGCGGGAGAGGAGACCATCTTAGCTCGTGTGGGCGAAGGCATAGTGAGCTCGATTGGTTCTGCCGAGTCGCATAAGAGTGTTCTGGAAAACCCTGATTTTATTTCTCGTGTGGTTCTTAATAAGGGGCTTGATGCGGGGACGGCTTTTGAAATTTTGTCCATTGACATTGCCGATATTGACGTGGGGCGCAACATTGGGGCAGTGCTTCAGATGGACCAAGCCAATGCTGATAAGAATATTGCTCAGGCCAAGGCTGAAGAGAAGCGCGCTATGGCTGTGGCTCACGAGCAGGAGATGATTGCCAAGGCTCAGGAGGCCCGTGCTAAGGTTATTTTGGCCGAGGCCGAAATCCCCATGGCTATTGCCGAGGCTTTCCGTTCAGGTAATTTGGGAATTATGGACTATTATAAGTTGCAGAATATTCAGGCTGATACTCAGATGCGTGAGACTATTGGCAAGCCAGTCAAGAAGCCCCAAATCGTAACACCAGTAAAAGAGTAGCACTAAAGTTTGGAAAGATAAAAAATTATCTCTATCTTTGCACTGCTTTTAAGAGAAATAGTCGCTTTTTTAGGTTCAAGGGGTGGGTGACCTCTTGTAATTTTAGACTATTCTAGGCAAAAGGAGGGGTGGGTGAGTGGCTCAAACCAGTAGTTTGCTAAACTGCCGTACGGGGTGAACCTGTACCGGGGGTTCGAATCCCCCTCCCTCCGCAATACAGCTTGATAATCAAGCAGTTATAAAGGTTACACACAAAATTACACGCAATAATGTAATTTTGTGTGTTTTTTTATAAAATGTTTATTCTTGCTACATTTATTACATAAACTGGCTTAATGGTCCAAATGGTGCGTGAAATCGCTATAACCGTTTGGTTTTTTCTATTTACATCATTTATAAACAATATGGGTAAAAATCTGCTTTTCGTGTGGCTCAGATGAAGTAATAAAACGCGGTATTCGGTCTGGTCATCAACGTTGATATTGCATAACATGCCATAAGAGTTTTATAGGGCGAGGAAAGGTGATAAACAGTCAGTTATACAGAGACTATCTTTCTGGGAAACAAACGCTCAAACAACTATCTGAGAAGCATTCCGTATCCGTGAGTACGGTTCGGCGTCGATTGCGCGAGGTTCACTCCACGAACTCACGTTAATAATAAATATTATACGGTTAAACAGTGTCGTGAAAAGTGCAGTCTGTAAAGTAGAGCTCCTATCTTTGTATAACGCTCATTAAATTGCACGCAACTAACAGACATAGAACCTTTTAACTGCAATGTTTTTAAACAGGTTCAGAGTACTCTCACCTACCATTTTTTGTTCCACGACACAATGTTGATGTAAAAATCATTGTAGTCCTCGTCGATGTAGTCCTCTATACAGAAATTGTAACAGCATCCCACCGTTTTGCCCCCCGCTTCAATCGGCTGGACAGCCTCAGACGCCACTTTTATGTGGTCCGACGCTGGAATGTCAATCTCCACACGTAACCCCTTTGTCCCTGTATACTGCTTGGTCGATTGCTCCAAAACCTGTAACGAGGTCGAGGTTGAAGTCTTGCGAATGGTGGCGTAAAGAGTTGCGTCGTCCCGAATTATCACGGTGCCAAGATTGAAACACTGCGTGGCGACGGTCCAAAATAAAAAGTCGTTCTTCTGAGGTGTTGTCAGATAAATTGTCTTTGTTGCCATAATGTTTTTTTTAAATTGTTATTATTTGCGAGAGGTCCGACCACTCGCTGTTCTCATTTACAGTGGCACTGTCGCTCAGTTTTATCACTGCCGAGGCCTCTGCGAACGAGGCGTCCATAACGGCCGCCAACTCAATATAGACGTACCGTGGAGAGGTCGGACAGTTGACCAGAGAGGTTGACAATAGACCCGCTGCGGCTGACATACATGTCGTCTTAGATAGCACGCTGTAGCTTGCATTCCACAGTTCCAAGTGCAGAAAAAATGTCTCGTGCAAATTCAAAATCCTAACTGACGTGTCGAACGTTGGCGGCGGAGTCAGTTGGTCAGCCCCATAACCCTGCGATGCGATGTCTATAATCTGGGACCACTTACGCCACACTAGGCCGTCGGCTAAGCGCACCGATGGACAACGCTGCTTGAGCCAGTTGTTATTGGTGGTATCGCTGATTGTCCATAACTCATCGTCCAACTGCTCAGGGGAGTAAAACAGCAACTCGCTGTGACGGGCGTATACGGTGTGTGCTCGGAACTGGTACGGTCGCCCAGAGACCAAGTCGCACAAGGCAATGCGAGCCTTCCCGTAGGAATACTGTATCGCTGGTTGAAGTACAAGAGCTACTCCGTTGGTGACGATTTCGAGCTCTATTCGTTGATTTATCGCTAGATTTTTTGTGCTCCACGGTATCACTAAGTACGCACCCTTGCGCATAGGAACACCAATGGTGACCGGCTTGTCGTGAGGTACGGGAGGGGGTGGTGGTGGAGGTGGATTTATCGCACTCTCGGAACGTACAATATCGCTAGAAACGCCACCTGGTTTGGAAATGTGGAGATACACGTGCACATTCTTGATATCACCACGCAACTCCGATAGATTAACGACGAGGGTTGGGGTCGTTACATCGCTGGTGAATAGTTCAGTCCCAGCCTCGTTTTTTAGCTTGAAATGATATGTTGCACCCGTCGCCTCTGGAGAGCTAACACACGAAATCAATCCCGACGCATTGTCGAGAGAGATTGTAACGCTTGGCGTTGCAAGTTTTTCGAGCGTTGAGGAAGCCCAAACGGACTTTTTATCCCCACGTACGCTGCACACCTGTGCCTTGTAAATTCCCTCTCCCATTGGGTTAGGAGGTACTGTAGAGGCCTGTAAAGTGCCAAGCTCCAAATCGCTAAATTGAGCTATCACAACCGATGATGGGGTCAGAAATTGCACGTCATATTTTGCGGCGTATCGCGCTCCGTGCCATTTGATAACTAGCTTGTTATCAGCTAGTTCCAATTTACCATTAATCACTGGTGTGGCTGGCTCTTTCGGCGTTTCACCTCCACCACCTTCTCCACCTCCGCCTCTGATGACTGAGATGAGTGTAGCAACACCAGCAGCACCACCACCTACGGCAGCCGCAGCAGCACCCGCAGCGACCGCTTTAGAGGTAATTTCCTTGATTAACCCCATGCAAAGCAGATAAGCGGCAGCTCTCGCTGCCTCCTTGCCGAGATTCAGCACCAGCATCTTAGCGCACGCCTCGGCATTGTCCAGAATAGCTCTCACAAGCGATTCTGCAATATCCCCCAATGCCTCTTTAACTAGTCCTCCTATGTCGTCAAAACTGCTGTTCGTACCAAGCCCAATGCGCACAATATTGTTGAATTTCAAATCACAAATCTCGAAATCCATCGAGTGAACAATGTAGTGCCCGTTGAGGGTCAAGTAAACCTTGGTCTCATTTACCGAGCAGTCGAAACCAGGCTCTAATTTGAAATTATCGACATATAAAATCTTGTCAAAAATTCCATCCACCAACTTTCCGCACACGTCGTCCCCTGAACATTTCGCCGCCTCGATGATAGCTTTTAGCGTTTTGGCGAAATCGATTACCTTTTCCGCAAAATTCACCACCGCCGGTAAACCGTCCAACCGCAATCCACGACTAGGCGTGTAGCTAAAATTGAGAGCCAGAGAGCCAAAAAATGGAACATCCTTAGTCTCGGTTTTGGCCGTCAGAAGCATCTCCTGTTTGCCGTCCGTCGCCTTGGTTTTGCCCACCGAGATATCGGCCGTTCCGAAGCCATATCCCAAGAAATTCAAGCCTGTGCGCATACCAAAGGTCAGAATCTTGTTGACCGAATTGAGGTAAAATTCTGGACCATGCAGGTACTTTTTGCCCCCCGCATCCGATGTCGACGCCAGCTCCACAATAAATAGATTTATCGGATTTTCGAGCCGTACCGAGGCCATCACTCCGCTATTTTTCTGAACGTTGACCAGCATGCTGAAGCTCACCGTGGCAACGAAAGTAAGGTCGATGGCTGCCTCAATGTTATAGCCTTCAACTAGGGTAACACATTGTGGCACCGTTAGTTGAGCTGAATTAAAACCTTCGGGCGGATTGTAATAGTAAATCATCGTGCGGCGAGCAGTGGTGTCGGCACGTAACGTGAGGTCAAAAATTGAGTCGGGCCAAGCTAAACCAGTGCCCACAATGTCATTTATAATCGAACTAAACGTCAAACTTTGTTCTAATTTCGCATAGGCAAAAATGGGGTTACCACCAACCGTGTGCAGTGCTGCCGAGATATCCATACCCCCAAGCCGCACACGACCTGCAAGTATCAACTCCAGGTGTTTCGCCGTCGTCGCCGTGGCAAAATGATAGCCTCCGCCCAAAGAAAATTCTTTTAACTCGAAAAACGAGGGCAGAATATCGGGAAAAACCTTTATAGTATCTACGTTTTTGAGTTGTGCCGAGAAAATTGCGACCACATTGTCCACCATCAAATGGCTGTCAAAAGTGTATTTTTTCCCAAAGACCGTGAGTGATATTATGCCGTTGATTGCGAATTTTTGCTCTGTTGTAGAGTAGGTATATTGGAGCGTCGTCCCTGCCGACATTGCAACCATGCCACTAGCTATGGATATCGCAGGGAGCGTGGCGATGAACTCCGTCTTGCCAGATTCGTGTGGAATGCTGGCGTACAGCGATAGGGTGGACTTCTGCTCGACGTCTGTGATTTGCCCCAAAAGGGTTGCTATCCAGCCGCCGAAACTCATTCGAGCATATATACAGGTGCCACGTGCGATACGGGCAGTCGGTACCAATGCGGCGTCATTGAGCGGACTCACGAGCCCCAGAGGGTTACCGTCCCATGCTATCAAATCGTCGAGCACAACGCTTATCTCAGCCTTCTGAGCCACGTAGGAGCTTATCAAAATCGAAGCGCGCTCAACCTTTATCACCTCGTCAACCGAACTCAAACCAGCAAAAAGATTAGTGAAACGGAAATTACTTTCCAGCGCAAAGCTAGCAATATACCCCAGATATACGGGTGCTGTAGGCAAAGTGGTGGCGTAAAAAAATGCAGCTCCAATCCCGTCTATCTTACTCACGAACGCTATATTGTTTGCCGTTTTGTCAAACCGTGCGATGGCGCCACTGTGGTAGGTCGTAGGTTTTATATCGGTCGGCACTAGTGTGGTTAATGTATTGGGTGACAAGGTGTTGGTGATGCTCAAAAGAGTCATATCCGAGAGCAACGAACCACGAAAAACAGTTGGCGTATCGACAGTGCCAAACGCCACAGCTCCCTGAATCTTCCAAGTGTCGAAAACGAGTTGCGCCGCCAGTTCAACACGCTTTTTCTCATCCCCCTCGATATCTATTTTTGCTACCAAATTTACCATCCTAAATTCCAACCCCAAAATCGTAATATTGGAGGTCAGCGATATGTCACCTGCGAATTTAAAACGCTTTTCGGCAGGAATCGCCTCCCCTGATATGGAATTTATCGTCAACGAAGGCAGAGCAAGGCCTGCGGGGGTAGCGAACTGGTCGATGAGATTCATCTTTGCCAGCAGCTTTGAAAAGTCAAAAGCGATGGTGTTTTCCAGTGTCGCTTCCAAAATCCACGGTTTATCAGGGCGATGCGTGGTGCTAAAAAGTATTACCGCCTCGCCCACCGCCAGACGAGCAACAATTAAAAGGTTGAGCTTTTTGACCGTTGTGAAATCTGTTACCTCACCAGCTACATGCACTTTTTGCAGTATCAAATATCGCTCTATGATGACCCACGGCGCACTGTTTTGGATATCGAAAGTCAGTTTTTCGAGCTTCCCCGTGGAAGCATTCATACTCACTTGCATTGCCGTAAGGTCCAGTCCGCTTGCAAACGGCATTACTGTGCTCGGCAGTTTTGCAACAAACTGTTCGGGTAGTGCCCACGAAGCTAAATCTCCAATTCCAGGGATATGGAGTGGGCACGGTAAATCTAGCACAAAGCGCCACGGCATTGTTGCCAGTCCCCGCAAAGCGACAACTCTAATAGGCTGTCCCAGAATCTCAATAGTAGCCCCCACAGAGCCCGTAGTCACTAGCCCTGCACTATTTGTGATATGTAAATTGGTTGTCACATTCGCAAATTCCAAATAGTCCGTCGCCACAACCCATTTCGCCGTGGAGTGCATCGCAAAATTAATCACTGTGACCTTGCGCTGTTTGATGTCGATGCTGAAAGTAAGCTTCGTAATATCGCACGCCCCAAAAGTGGCAAGCCCCGTGGGAAGTGCCGTAATAGCGTCGCCCGTGACCGCCTGAACCATCGCTCCAAGTCCCGAAAAGTGAGTCACCGTACCCTTTCGTAGCCCCACAACGCACGCACCACTCGACATCGGAAGGGGTATATACGCCTCCAATTTTACATTATCACCCAGGTCCAACCACCCTCGCAACGTGCCACAGTAGCTATTTGAGGTTCCGATAGTTACGACCATTAGTAGTTCCCAGTCGTAAATCGTAACGCTCGGCAGTACCTCCCAGCGCCCCACCTGCGCAATTGCGAAGCCTACGTTTGTCACCGCAGGCGTTTGAGAGTCGATAGTAAGGTCCGCAGATTTTAACGCCAAGTCGGTATCCACTGGAAGTAAACCACTCGGCATTTTGTCAGTAATATCACTTTTCCGTCCACCGAAAACCATATTCGCCAACTCTCCGATGGTCAGCGTGTCACTCTTGAAAGTCAGTAACCACGGACGCTGCACACCCATAGTGACCTCAACCTCCGCCAGAATTTCGCCCACCGTGATGCGCCCACCAACGCTCATCTTTATCATCGTAGAACGCTTATTTTGACTGTTGGTGCCGTGCGTGACACTAAGTCGAAAAGTCGGATCGCTCATCGAAATCATATTTGGAATCACCACCCAATGCGCATTACCACTGGGTTTGAACGCTATATGGATACATGTTTTGGTACCGTTACGGTTGAACTCCACACGCTGATTCTGAATATCTAACGCCACAAAGCTCAGAATTGAGGCTGGAAAATATTGCGAATGTTCCGTAATCCCTGCTTGCGCCAAAATTTCAGAAAACGTAGCACCGTTACGCTTCTCCAGCTCCAGCCGCCACATCATTTCTGTCAGTCGGGGTACTGTAAGCGTTGCTTTTTGCTCTCCGATTTTACCTTCGAGCGTAAGGCGTGGCAGAGCCTCGATGCTACGTCGCAACAGCAGTTCGTGCGCCACAAACTCAGCACAACCATATCCTAAGGCAGATATGGCAATAGTAGTTCCGAGTGCAAATGCGTCCTTCTCGTCAAGTAGTTTGGCAAGTGAGTTCTCAAGCTCGATAAGAGTTGCAAGGGGTTTTTCGACCATTGTACTATTTTTTAACTACTCTTTATTGCGCTCCATAAAAATTCTGATATATTGATTATTCAGTTCATAAACGTCGGCCGTTGCTAGTTCGCAGTTGATTTGTACGTTAGTCAGCGTTCCTGCTGTTGTGTCGTGAAGCTTATATGCTTCGATGTAGATTCCGTCGTGCAGTATGTGATACTCTCCGGTTTCGGGGCATACAGCCACTGGGTAGGTGTATATTTTGTATTTGTATTCCGTCGGCAACTTGTTTGGCGTCATATTCGGGGCGCAGGAGTATGCCACCAGCATTTCAACGTATTGCCGCTGGATATGTGCCTCGACATCACCAACCGCCGAAAACCAGCACTGGGAATCTTCCGTCCATATCAGATAATCCTGTGTCTCGGTATTGGTGGGGTCGTTGTTGGGTGGTTCCAAC
This sequence comes from Mucinivorans sp., assembly GCA_036654415.1. GTDB lineage: Bacteria > Bacteroidota > Bacteroidia > Bacteroidales > Rikenellaceae > Mucinivorans. The sequence goes on along the minus strand of JAVVSB010000021.1, from coordinate 2,591 downwards.
ACCACAAATTTATCTAGAGAATCCGCAGAAATAACCGCCAGCATACTCACTTTCCACGCATTTTCTTCTTCGCTGGCGGGCCGCTGGATAGCGGTTACAAGCTTTATATTCTCGATGCTCTCCACTAATTCCCACGAAACAATCATCTTGCCAGACAGAAATACATTTGCGAATATCATACACTGCCATATATTTATCCTTGGCGGATCTTCGTGTTCGACCATCATTCTTCTCTGCCTATATATCGTATCGTCTGATTTATACGCCTCGCCACCAGTTGGTTTTGGAGCCAACTCATATATAAAATCAGAAATCAAACACTGCCCTGGCAGCTTAAACACCTCTGAGGGGGGCTCATGGCACGTTCTAACCATATCAGCCAAGGCAAGCCCTCGTAGTCCCTCTTGGTCCTGTGTGCGAAATTTGGGATGTAAGGTTAGGCTTTGCGTAATCGTGGCACAGCAATAAATATCCGCCCCACGAGCCGCAACGTCTCCCATCACCAAACCGCCATACGTTTGGGGGTATTGCGTAAGTTGCATCATATTCACACGGGGATTGTGGCGTAGCTCGTTGCAAGCATAATAAGGGGTCGTGTTGCTCTTGTCGTCTATCAGCGAAACAGTGTTTATGTAACAACCGTCAGGAAAATCCAGGTTGTCAGGCAGTTCTTGATTCTCCAAATTGTCGTCGTAGATTATCGAATCATAATCGGGCCTTACAAGTAATGGCGGCTCGTTATTTATATAGTAACAAACAACCTGAACCAACCCTAAGTAGGTCTGCGCTGTAAATCTCTCACCATTGTTCAAAATGTTGCGATACTCGTCGCACATAAAATCAGGATCATAGAAAAATTGTAAGTCGAAACCAAAATTGGTATTTTCCTCCGACATTGGCGCACTGGGATATGTTTCGGTACCGGTCACCACCCACCGTGCGCCAGTTGTTATCGCAGGTTCGCACAGCAAAATCTTATCCACGGCCTCGGTATCCCCTTCATTCGTGACAAAGCCACCGACTTCGATGATATTATCCGTTTGTGTGATAGTTAGTGGCATATCGTTGTGGGTATAATAGTGATAGGTTGCTTTGTACCTCCCATCATTATATGGTTCGTATGTTTGAGGGTCACAAATGCGCTTTGTGTGGCTACATTCGTGTCCCGAATGACATATATATAGTCATAACCTGGGTGGGTCTTATTAATCACGCTATTGACCCTCATTATATTTGCGAGAGCTTGCATAGTAGGGTGGCTGTACCTTGTGCCGCAACTGATAACACACGATTTTGGGCGCAAACTGTCGAGAAATGCCGGGTTAGAGCTGTGTTGGCTGCCGTGGTGGTTGATCTTCATAGCGCAAACGTGCCCCACTGCCTTAGCCACAGACGATTCCACATCCACGTATGGGGCGTGATCTACCCCGCCCATATCGCCCCCCGTGAAATAGCGAAATTTTCCGTAAGTAAGCAACCAAGCCAGACCATAATCATTCTCGCTTGTGCCTTCGGTTATTGCCTTCGCCAGCCCTTGCACATTCTTGTTGGCAGCCACGCAGGTCATCACGATGTTTTCCGTAATACCTGTGGAAACTGGCGTCAACGTTATCGCGGTGCCTATGGTAGCGGTAGTTGAGTTGGGTGCTTTTTTGTGATATGTGTTGTAGATAGCTCCGGTGGGGTGGTATGCCGTGCCACGGTCGTATATTGTGGTGCCTGGCTTTATTATGTTGGCCGCACAGCCGATGTGGTCTTCGTGGTAGTGGGACACGGTAATGTAGTCGAGCTTCGTGACACCTACCTCCTTTATGTAAGTTGGAATGCTCGTGCGTGCGTTTGCCGTCCCCATATCGACCATAATTACTTTGGAGATTGTGCCTCCCAGATTTATACAACTATCCAACGCATATCTGAGCAGATCCATATCGACAATAACGCCCACGCCAGCTTTGGCATCGACGCGCCGACGGAGGGAGTCAACGTTGCGCTGTACAATCAGCGAGGCATCGCCTGCCCCAACGCTGATATGGTGAATCTCAAGGCTCTGAGCAAAAACACCTATCGCCGAGGTCACAAAACAAACAAACAGAGAAAATAGTGATTTCATTGGCATGGGAATAGAGTGGATTTATATGTTATTACAAGTTTATCAAAAATAATCAGAAAACCCTAGAAACTCTCAAAATTTGTTTACTAAATTATATTATGGAGCTTTAGCTGGGGTTTTTCTATGTCAAAAGAGGCTAGTGGTGTGTCTATTTAACAAGTTTGTGAGTAGAAAAGGAGAGTGAAATAATATAAAAGAGTGTGAATTAGTAATCAAAGATTGATAAAGTTTTATTTCTTTGTCACTAGTTGATACCAACAAGTGAATGACTTAATGTATCTGTCCTCCTGATATTTACGGGTAAGATAATTAAAACTATTTCGGTTTAGGAACTCGACTAATTGGGCGAAAACGTATTTGTCTTTATTCATAACGGTCTGATTATGACCGCAAAGTTAATTTCAAATCCGTTGACTCAAAAAACCTTCGTAACAAATTAAATTTCAATCATTTCAAAGAACTTTCTCGGATTTTTAGTGGA
>JAVVSB010000020.1:21172-32664 GCA_036654415.1 Mucinivorans sp. | reverse complement strand
ATAAAATCAAACGGTTATGGCGGTTTCACGCACCGTTTTGACCATTAAGCCAAAAAGCGTGAATTACCCAGCGGTTTCTGAGTTTTCTTTTTAGTGACTATTCCAAGGCTTTGAATTACAGTAATGGCTACAATAGGGTTACTGTTTTTTTAGAATTTCGCGGCATATATCGCGTGGCATGGTTGGGCCGTTGTAGATAAAGCCAGAGTAGATTTGCACCAACGAAGCGCCAGCCTCTATCATTGCTGTGGCATCTTGTGCGCTCATTATTCCTCCCACGCCGATAATTGGAATTTTACCTTGAGTTTTCTGGTGGACATAGCGCACCATTTCGCGTGTACGTATGGTGAGTGGTGCACCGCTAAGCCCTCCGTTGCCAATTTTTTTCACCTGACTTCTTTCGGTTGTTAGTCCCTCTCGCGAGGTGGTGGTGTTGGCCACCATAATACCGTCAATGCGACATTGACGTACCACATCAATCATCACATCAATCTGTTCAGATGCCAAATCGGGCGAAATTTTAAGTACTATTGGGCGGTAGTCTGATTGACCTTTACGGAAATCGCGTAGCAGTTCTAGTATCTCAACTATGTTGTCTTTGTTCTGCAGCTGCCTTAAGTTTACTACGTTGGGGCACGATATGTTAACTGTAAAATAGTCTACATAGTCATACATAGCGCGAAAAAGGCGCAGGTAATCGGCGGCTGCATCCTCGTTGGCTGTGGTCGTGTTCTTGCCTATATTGCCTCCCACAATAAGTTTATGGTTGCGGTGGCGCAGATTGTGGATAGCATTTTCTACACCCATATTATTGAAACCCATGCGATTAATCAATGCCATATCTTTTGGCAGGCGAAACAGTCGCGGTTTGTCGTTACCATCTTGGGCGCGTGGGGTTACGGTGCCTATCTCCACAAAACCAAAGCCCATGGCTCCCAACACCTCGTATGCTTCGGCGTTTTTGTCTAATCCAGCGGCTAGTCCAACAGGGTTGGGGAACTTTATGCCAAATACCTCTCGCTCCAAGGCCTTGTCTTTGACCCTGAAACAGAGTCTAATAAAGCTCTTAGCCAAAGGCACATAACCAACCAACTGCATTCCTCTAATGGTGAGGTGATGTATGGTTTCGGGGTTGACCTTGAAAAGTAGAGGACGAATAATATGCTTATACATAGTTGGGTTTGTTAGAAAAGGATGTGTCCAAATAGGACGGAAGCCACAATGAGGGTCAAAATAATATTGAATAGTTGGGCTATGAGAAAGGCATACATAGGGCGGCTGAATTTGTCGTCAAAAATATCTTTAAAACGTGTTTCTAGCCCTATGCATACAAAGGCCACCGAGAAGAGTGCGTTTTGCAAATTTTTGGTTGATTTTATAACTTCCTTAGCCATAGGAGCTTCTAAAACAAAGCTAAAAATTAACGAAGCCACAATAAAACCCAATACGAATTTAGGGAATCGCTCCCACAGTAGCCCCACGCTAGCCTTGTCACGGTGTCCTTTACCCTTGTATGTCCAGTATATTGATATAAATAGGGCCGCAAATCCCAAAAGCACGTTTTGCGAACTTTTGACTATAACACTATATTTTTCTCCTACCTCGCCCAAAGCCGACCCTGCCGCCACAACGGCTCCCGTGGTGTCGATAGTACCCCCTAGCCAAGCTCCGCCAACTTCTGCCGAAAGCCCTAACCATCCTACCACATAGGGCATAATATACATCATTGGTATGGCGCATACCAGCACCAGTGAGATTACGTAGGAGAGTTTTTTACTGTCACCTTTTATGGCTCCAGCTGTGGCTATGGCTGCCGAAACCCCACAGATTGACACTGCCGAGGCCAACATGGTGCTCATCTCGCGGTCAACGTTGAACTTGCGCGCCATCCAGTAGGCAAAGCCCCACACGCTCAGAATCACTATCAAAGCCTGCATCATACCAAGCAATCCAGCTGTCATTATCTCGCTAAAGATGATGGTTGTACCTAGCAGTACAAGCCCTATCTTGACGTAGAATTCGCTATGCAGAGCCCCCTTAAGCCACTTGGGAGTCCCCACGGTGTTACTAACAAGTAGTCCGATGGCCACGGCAAAGAACACCCCTTCCAGCCCTGTTAACTCTTTTACCGTTCCCATCGAGGCAATGTAATTAGCTGCAAAAGAGAGTGCAACGACGGTCAATAGTGACCAAAATAGATTATTTACCGATTTTTTTTGTAGTGACAGTGCCACGAATGTTATCAGGAAGAGCCCTCCGAAAAAAAGCAATAAATTACTCCAGTCACCGTTGGTGTCCAAGTTTTTGGGCATAATCACCATCGACGGCACAGAACTGTGGCCAGTTATAAGCTCCGAGCCAGCTAATGAGGTGAGTATTATGGCCAGCAACATTATAAGTAGGCCTGCTATGGTAGCCAGCCAATCTTCATTAAACAGTTTCTTGAACATCTTTTTTTGACTAATTTGTTTTTGTAGACTATCGTTTCATGGCTCTATCCATTTCGCGCAGCGAATCTTTCTCTTTCAGGTGTTCCCTTTTGTCATAAATTTTCCGGCCGCGTCCCAGACCTATCAGTAGTTTGGCCAGCCCCTTTTCGTTTACGAACATTTTGAGCCCCACAATAGTTATCCCCTTGTCTTGGGCTACGCGTTCTATTTTGCGCAGCTCCTTGCGGTTAAGTAGCAACTTACGGTCACGTTTAGGTTGATGGTTGTTGTATGTACCCCAATGATATTCAGCTATATTCATTCCCCTAACGTATAGTTCAGAGTTGTCGAAGTAGCAGTAGCAATCCACCAATGAGGCCTTACCTGTGCGCAACGATTTGATTTCGGTGCCCGTGAGCACAATACCAGAGACCCACGTTTCGAGTATTTCGTAATCGAAAGTGGCACGACGGTTTTTAATCTCTATTTTACGTTGCTCCATAATATTGAGCAAAATTACGAATTTTTTTGGATTTATCTCTCTTCGGTGCAAAAAATAACCCGCGACCGTTCAAGTGCGGGTTAGAAGTTGTATAATTATTATGAGCTATTTGACTTATAACAGCTTCTTGGTCTTAAGCGAATTTTTTAATTGGCCATCTGCCAAAAGAGGTAATAGGCTGAGCGGATTATATCCATCATCTTGTCCCAGTTTATCTTATCTGATGTGTCGCTTGGTTGGTGAAAATCAGCATGTCCATCGGTGTGGTACCACACAGTTGGCACCCCAGCGCGCGAAAAACTAGCGTTGTCACTACCACCATCGGGTAGAAATCTAAAATCAGGCTCTAATTTCAGATTGTATTTTTTGATAGCCTCATTGAGCCATGTGGCATATTGTTTCTGCTCCTTGGTGTAAAAATAGCGAAATAGTTGAGGACGGCTCTCATCTGTGTTGCGCCCTATCATATCGAAATTTAGATATGACTTTATCTTGGTTCTCTTTTCAAAATTCTTGACAAAGTACCTTGAACCATTCAATCCGTTCTCCTCGCCATCCCACAGTGCGAATACAAGGCTCTGCTGAGGTACCACCCCAGAGGTCTTAAAAGCTTTGGCTATCTGTATTATAGCTGCCACGCCCGAGGCGTTGTCGTCGGCTCCGTTGTATACATCGCCCAGCGAATCTACCCCCAAGTGGTCGTAGTGCGACCCAATTACGGCCACCTGTGTGGTGTCTTTGCCTGGTAGGAGAGCTAAAATATTTTGCATATGACTTCCTCTAGCCTCAAACTCTTGAACCATAGTTTTGTATCCCATCTCCTTGAGCAATGACTCTAAATAGAGCCCCGCTATTAGGTTTTCGCTGCTGCCTGTGAGTCGTCCACGTAGTACATCGCTAGAGAGAAATTCCACTTGTGCTTTGGCTGATTTTAAATCAATTATCTTCATACCTCGGTCAATGGGTGGCAGGGCGAAACTATGTAACGACAGAAAAAGTAAAATGATGGATAGTAATATTTTAAACATATTTTCTTATATGATTGTAAATTTGCGTGTCGAGGGCGAGGTGACCTCTATCTTTACAATAAGTGTTCTTTCGGCTGGAAGCAACCCCTCTACCAGTTCGGGCCACTCTACAATACACAACTCATCGGAGTAGAAATATTCCTGATATCCAAAATCATAGGCCTCTTCTATGTTTTTTATCCTATAAAAATCGAAGTGGTTTACGTTGTCTCCATCTGTGGTGGTATACGTATTAATTATTGCAAAAGTAGGACTGCTTGGTGTTTGTTGAACCTCCAGCAGTTCACAAATTGCCCCCGTCAGGGTGGTCTTACCTGAACCCATGGGACCATAGAGTGCTATGATATTGGTGCCGCGCGAGCGGGCTTCGTCTAAAATAAGTTGCCCCACCTCGGGCAACTCTCCAAGGGAGTATGTCTCTTTCATTTATCGTGGTTTAAGTGTAATAAAGGGTACTATCATCTCCTCCATTGATATGCCACCGTGTTGGAAAGTTCCGCGATAGTAGCGCACAAAATGGTTGTAATTGTTGGGGTAGACCAAAAAATCGCGTCCCAGTGCAAAAATATAGCTCGATGTTAGGTTACTCTTGGGCAGGTGTGCTAGTTCTGGTTTTGTGATGGCAAAAACATCTTTAGGGTTGTAATCAAGGTTGCGACCGCTCTTGTAACGGAGATTGGCCGAGGTCTCTTTGTCTCCTATTATCTTGATTGGGTTTTCTACGCGTTGGGTACCGTGGTCCGACGAAATGATAATCGTATGGCCCTTTTGTCCCAAGCGGCGTATAATCTCTAGCAGGTCTGAGTGCTCAAACCATGAGCGGGTTAGCGAGCGAAATGCAGCTTCGTCATCGGCCAATTCGCGTATTATTTCGGTATCGGTACGGGCGTGCGAGAGTATATCCAAAAAATTGTAGACAATTACCGAAAAGTCGGCCGAGGTCACCTTGTCTAGATTTTCCAGTAGTCGTTTGCCAGCCTCGGGGCGAATCAACTTTTCAAAGTAGAGCTTGTAGTTTTTACCTGTAGTCTGTAGCAGACGCCTCAGGAAATCCTCTTCGTATTTGTTTTTGCCCCCCTCTTCTGAGTCGTTCAGCCATAGCTTTGGCATAAGTTTGTCAATGGCTAGTGGAGTGAGCCCCGCAAAAATAGAGTTGCGTGCATACTGTGTGGCAGTGGGCAGAATGGAACAGTAGAAATCTTCATCTTCGATGTCGAAATTCTCCGTAAAGAAGTCCCTTACCATTAGCCACTGGTCGTAGCGGAAATTATCAATAAGTAGGAAGGTGGTCTTTTGGGATTGGTCAACCACTGGAAAAACTTTATTTTTGAAGAGTGTATGCGAAAGCACTGGCCGCTCTTTATTCTTGTCGTCAAACCAGTCCAAGTAGTGGTTTTTTACGAATTTGGCGTACTCAGCATTGGCTTCATTTTTTTGGTATTGTAGTATTTCGGATACCCCACGGTCGCTCGATGCGCCAAGCTCAATATCCCATCCAACAATGCGTTTATAAATCTGTTGCCACTGTTCAAAGGTGCGAGCCGAGGATATATCCTGCGATATTTGCGAAAATTCGGCCCTGTAGTCAGCGGTGCTCTGTTCCGAGACTAATTGCTGCTTGTGTACGCTCTTTTTTATGGCCAACAGCACTTGGTTGGGGTTCACAGGCTTAATTAGGTAGTCGGCAATCTTACTGCCCACAGCCCTATCCATAATACTCTCCTGCTCCGATTTGGTGACCATCACCACTGGGGTAGTTGGGCTTATCTGTTTTAACTTTTGGAGTGTTTCGAGTCCTGTAATACCTGGCATCATCTCGTCCAAGATAATTAAATCGAACTTATCGGTGCCCACCATATCCAAAGCATCGTAGCCATTATTGGCTGTTGACATGGTGTATCCCTTGGCTTGAAGGAATAGAATATGTGGTTTGAGTAGTTCAATCTCGTCGTCTACCCATAATATTTTGATATTCATTTCTCTCTCTCTGTTTTACACTTAATAACTCCAAAAGTGACCTGCAAATTGCGTACCACCGTTTAAAATTATTGCCACAAGGTTTTTGCGTTGCCTGTTTTTTTTACACTCTCCAAAATCCGTTTTAGGCGACTTCTAAGAATATCTTTTTTCAGAGGTAATGTATTTATATCTAATAATTTAGTTTCATCAAATGGTTCTCCACGGCGCAACACGTTACGCATAAATGAGCTGGAGGTGATACCCCATTTAAACAAAAATTGACGGCTCCCGTTGTTTTTGGTTACTCGTGCTGTGCTACGTGCCTCGAAGTGGTAGAGGCGACTGCGCGATATCCCTTTGAAATAGCGCACCCCAGCCATCCATAGCTTGGCCGAGAAGTCAGGGTCTGAGTACATCCCTGGCGAATACTCCACCGAGTATCCCCCCACCATATCCCAGGTGTCGCGATGCACCACATTTAGGGGCCAGGTACTGCCGAACCAATCTGGGTGGGCGAAGGTGGCAAAGTCGCGTAGTAAATCTGCCTCGCGAAAGTCCTCCACACCCTGCCCATAATCTTGTGGGGCGATTATGGCTGAGCAAAAGAATTTGCGTGGTTGTATTAGTGTGGAGCTCAAGAAGAACAGTTTGTGTCCCAGTCGCAAAATCTCCTGTTCAAGGTAAAAATCCCAATCAGGCAGGGCATACATATCGTCGTTGGCAAAGGCTATATAGTCGGTTTTGACCAGTGGTCTCATTCCGTTTAGGGCCCAGCACACCCCTATGTTTTGTTCGGAATAGGTGTATTCCAGCCCCTCGCTTTTGACCCACTCCAACGTACCATCAGACCCCTGGTTGACGTGGATGATTATCTGGTGAGGGTAACGCGAATTGAGACGAAAACTTCTCACGCATAGCTTTAGAAACTCCAGGTTATTCCACGAAGGTATCAGTATTGAAAATCTCATATGCTTTGGTATAGGTTCATCATACTTTGGGTTAACTTTATGGGGGCAAATTTCTCAAGCACATAGCTCATTCCTCGTTTGGCAAGCTCATCACGTAGAGCTTTGTTGTTCATAAGTTGTACTATGGCCTGACTAATTTGTGAGGGGTCGTTCGGTTCCACATAGAGAGCACCTGGGCCTGCCGCTTCAGGCAGCGAACTGATAGCTGATGTGATAACGGGTGTGCCGCTTAACAGAGCCTCGGCCACAGGCAGCCCAAAACCTTCGTAGAACGATGGGTAGACCATCATTGTGGCACACTGGTAAAATGCTTGTAAGGCAGAAGTTAGCGATAAAGAGTCGATAATAACCATATCTTGAGCCACCCCCGAACTCTCAGCCTCGGCCATTACTTTTTCTTGGTATTTGCCCTGTCCCGCGCCGATGACCACCAATGGGAGTCGCTTCTCGGGGTCAATCATGGCGTATCCTCGCACTACTCCAAGTAGATTTTTACGCTCATTAATCGACCCCACATAGAGCACATAGTCACCCTTTATGCCGTAGTGCGCGATGGTCGCACGTGCATGAACTATTGGTTGTTGGGTGTAATATGTTTGGCTCAGGGGCTGGTAGATAACCTCTACTCGTGAACTATCTACTCCGAATAATCGAATTAAATCCTCTTTTGTGCTCTCCGATATAGCCACTATTTTGTCGGCTTTGGCAATGGCATTGGCATATTTCTGCTTGTAAATCTGCCGTTCTATCCAGGGGAACATCTCTGGAAATGTTCTGTAACATACGTCGTGCATAGTCACCACATATTTCATTCCTTTGGGTTTTGCCCCTAAGGGAAGCTCGTGGCTTAGGCCGTGAAAAATGGTGAGTCCATCGCGCGCCATATCCTTTTTGACACCCCTTGCGCGCCACATACTTTTGCACCAAAAGTGTGCCGTGCGTATCTTAAAACTATCACTCTCTAAAAACATCTGTGTCTGTAAATTGTTGGGTGCTTTAGGCGAGTAGAGTATGTACTCCACCTGAGGATATAGCTCCCCGAGAGCCTTCACCAGTGTACGCGAGTAGTTACCCAGCCCTGTGGTGTTGCAAAAAAGACGTTTAGCATCAAATCCTATTTTCATGGCTCCTGTTTTTCAAAAAGTGATGTTAATACAAATGTAGTGAATGATTTTTGCTTTGCAAAATAAAACGGCTGACTTTCCATTTTAGAAAAGTCAGCCGCTCTGAGCTCATTGTTGAGCAATTGTCTATTCTACTGCTGTGGCAGCTTGTAGTCGTTCGGCGTTTTCGGCAAATTGCAGACGGTCGATAACCTCCTGAATGTCACCATCCATAAATGTTGCCAAATTATACATTGTGTAGCCTATGCGGTGGTCTGTCATACGCCCTTGCGGGTAGTTGTAAGTGCGTATTTTTGCTGAGCGGTCGCCCGTTGAGACCATGGTTTTGCGCTTACTGGCAATATTATCCATATATTTTTGGTACTCAAGGTTGTATAGGCGTGTACGTAGCTCTTCAAGAGCTTTATCGTAGTTTTTCAGCTGCGATTTCTGGTCTTGGCACTGCACTACTATTCCTGATGGTATGTGGGTCAAGCGGATAGCTGAATAGGTGGTGTTAACCGATTGTCCGCCTGGGCCACTCGAACAGAATGTATCCTTGCGGATGTCGCTCACATTTAGCTCCACATCGAACTCGTCAGCTTCGGGAAGCACCGCCACCGAGGCTGCCGAGGTGTGTATACGCCCTTGAGTTTCAGTTTGTGGCACACGTTGCACACGGTGCACGCCACTCTCGTATTTTAATACGCCATACACCGCTTCGCCCGAGACTTTTATGACAATCTCTTTAAAGCCCCCCGAGGTCCCCTCGCTGGTGCTTGTAATTTCGGCTTTCCAGCCGCGACGTTCAAAAAATTTGAGGTACATACGCATCAAATCGCCAGCAAAAATAGCGGCCTCGTCGCCACCTGCCCCGCCACGAATCTCCACAATGGCATTTTTACTGTCTTGTGGGTCAGCTGGGATAAGCATCAGTTTTATATCAGTCTCCATCTGCTCCACCATAGGCTCCAGGGTCTCTATCTCCTGTCGCGCCATTTCGCGCATCTCTTCGTCTTTTTCGTTGGCAAACAGTGTTTTGGCCTCTTGTAGGTTGTCCACAGCGGTGCGGAATTTATCGGCAGCTTTAACCACCGCCGATAACTCTTTATATTCGCGGCTCAGTTGGATGTAGCGTTTCATATCGCTCATCACATTGGGGTCGGTAATTTGCTGCCCTAGTGTCGTAAACTTTTCTTTGATTCCCTCCAGTTTGTCGAGAATTTTATGTTCTGCCATTGTCTTTTACAGTTAAGTAGGGGGCAAAGATAATTATTTTCTTTGTACCTTTGCTTAAAATTAATAGAAATAACTTATGAATATAATAATAATCGGTGCTGGAAACATGGGTGGGGCCATAGCTCGTGGCCTGGCGGCCCTCAAGGATGACATTCTGATTGTGGACAAAAACGAACAGGTGCTCTCTAGCTTTAAAGCTCTTGGGTATCAAACTTGTAGTGAGCTTGGTGAGTATGAATTAATTCCTCGTCGTGGTGCTTTGACGATTTTGGCTGTTAAGCCTTGGTTGGTCGAGTCTGTGGCGGCACAATATAGTTCAAAACTCAGTGGACCACTACTCTCTGTTGCCGCAGGTGTGAGTGTGGCGGAGTTAAAGCGGTTCTTTGGCGATATTGAGATTATTCGTTGTATTCCCAATACAGCTGTTGAATTTGGGGCTGGGGTCTCATTTCTGACCATGGCCAAGCCAAATTGTGAGGTTGAAAAGCTCTTTGAAAGACTTGGTACAGTGAGCCATGTTGAGCAGAATCAACTCGATGCGGCCATGATTATGGGCTCTTGTGGTCTGGCCTTTGCTCTACGTTATGCTCGTGCGGCACAGGTGGCAGGGGTTGAGTTGGGTATGAAACCCGAGCAGGGGCAACGTGTCTTAGCTGGTGTGCTCCGTGGTGCGGCAGCTCTACTTGAGCGTGGGCAGAATCCCGAAACCGAGATAGATAAAATCACAACACCTGGTGGGGTAACCATCAAGGGACTCAACGAAATGGAGCGTGCAGGTTTTTCCAATTCAGTGATAAGTGGACACAAGATATGCAAAAATTAAAGGTTATAAAAATCGGCGGCAATGTGATTGACAACCCCGATAAACTCCAGGTTTTTTTACGCGAATTTGCTGCCATCCAGGGGCTTAAAATTTTGGTTCACGGTGGTGGCAAGGTGGCCACCAAGGTTGCCGCAGGGCTGGGTATCGAGGCGGTGATGATTGACGGTCGTCGGGTGACCGATGGTCGTATGTTAGAGGTGGTGACCATGGTCTATGGTGGCACTATCAACAAGGGTATAGTCTCCTCTTTGCAGGCTTTGGGTTGCAATGCCATAGGGCTTACAGGTGCCGATGGGGGGCTTATTACAGCCTTAAGACGCTCTGCTGTTCCAGTGGATTATGGTTTTGTGGGTGACCCTGTGGGGGTTAATCTTGCCACGGCCCAAGTCTTGCTTGGTAATGGTTTGGTGCCCATTGTGGCGCCGCTTACCTATGCCGATGGGGCCCTGTTGAATACCAATGCCGACACGGTAGCTCAGACCGTGGCCACAGCTCTAAGTCGAGTGTTCTCCACGGAGCTTATCTATCTTTTTGAAAAGCGTGGTGTACTGCGCGATGTTAACAACGATGATTCTGTGATTGAGTATATTACTCCTGCTATTTTGCAGCAACTCAAGGCCGATGGAGTGGTTGATAAGGGTATGTTACCCAAGTTGGAAAACGCCTTTGCCGCCATTGATGCAGGGGTCCACCAGGTTAATATAGGTCAGACCATAATATGCAATACAATATCCTAAATTTCGACACCCTAACCTCAACCAATGATGAGGCTTCGATGGGCCACTACACCCATGGTGATGTGATAGTGGCTCAGCAACAGAGTTCTGGTCGTGGGCAGCGAGGTAACCGTTGGAGCAGTGTGCCAGGCGAGAGTCTCACTTTTTCGTTGGTTTTGGAGCCTACTCACATTGCCGTTGATGGGCAGTTTGCCCTCTCCGAGATGGCCGCCTTAGCCGCATCTAAAGCTCTTAATTGTCTGATTAAATGGCCTAATGATTTGTATGTGGGCGACAATAAATTGGGTGGTATACTCATTGAACACTGTTCTCAGGGGCCACGGCTAACCAAGACTATCATTGGTGTAGGCATCAATGTGCTCCAGCAAAAGTTTCCATCTTGGGTGCCCAACCCCACATCACTTAAGCTGTTGGGGCAGCATACCACTGCTGAACGGGTATTGCGCGATTTTTGTACCTCTTTCTCTGATGTTTACCTCCTGTCGTTGGATGAGCTCCATCGTCAGTTTTGCGAATGCCTATGGCGCGCTAAGGGGCTCTATACTTATCGCGATGGTGCAACTGGAGAGCTTTTTAAAGCCGAAATCTACGCCATCAACCCTCGCTCTGGCGAGCTTACCCTCAGGGACGAGCAGGGCCATCAGCGTCACTATTTCTTCAAAGAGGTCGACTCTGTAATTTAGTCGAGTGGTAGGTGTACATTT
>JAVVSB010000020.1:1384-21072 GCA_036654415.1 Mucinivorans sp. | reverse complement strand
TTCAAAGAGGTCGACTCTGTAATTTAGTCGAGTGGTAGGTGTACATTTTTACCTAAAAAAGTGTACCTTTGTCGTGTCTTGTTTTTTAAGGGGGGTGCTTAAGGCCAGTCAAAGGGTCCTAGGCTGAGATTATACCCATTGCACCTGATGCAGATAATGCTGCCGATAGGGAATAATCTTTTTTTCATGAAAAAGATTTACCGCAATTCACTACCGCGTTACCAAAGAGAAACTCCCTGCAGGACTGTAACGCTGTGTCGTGATTTGCACAACACAAAATAAAAGATGGAAACTGTGGTTTCGCGCTCTATTGTCGAGAGCTATTTCGGCAAATTAAAAAATAACCTCGAGATAGACGCTGCCGTTGTTGGTGGTGGTCCTTCGGGTTTGGTGGCGGCCTATTTCTTGGCCAAGGCTGGTAAAAAAGTTGCTCTTTTCGAGCGTAAGCTCGCTCCTGGGGGTGGTATGTGGGGTGGTGCTATGATGTTTAACGACATTGTGGTTCAGGCCGATGCATTGCCTATTCTCGATGAGTTGGGCGTTCATTACGTCAAGGCCGATGGCCAGGTATATATCTTGGATTCAGTTCATGCCACTTCGGCTCTCATTTATGCAGCTACTAAGGCTGGTGTCACCATTTTTAATTGCTATTCTGTTGAGGATGTGGTTTTCAAGGGTGATGCTGTTGTGGGGTTGGTAGTCAATTGGGCTCCTGTTATGCGCGAGGGTATGCACGTAGACCCTCTGATGATTATGTCCAAGACTGTGCTCGAGGGTACGGGTCACGACTGCATGGTGGCTCGTTTGGTTGCCGCCAAAAACAATGTGAAACTCAACACTCCAACAGGTGGTGTTAGTGGCGAGCGGTCGCTCGATATCGAGAAGGCTGAGCCTATGACCGTCATCAATACCAAGGAGGTCTATCCTGGCCTTTTTGTCTCTGGTATGGCAGCCAATGGAGTGAGTGGTGCTCCACGTATGGGGCCTATTTTTGGTGGGATGTTGCTTTCTGGACGTCGTGCAGCTGAACTGATGATAGCAAAAATTGATAGTATAAAATAGATGCGTAATTTTGGTCTATATGGCATCATCACCCAGCCTCTGCTGCCCTTTACTCGGGTGGCCGAGGTCATGGTTGAGTGTGGTGTTAGCTACCTGCAACTACGAGAAAAGGGGCTTTCGGATAGGGCTTTGCTTAAGATGGCCCTCACCGTAGCCTCAATCACTAAGGGCAGTTCTACCCGTTTTGTGGTCAACGACCGTGCCGATATTGCTCTGCTTTCGGGTGCCGACTGCCTCCATTTGGGGCAGGGTGATTTGCCCATTGCCCAAGCTCGTGGCATTGTGGGTGATATGGAGATTGGCCTTTCAACCCACTCTTTGGAGCAGGCCATCGAGGCTTGTGCTCTTAACCCCAGTTACATAGGGTGTGGCCCCATCTATCCCACCCCAACCAAGGTAACTCCAGACCCTGTTGTGGGGTTGGGTTTGCTTGGGCAGGTGGTTGCTGCTTCTGTAGTGCCTGTGATAGCTATCGGGGGCATTTTTCCAGAAAATATGGATGTTGTGATGGAGGCGGGGGCGCGTAATGTGGCCCTGGTGCGTTATTTTATGGAGTGTGACACTGTTGAGCAGTTGCGCTTGCGCATTACCGAAATTCAAAATGTCCTTCAAGGTCGATAGCCATACACTCGGCTCTGCCGATGGAACTTTAGCCACAAGCCGCTCTGCCCATGCAGGGGGGCTTGTGGTCTCTGGGGACCCTACGGATGGAGAGTTGTTGTTGGTTTCGGGGCCACCAGCCCGCCGCTCTGACGATGCCCGCCTGGGGCAACTTCTGCGTGAGTTTAGCTCCACTAAGGTGGTTGCTGGTGGTACTACTGCCGCTGTGGTGGCTCGTGAGCTGGGGCAGAGTGTCGTGGTCAATCTAGCCTTTGATGGTTCGGGGTTACCACCCAGCTCGTTTATCCGCGGGGTGGATAGGGTGAGCGAGGGGGTGCTAACTTTGTCGGCTGTTCGCGATATGTTACAGGGTTACCAAGATAGACTCTGTGGGCAGGGGGTTGGTTATGACATTGCCACATTGTTGCTCAGGGCTCACACCATCCACATCGTCTTGGGCATGGCCGTGAATCGAGCCCATGCCCAATTGGTGGGTCAAGTGGAGCCGCGCGAAAAGCTTGTCACCGAGATTGCCAACCTGCTTGAGCGTAAATTTAATAAAAATGTTTTTATAACCAAATGGTGATACGATAAGTTACCCGTTGGCGGAATTAAATTAGAGCGTATTTTGTCTGAGAGAGTGGGTGATTTTGGTATGATTGAGTAATTGAAGTATGGTGAAGGCCGAAATTTCTGATAAGATTCGAGCGGAAAATCCATCGAAGTTTTTAGCTTATGAAAGAGCAGGTTTTCGCTATCAATTGCGAGCTCTTCGGCTGTTAAGGCGAGTGCTAAAACTTTCAAATCAGAGAATTTGGGTTTGACACCTCGGTGGGGTAAATTATCGGCCAGATTGAGAAGATTTTTGGTCACTGGTTTGATTTTGTCGAGAATAGTGTCGAAATTTGTTTCAATGTTGTGTGTTTCCTAGCGTGTAATATGTTTATTTATCACCACTCAGGCTCTACAAATCAGTGATTTGCACAACTTCGCTATATTTTTTTTCGTAGAAAATTCACACCAAACTAATTCCGCCAACGGGGTAAATCATCAGAAAATTGTACATTTGTAAAAATGAGTTAGAAGCTGTTTTAATAAAATGCTGGAAAGAAATTAAAACAGCTTCTTAGATAAGTTATAAATTTATAGTGTTATAAAACTGTTAATTATGAGTACAAAGAAGAGGGTCTTTAGGTCAAGGATAAGTGTTTTGCTCTTGGGTTTCATTTTGGCAATATTTATTCCTATTTCTTTACCTATGTTTCAAAGGGTTAGCATTGTTGAAATTTGCATAATAGGTGGATTGATGTTATTTATTTTATTTGTCTTTACAGGAATTCACTACATATTTTCAGGGAATAAACTTCTTATAAAAATGTGGTTTATTCCTATGGGGAGTATCAACATCCTTGAAATTAGCTCATTAAAAAGGTCTTACAATCCACTTTCCTCTCCTGCGGCTTCACTGAAAAGATTGGCTGTATATCGTTATGGCAACTTATATGCTTTACTTTCACCTGTAAAAGAACAGGAGTTTATAGAAGAATTAAAGGCAATAAATCCTCGCATAAAACTAAATGTATATAGTAAAGCAGGATTATGGCGTATATGGGATTGGGATATTTAATTTTTAACCCCTCAAAAGTTGAGTTGCAAACACAAGGCATAATCTCATGGCGTCATCCGTATTTACATTGCACCTGATATATGTTTGGATTGGTTGAGGTTTTACATAGAAATATATTGAGAATCAGTTTTTTTTTTACAATTTAGGAGTATTGTATGAGAAATATGACATCAGCCGTAAGAATCCAATTGAAAAATCTTACGGCTGATTTGTTTTAGTTGGGTATTGCTCCATGAGGCAGTCTAACGTCAGGTTCAGAAATTTATATTTAACGTGAGTATGTAGTAAAATCTTATCGGCTGACGACATCAGACAGTTTTTATATTCTTTTTGATTTTTGTAATGAGCTGAATGCCATCAATAAATAATCGTCCAAAGTTAATAGATAAACTACTCAAAAAATAAGTTGAAAGTTTTTCACTATTTAATTTGTACTTCCCGTTTTTTTTTTTACCTTTGCGTAGAGTATAAATCAATACTACGAAGGCATGAAAAAAAGTCTTATCTGGATTCTTCTACTCACAGTGGGTGGAATTTCCATGGCGTTTTCTTTTGAGAAAGCCCCCAGTCAAAATGGAGTGCAAACTATCGAGCAGATAGCGCGCGAACAGATAATGAGTAGATTGAAATTTGATAAGAAGTATGGAATTTACCTCAACTCTGGTCATAGAAATACGTATGACACAATCGGTTTTAGGCTCATAATCAAACCTAATGGCAGGCCTAAGTTGGGCACAGAACCCAACTCTTTGATATTTAATGTCCCAACGGGGTTTTTTCGTGAGTTTTTTTACTCGGCCCGAAAGGTGCGTATCCCCAAGGAGATGCTTACCAATGGTTATGCTGTCATTGACCTCCAGTTCGTTTTGCAGATGGAGACCCTTGTCGGCAAACGGCAGGACAGAAGCGGCCACAATTCTAAGGAGTATACCTCCAGTAAATTTTTAAATCAGAATCTGCCCATCCCCAAGGATGGTTACTATTTTGCTCGGGGAAAGTTGGTCTATTTTCGGGTCTTATATGTTGATGGACAACCAACTCGATATCGTCGTGGTGGCTACGCCTAAACTTTAATACATCATGAAAAAAATTCTTTCTTGGATTATTTTACTCGCAGTGAGTGGAGTATCCCTAGCGCAAGATTTAGCGGCTGGTCAAGAACAGCAGCAAATCATTGCCAAAGAGGCTCAGATGCAAATATTGTCTCACCTAACTGGTTGGACTTACCAAATCGATGCCCCAGTCAATAGTGTTGATACCTTGGTCTTTGAACTCATCATTGGTCCCAATGGGAGGGCTGTGATAGGTCGCAAATTTGAGCAGTGGTCTCCAGCTCATCCCTCGGCTATGGATAGGTATTTCTTTGCGGCCATTACAGGGGTTCGTATCCCAAAATATATGCTGCAAGGTAATCGTTCCACCCAAATGAAGCTAGGCTTTGTGATGGAATATTGTGCCGATAGCTATTATACTGATTGGTGGCTACGCGAGCGACGAGCAGGACGTTATACTAGTGACCTACCAGGCGGACTCCCCAATACCCATTTAGAGAAACCCTATCCCGTGACTTATCAAACCCGCAGAGGTCTTGTGACGTTCAGTGGGTCCTCTAAACCTCTTCCTGCTAAGGCTTTGACGGCCATTCCTCAATACCAATCCTCGGGTCGTTATTATGACTCCTATGTGCGCCATGTCTATTTTCGAGCACTGTAATCTTTTTTACAATCAATAATGGGTAGCCGTACGCTACCCATTATTGATTAAGGTGACTTCTAAGTTACTCTCTTTCCGCCCCCCTTACCATATCACTCACATGGGTGTTGAAATTCTCTGCGGCCAAGAGTTGCTCTATGGTCAGCGGCATACGGTAACGCCAATAGTGGTTGGCATTAGCGGGGTTGTTTATACGTTCGGTGGTTGGGTCGGCAGGACGCAAGGTTTCATCTATGGCCATATAGTCCTGCAAGGGCAGAATACAGAGGATTGATGGGCTACATAGGTGGTTACCAACTATAGCCTCGCAAATCTCAGCCGTGGCGCGTGCTGGCGCTTGGTTATACCACCCTAGAATCTGGTTGTAGTACTGCTGGGTGGTTGTGGTGTTCTGTTCCCACCACTCCCGTAGCGGAGGAATGTCGTGGCTTGAGGTGGTACAGACACTCATATATGGGAAATTCTCGGTACGCGAAAAGAGCTCAGATGAGCGCTTTGGCATACGTTGAATCTCAAGGGTGAGAATTTGCAAGTCGCTCATGACTTGTGGTACACAATTTGGCACCATGCCCAAATCCTCGGCACAGCATAGCATCGAGGTGCTGTTGATTAGTGCGGGTAGCTTCTCTATGGCCTGCGCTGCCCAAAAGTCGTTATGGCGGTGATAGAAAAAGTCGTTGTAAATCTCGTCGAATCGCTGCTTTTCCCACTCTTCCAATCGTTCGTAACTTTTGGTCTGTTGTGCAGCAATGCGTGGGTGGAAGGCTCCTGTCTCTTTTGGGTCCACTACAAAGAGCACTTCACATAGTAGCCCCATCAATCCGCGGCACATGGTCACCGAATATTCATCACTCTTGCCATGGAAATATCTCTGTACCTTGGCTTGCGTATTGAGTCTATCTTTTACCTTATACATACCATACCCATTGGGTTCCAAAAAGTGGTCGATGGCTTGTTGGGTAAAGTCCCCAAAGAATTTGGCCAAAAAATCTTGATGGATAAAAGGGTGCAGATAACGCTCTTCATTCATTGGCAGTCCTCGCTCTGATAGTTCCTCTGCACTGAGTGGCTTGGCAGGGCTAAAGTGGCCCAATACCCCAGAAGTCTGCTCCAGAGGTATTTCCCAGATGCGGAAGAAACCCAAGATGTGGTCAACGCGGTAGATGTCAAAATAGTCGGCCATCTTGACAAAACGGCTACGCCACCACGAGTAGCCATCCTTGGCCATGGCTTGCCAGTTGTAGGTCGGGAATCCCCAATTTTGCCCCTCGGTGGCAAAGTCATCGGGTGGAGCTCCAGCCTGCGAGCCCATATTGAAGAGCTGTGGATGGCTCCATGCATCCACCCCGTCGCGGCTCACCCCAATTGGGATGTCTCCTTTGAGCACCACCCCCAGCGCGCGCGCATAGGTCGAGGCCTCACGTAGCTGTTTGTCCAGATGGTATTGAAGGAATAGATGTAGGGCCACCTCTTTCCACTCTTTTGCTTTAGGGTTACATAACTCTGATACTGTCTTGGCTTTATATTTCGAGAAGTTTTTCCAATGGTTAAAGTCCGCTGTGCCGTTTCTATCTCTCAAGTAACAGAACACAGCGTAGGGGCATAGCCACTCGGCTGATGCTTCATAAAAACGCATAAAATCCCTGCTGCGTAGGGTTCGCACCCCATCTTGGGCGTAAATCTCTCGAAAAAAGCTCCATTTTAACTTCGACACCCCTTCGTAGTCCACGGTCTCCAGCGAGTTGAGCCGCCTTCCTTCACTCTCGATTTCCAGGGCTAACTTCTCGTTTTTTAGGCTCCCCATCTTTTTTAAATTTAGGTAGAGCGGGTGTAGGGCAAAGGTTGATATTGTACTGTATGGGTAGGAGTCGTGCCAAGTAAAGTTTTTGGTGGTGTCGTTCACGGGCAGAATCTGCACCACTCGTTGCCCAGTGCGGTGTACCCAGTCGGCCATGGGCATCAGGTCTGCAAATTCACCTATGCCGCAACTATTCTCGCTTCGTAGCGAAAAGACGGGTATTGCCACCCCTGCCCCTCTCCACGAACAGGCGGGTACGTTTAGTTGTAGCCCTCCCACCACAACACCCTCGTCTTTTTGGGGACATGGGTGGTGCCATATGCGATTTTCGCCCTGCTCCCACTGCATGGGGTGGCCGTTTTTGGTGACCACGAATTTAAAGTTGTCGCCCATACATAGGTTCTGTCCCTCGGTTTGAAGCACCCAGTAGGGGAAGTATCTTCCCGAGAGCTTCAGCCCTCGCTTTACATCCCACTTGCCCAAAACCTCGCTGCTACCCACTAGCACCAACTCTTGGTTGGGAAGTACTGTTGGTGCCGAGACTATGATTGTCAACCCCTGTCGCGGTGTAACTTTTGGCTCTTGTTCTGGAGAGCGTGCAAAAAAGACGTTTTTGAATGGCGAGCTCATAAATACCTTGTTTGGGTTATGTTCGTGCCACGAATCATAGATTGAGCAGCTTGAGCACCCCTGTTTTATGAGTAGTAGGTTGGGCTCACACCAACTGTAAGCAAGCACCACATTGTCCAGGGTGCGTAGTTGGTAGATGTAGTGCATATCGGTGGGCGAGCCCTCTATGTTGAACTGAAAATGCCATGTATGTCCATCTGTGCACTCACCCTCCACATCGTGCGGCTCAGCTAGGGCAAAGCTACTCACACACATGGTTAATTTTTGACTCCACTGGGTGTGGTAATCAATACTGAAATGAAGTAACATATCTTATATTGTTTTATCTTTACTGTCAAAGTTACATATAATTTCTCTGTTTTGCAAAGGTCAAAGCAGTTTATTTGAATGCCAAACGAATAGCTGAAACTAAATATTATAAAGCTAATAAAGTTGTGAAGTATCAAAAAAAATGTTACCTTTGCTTGATATTTAAATAGACGAAAATAGACTAAAATGAGCGAAGAAAAGCAAGACGAATATTCAGCCAGTAGTATTCAGGTACTCGAGGGCTTAGAGGCGGTGCGTAAACGCCCTGCCATGTATATTGGTGATATAGGCGAGAAA
The DNA here is from genome assembly GCA_036654415.1 of Mucinivorans sp. GTDB lineage: Bacteria > Bacteroidota > Bacteroidia > Bacteroidales > Rikenellaceae > Mucinivorans. Next base: position 13,036 of record JAVVSB010000020.1, on the reverse strand, counting down.
GGTCTCCATCACTTGGTCTACGAGGTTGTGGACAACTCTATTGACGAGGCCTTAGCGGGCCATTGTAGTGACATTGATGTCTTTATCAATGAGGATAACTCGGTAACGGTGGTCGATGATGGGCGTGGCATTCCTACAGACTACCACGAAAAAGAGAAAAAATCGGCCCTTGAGGTGGTGCTTACGGTGCTACATGCGGGGGGTAAGTTCGACAAGGATTCTTACAAAGTCTCGGGTGGTCTGCACGGGGTTGGTGTTTCGTGCGTCAACGCCCTTAGCTCCTCTTTAGTGGCCACGGTCAAGCGTAATGGTAAGATATTCACCCAGAGTTTTTGTCGCGGGGCTGCCGTAAGTCAGATTCAGGTTATTGGCGAGACTCAGCAGACTGGTACGACTATAACCTTTAAACCCGATAACGATATTTTTAAACTCACCAGTACTTTTAACTACGATATTCTTAGTTCTCGTCTGCGTGAATTGGCCTACCTAAACAAAGGCATTCGCCTCAATCTTACCGACTATCGCGACAAAGACGAAGAGAGTGGTCAGCCACGTACCGACTGTTTCTACTCCACGGTTGGGCTGCCAGAATTTGTAAAATTTTTGGATGGCACTCGAGAGTCGCTTATCGAGGGGTGCATCTCCATCGAGGGCGAGCGTGATGGTGTGCCAGTTGAGGTTGCCATGCAGTATAATACTACCTATACCGAGAATATACACTCCTATGTCAACAACATCAACACTATCGAGGGTGGTACCCACTTAACGGGCTTCCGTCGTGGTTTGACCCGTACCCTAAAAAAATATGCTGATGATAGTGGCTTGTTGAGTAAACTGAAATTCGAGATTACGGGTGATGACTTCCGCGAGGGGCTCACAGCTATTATTTCGGTCAAGGTTCAAGAGCCTCAGTTCGAGGGGCAGACCAAGACAAAATTGGGTAACAACGAAGTTATTGGGGCCGTTGACCAGGCCGTCTCGCAGGCTTTGACCCACTACCTTGAGGAAAATCCACGCGATGCACGTATCATAGTTCAAAAGGTGATTCTAGCTGCCACGGCTCGTCATGCGGCTCGTAAAGCTCGTGAGTTGGTTCAGCGTAAGAGTGTGCTTTCTGGCTCTGGTCTGCCAGGTAAGTTGAGTGACTGTTCTTCGCGTGAGCGCGACAAAACCGAACTCTTCTTGGTGGAAGGGGACTCAGCAGGGGGTACGGCTAAACAGGGCCGTGACCGTGCTTTTCAAGCCATCTTACCTTTGCGAGGTAAGATTTTAAATGTGGAGAAGGCCATGCAGTATCGTATTTTTGAGAATGAAGAAATCAAGAATATTTTTACGGCCCTTGGCGTAACCATCGGCACCGAAGATGATAGCAAAGCTCTAAATCTTAGTAAGTTGCGTTATGGTAAGGTCGTAATTATGACTGATGCCGATGTGGACGGGAGCCACATTGCAACTTTGATTATGACCTTCTTCTTCCGCTATATGAATGATTTGATTATGAATGGTCACCTCTATATTGCCACTCCTCCGCTTTACCTAATCAAAAAAGGCAAGCAGGAGGTCTATTGCTGGAACGAGGAGGAACGATTGGCTGCCGTGGCCGACTATGGCACTAAGGGTGTCCATATCCAACGTTATAAAGGTCTTGGTGAGATGAACTCTGAGCAGTTGTGGGAGACCACTATGAGTCCTGAGAGCCGTATCTTGCGCCAGGTGACAATCGATAGTGCGGCCGAGGCTGACCGTATTTTTTCAATGCTTATGGGTGATGAGGTTCCGCCTCGTCGCGAATTCATAGAACGTCATGCTAAATATGCACGTATCGATGCGTAAGAGGTTATTTATATCAGTATTGTTTTGCGCCTTCACTTCTATGGTTATGGCGCAGAGCACTGAGGCTTGCTACTCTAAGGAGCTCTCTGGTGGTAAGTATGTGATTGAACATCTCAATATCCCCATGAAGATGTTCCGTTTGGCCGAGATTACCGACCTTCTTGATGGTTCGGTTTGGCAATGCTCTTTTGAGGTCGATAAAAACGGCCGTACCGACAAGGTCACAGTTCCGCGTGGAATCAACGAGATTTTCAACGATATGTTTATCTCTACCGTCTTGCTTATGCCTCGTTGGCAGACACCAGCCACTAAGGGTGGTGTTGCTACTAGTTCTTTTCAGACCCTTAGTTTTCAGACCTATTACAAGTGGGTTGATGCTGAATTTGAGCGTAAGCTCTGGGCCGATAATCGTGACAAAAAGGTGCGCCAAATCGAGGCTTCTGACCCTATTTTTAAGCAACGCTACCCCGAAATGGCTGCTCAGTTTTCAGTTGAAAACAGTCGTACTCTCTTTGTATTGATTGGTAAACGCTATTATCAGTTTACAATCACTCTACTGCCATAGATGGTTCTGCACACCTTTGGTTGCTTTTGCGTGCTCTTGTTGAGAGTGTGCCTAGGATGTGTTTGAATACTCCTCTGGGGTTAATGTGGGGATAAATGCTGGTTGGCCGCCTCGTGAATCTATTGAGCAGACGCGTCAAATCATGGCGCAGATATTTCTAAATAAATCCTCAGTTTTTGGGGTGGCACTTCCACTGAGTGGCAATGTGATAGGCTCGGTGGGGCTGATAGTTGACCCTAAACGTGAGAATGAGCGTGCCCGCATGTTGGGTACGCCTTGGGTGAGCCTTATTGGGGTTATGGTTATATGACCGAGGCTGCGCGTGCTGTAATTAGTTATGGCTTCGAGACTTTGGGGTTAGATTTAATCTCAGCCTATTGTTACCCGCATAACGTACGTTCCAAAGGGGTATTGCAGAAGTGCGGTATGAGTTATGAGCACCTTATGTGGATGCGAAGTGTTCTTCAATGGTCAAGTTTATGATAACGAGTGCTATTCTGTTTTGCACCCATAAGTAGATTTACTTCTCAAATATTGAAAAGTGGACACTGCCCCAGTGGCGCATCTCAATAAACTTAGCCACAGCCGAGAAGTCTTTGTCGGCCGAGTGTTCCAAAATAAACCACCCTCCATCAACCAATATTTCGCTAGTGAGCACTATCTCTGGCAGTGTCTCCACTCCCTCCATGGCATATGGTGGGTCGGCAAAGATGATGTCGAAATGGGTGTTCTTTATACTTCTTAGGTAGACAAAGGCGTTGGTACAGACTGCCTGTACCATATCCAACTTCAGTTGAGCGGCTGTTTGTTGTATAAAGGAGTGGTGTGTTGGGTTGAGTTCAATGCTTACCACTCGTGCGGCTCCGCGCGAGGCGAATTCATAACTAATTGATCCTGTACCAGAAAAAAGGTCCAGCACAGCTATCCCTTCCATATCCCAGGCGTTACTTATGACGTTGAAGATATTCTCTTTGGCAAAGTCAGTTGTGGGTCTGGCCCTAAGGTTTGTCGGTGGGGTTATGGTTCGGTGTTTGTGTGTGCCAGCTACTATTCTCATTGGTTAAAGTGGTAAAAATTTTGTAACACAGCTCTGCATTCGAACATATCTATTCCGCTGAAGGTTAGTGAAGATGCCTCTGGAGCAAAGCTTTTAAGAAAGTAGAGGACATCGGCGCTGTTTGTCACCTGAACGCTCTGTGCCACACGTAGTTTTCCCTGCTGCTGATATGTAATGCAAGCTATGTTATAGAAAAGGTCGAGTATCAACCCTTCTGAGCCGAGTTGATACTCTACTTGGTGGTGGTGCACAGCCACAGGCATAAGGACTTGGCACTGTTCCATCATCTCGGGCTCCACTGTCCATACCACCGTCACGTTGTCGATGCTGACGGTGCAGCAACAACCAGGGGCCTTGCCTGCTAGTTCTATATACCTGTCACAAAGGCTATTCTCGAAAATCTCGGTTGGTACAGCCACCATATTGGCCGTGTGCCACACGCAAGACGTTACCTCTAGTGGGCCATACGAGAAGGCCATCTGCTCTAGCGCATCGTGTAGAGCTATCCCTTCAAAACTGCGTTGAGCTAGTACTCTGTCCTGACTCATCACATAAAAAGAAAATCCATCCAGAGCAATCTGAATGGATAATTCTCTTGTTTCTATCCCTCGATTACTCCCAGTTGCCTGCTTCATTGATGGCTTGTGTAAGTGAACCAACTTTTAGACCGTCGTCTTTGCCAAGAGTATAGATGCGTAGGTCTCGATAGTTAATAAGTTCCTGAGGGTCCAAACCCGTAAGGAACATTGTGTATGGAGCAAAGGCCTCGAATACAGGCACCATCACCGATGATTCAGTCTTCACTGAAGATGTATCCATCTGAAACTCTTGTTTTACTGAAGTTGCCACTTCTGAGAATGGGATGTAGCGAATTTGGTCTATGTCGTTGTTTCCTTTGAGTAACGTATCTTTGACAGCCATTTGGTAGATGTAACGTTTTACTTTTCCTTGAGCCATAGCCACCGAGTCGTCAGTTGAGCCAATGGCCAACTCTATGGTCAGTGAGTCGTTTTTGATAAAGGAGATAAGGTCGTCAAAATTACCAGCAAAGTGTGAATACTTACTACGGTAGAGACGTTGAGCTGTACGGATGTCCTTGAGGCGCTGGATAACTTCGGTTTCACGAGTGGTACGCTCTTGTTCAAACTTAATTGGGGTTGCAAAAAGGTTCCAGAGCCAAAAGCCCAAAACTACAATAACAGCCACGAGTAGAACCTGGATTAAAATTTTTTTCATTGTATTTTTTTGTTAAATTTGTTGCCTTATCCCGCAATATAGCACCTATTTTAACACCCAAATGTATGTTAATCGACCATATCGAGACCCAAATATACGAAAAGTTTGGATATAATCCAACTCAAGACCAAAAAAAAGTTATAAAATCTTTTGCCTCTTATCTTAGTTCCTCCTCCGAGGGGCAGATTTTTATGCTCAATGGTTATGCAGGAACGGGTAAAACCACTCTACTTGGGGCTGTTGTTGAAGTGCTTAAGAGTATGCAAATCAACGTTGTACTTTTGGCTCCAACAGGTCGTGCGGCTAAAGTTTTTTCGCAACATAGCTCCTCCGCGGCCTTTACAATACACAAAAAAATTTATCGCCAAAAATCTATTGCTGCCTCTGGTGGACGCTTCACTTTGGACTATAATAAGGATAAAGACACCATCTACATTGTGGACGAGGCTTCGATGCTGAGTAATTCCAGTTATGACGATTCATCCTTTGGTTCTGGCCATTTGATTGACGATTTGTTGGACTATGTCAACTCTGGGGAGAACAACCGTTTGATATTAGTGGGTGATGATGCTCAGTTGCCCCCTGTGGGGTTCGACTTTTCGCCTGCGCTCAACCCACTGGCCATGGGGGCTTATGGTCAGGTGGAGTATGTCACCCTTTCCGAGGTTATGCGCCAGGGGCAAAATTCATCGGTACTACACAACGCCACTCTCATTCGTCAGGCCATTGACCAAGACGAGGTTCGTATGCCGAGTTTTGAGCTTTTTGGCAATGATGTGGTTCGCATTGGTGGAGCTGACCTTATCGATGCTCTTGAGGATAGTTACAGCCGTGCTGGAGCCGACAACACCATCATCATCACGCGTAGTAACAAGCGTGCCATCCGTTTTAACGAGGGGGTACGTCATACTGTACTCGACTATCAAGAGCAGATGGAGTCTGGCGAGCGTTTAATGGTGGTCAAGAATAACTATTACTATGCCGCTCAGGATAAAAATTGCCCCATGGAGTTTATCGCCAATGGCGATGTAGCTGTGGTTGAACGCATTTTTCGCACCTCTGAACTCTATGGTTTCAATTTTGCCTATGTGGCTTTGCGTTTTGATGATTATCATGGCTATCGCCTTGAGTGTTGGGTTCTTATGGATACCCTACATAGTGAATCTCCTTCGCTCGCGCGCGAGCAACAGGAGTTACTTTTTAGGGCTGTTGAGCAGGACTATATTGATGAGCCCAACCGTGGTAGGCGTTACCGTAAAATTATGGAGAACGAGTATTTCAACGCCCTGCAGGTGAAGTTTGCCTATGCTGTCACTTGCCATAAGGCTCAGGGTGGTCAGTGGTCTCGTGTTTTTTTGGATACGATGCTCTTTGGCCAAGAGCCCATGACGCGTGATTTTCAGCGCTGGCTCTATACCGCCTTGACGCGTGCCACCGAGAAGCTCTATTTGGTGAATTGGGACTCTAAATTTTTTGCCGACTCTCAAGAAGATTAGCTTTTCCGAAGCCACCGTTGCCAGATAAATCCGCTACGACTCTCACGCTTTTTTATATTATAATCGCCCAAGTTAACACTCACTCTAAAAAGTTGTCCACACCCCAATGTCCCTTGGGCTGCGTGCAGCGAAAAGTCGAAGCTTACATCCACCTGTGATGTTTTTATTAGTTTGATATATAAGTCTGTACGGTTGTATCCGCTGTTGCGGTAGTATGGGTCCCCCATATAGAGCTCCGACCCGTAGGTGTCCCAAAGAGGCATCATATCGCCGCCCGTGTAGTATACGTTTTCCACCCCGATGCCTTGCCACTCCATGCCAAAACGAATATGCAAGCCAGAGGAACTCTTCTGCATAGGATTTGCGCCTCGTACTCGGGTGTAACTACCCAAATAGCCTCCATCTAGATAGAGCTTCTCAAAGGGTGTCACGTCCGATAGGTCAATGCCTGCATATATAAGGTAGACAGCGTTTTCTGTTAGTGGACGGTAGGTGTCGGTATCCAATTTTTTGTTGCCCGTTGAGTGGTGCAGATAGCCATTCCACCCAGCGTAGAAAAATCGCACGGGGCGAAAGCGGGCCGAGGAGCCGAAGGCAAAATCCTCGCGCGAATATTTTGTGAGCCGCCCCATCCAGTCTAGCCACACGTCTACCGTGGCCCATTTATTATAAAATTGCCAATATAGCCCGCCCATTGTGGGGCGATAGTAGCTCAGTGAGTCATACATCAATGCGCGCGGCATTATATCTGTGACACAGCGGCGACTAAAGAGCCCAACATCCAACTTAAAGGGGGCATAGTCAAAAGTGTAGTGTAGGGTTAATTTTAGGTAATCCACAAACTCGGTGCTTCCCAAGTCGGTCGTAGCCGAAAGTCCCACCCTTAGAGCGTGGTGTTCAGAAAATCCCACCCCTATTTCGGGCAGTATCTTTACCCCAAGTAGTGACTCCGAGCTCTGGAATTCGTTTTTATATTCACGGTTGTCCAAAAAGGCTTCCATATCCACATTCCATAGCAATTTTTGGGCTTGACTTGGAGATAAAGCCGAGATGGCCAAAAATAGAAATGTTAACAGGTGCTTTTTCATTAACGAATTTTAGATTCGTTGCAAAAGTACTAAAAAAATGCCACTCTCATTTTTGAGAGTGGCGTTTTCGTTTATGCGTGCAGAACGTCGTTCAATAGACAATCAATCAACAGTAGTTCCATGTCGCCCTGAATTACTTGGCTCATTAACAAATTTTCTTGATTGAATGGTTGTAGAGTACGCATTTGCTGGGAGTAGTTTTGTTCCATATAAGCAGGTTTAGGATTGTTTTGTCTGTAAAACGCTCTGAGCAGATGATTATTGTACCTGGTCTGTTTTTTCCAAAAAAAAGCGATGACTCAGTAGTTTATCTGAGCCATCGCCAATACGAATTATCTTATGCTTAGAATTTATCGCATTTGATTTCTTGGAATGCCTGAGCGTGTTGGCATACTGGACATATTTCCAAGGCTTCGGTGCCGAAATATTCGTGTCCGCATTCGCGGCAACGCCAAAGTTGACCTTCTGCTTTTTTGAATACCGTACTGGTCTTAACTGTTTCAAGTAGTGCGCTGTAACGTTCAGCATGATGTTTTTCTATTTCGGCAATCTGGCGATATTTTTTTGCTATAAGTGGGAAACCCTCTTGTTCGGCTACGCGTGCAGCTTCGGGGTATAGTACCTCCCACTCTTCTGTCTCACCAGCAGCTGCCTCTGCCAAGTTCTCTTCTGTTGTGCCAATCATACCTGCTGGGTAGGTGGCTGTGATTTCTACTGCACCTCCTTCAAGGAATTTAAAAAATTGTTTGGCATGTTGTTTTTCGTTAGCTGCTGTTTCGTCAAAAAATTTGGCAATTACCTCGTAGCCATCTTTGCGGGCTTGCGAGGCGAAGAAGTTGTAACGGTTGCGTGCTTGACTTTCGCCAGCAAAAGAGGCCAGAAGATTTTTTTCGGTCTGTGTTCCTTTAATTGATTTTGTTGTCATGATAATTTATTGGTTTTAATAACTGCTTTTTTATGATACAAAGTTAATAATAATTTTTATTATTTTGCGCTTTTTCTTAAAAAAACTTTTCTTAGGTATTCAGCTCCCACTGGGCACCTTGCGCATAGGGCTTTGTTGCAATACTCCGTGGTGAGTTGAATCAGTGCTTGCGAGTAGTAGGCCGATTGGGGTGTGTAATTGGTGGAGCACCAACTTCTCACTGGCAGATACTCTTCGGCTGGCAACTCATCCATCAAGTTGAGCACTCTCTGGGTGAGTGCTTCGTCCTTTGAACTCTTGCCATAGCTCCATAGTGTAGGTAGTACAAAGTTGATAATTAGTTTATTGACTTCTGTAATCCCCCAAGATAACCCAGTGTAGGTAGCCCCTGGGGCATAGTGTTGGGCCCAATATGTGCTCAAAGGGCTATCCATTATATGCTGCATCTGGCCCAAAGTTGTGGCCTCTACCAGCTCTTGCATTAGCTCTTTGTGGCCAAAGATAATCGCTGCCACGTGTGCCAGTTGTAGGTATGGACTTGGTCTATTGGGCCAGGAGTATTGTACGTTACCCAGTGAGTGGTTCTCTTTCTCTTTGGCGTAGATACTCTGCAAAGAGGCTATATATTTGTCTGTTGGAGCCAAGTGTAGAAGCCCCCCTTGCCCCATAAGTAGAGCCTCTAACGATGTTATATCATGAGCGTAAGAAGATAAAATAGAGTAGGGCAACTCCCTAGCCAAACGGTGGTAGCTCTCTTTCGAGGCTTTATATCCCATGCTGCGCAGGAGCATCGTGTAGGTTGTTTGCGGCCAACTTTCATGAGCCTCCTGGTGCAGGGTCATCACCTCTGTCGATTTGCGCTCTAGTCTCTCACTCAGCAGACGGCTCAATATATGTTCGTGCTCCAGTGGAGTTAGGTTATCAAAAAAATCATGGCAATTGAGCGGCAGTCGTCTCCAGGCCTCCATCAAGGAGTCTGTAATGGGTGCCACGAGGGTGGCCATGGGGTGAGAGTTGTGGATAATTTGAGTGTCGCATTGTCCTACAAAATGGAGAATCACATTGTCCATCTGTTCGCTCTCCACCGTACCCTGTTTTCGCCAGTGGCTACTTCTCTCATCTATTTTGACACTACCCCAAAGTTGAATGTGGTTTTTTGGGTAGTTTATGCAGCTGTGACAAAAGAGCGTACCATTTGCTGTGGGGACCATCTGTCCAGTGGAGACCACCTCAATAGGTGTGCCGTCAGTGAGGCTTAGCTCCACTCCGCCACTCATAAAACGATTGTGCCAAATGAGCTCCAAAAACTCTCTCATTACCGCAAACAAATTATTATTAGCACAAAGTTAGCTCTTTTTTGTATCTTTGCTGCCAATAAATATTAAACCAAGAAAATTTTAGATAATGGGAAGAGCATTTGAATTCCGAAAGGCACGAAAATTTAAGCGCTGGGGCAACATGTCCCGCACATTTACCAAAATAGGCAAAGAGATTGCCATTGCTGTTAAATCTGGTGGTGGTGACCCCCACTCCAACGCCCATTTACGTGTTTTGATACAGAATGCCAAAGCTGCCAATATGCCCAAGGAGAATGTGGAGCGCGCCATCAAGCGTGCCATCTCCAAGGATACCGAAAACTACAAGGAGATGGTCTACGAAGGTTATGGCCCTTTTGGAGTGGCCATGGTCATAGAGACGGCCACCGACAACACCACCCGTACGGTGGCTAATGTGCGCTCTTATTTCAATAAGGCTAGCGGTTCGCTTGGCACTTCTGGCTGTTTGGATTTTATCTTTGACCGCAAGTCTGTTTTTCGTATCACCCCCACCCAGGGGCTTGATATTGAAGAGCTTGAGTTGGAACTTATTGATTTTGGAGCCGAGGAGCTCTTTGCCGACCAAGACGAGATTGTGGTCTATGGCTCTTTTGATAGCTACGGCAAGTTGCAGGCCTATTTCGACGAACATGGTATTGAAATTGTTAGTGGGGAGTTTGAACGTCTACCCACTGACACCAAGGTTGTAACGGATGAGCAACGCGAATCAATCGAAAAGTTGATTGAGAAGTTCGAAGAGGACGAGGATGTGACCAATGTCTTCCACAATATGGCCCCCTTAGAGGATGAAGAACAGGACGAACAGGCGTAAAAATAAGGGGGGCTTCTAAAATAGAGCTTACTTGAAGTAAATTAGGATTTTAAGACTGAAGTCCAACGAAGAAAAAAACAATTTTTAGAAGTCACCTAAAGCAAAAATAAATTGAAAAGCGGATTTGTAAATATAGTTGGTAATCCCAACGTCGGTAAGTCAACACTGATGAATGTGTTGGTGGGTGAGCGTATCTCCATTATCACCAGTAAGTCGCAGACCACGCGCCATCGTATTATGGGTATTGTCAACGGCGAGGTTCTTGGGCAGGAGTTTCAGATTGTCTATTCTGACACTCCAGGGGTACTCAAACCCAACTACAAGCTTCAAGAGTCGATGTTGGCTTTTTCTCAGGGAGCTCTAACCGATGCTGATGTAATACTCTATGTCACAGACACCTACGAAACTCCTGACAAGAACAATGATTTCTTGCAGAGTGTGGCCATGGCTAAGCAGCCAGTTGTTCTTATTATCAACAAAATCGACAAATCCAATCCCGAGAAGTTGGAGCTTCTGGTCGAACAGTGGTTACAACTTTTGCCACGTGCCCAGATTGTGCCTATTTCGGCTCTCGAGCGGTTCAATACCGAACGATTGATTGAGCGTGTCGTAAGTTTGTTGCCCGAGGCTGAAGCCTATTTTCCCAAGGACCAGCTTACTGACCGTTCGTTGCGCTTTTTTGCCAGCGAGATTATCCGCGAAAAGATTCTCACCAATTACGACAAAGAGATTCCCTATTGCAGCGAGGTGGTTATCGAGAAATACGAAGAGGGTGAAACCCTTGACCGCATTAATGCTGTTATCAACGTTGCGCGTGAGTCTCAAAAGGGCATCATTATTGGCCATCAGGGCGAGAAACTCAAACGAGTTGGAACCCTGGCACGTAAGGATTTAGAGACATTTTTGGGTAAAAAGGTCTATCTCGAAATTTTTGTTAAGGTCGAGACCGACTGGCGCGATGATGAACGTAAGTTGCGAGGCTTTGGTTACATAGAATAGTATTTGTTATGGAGGAACTCATTCGCAAAATAGAGTATCTTGAAGCTGAAAATCGTCGTCTTCGCGAGCGTGAGGCCGACTCAGCTTCTGTGCTTAGGGTCATGATTCAGAAGTTGCCAACCCCCGCTGTAGCTCTTGATAGGGAGTTGCGGTTGATGTGGGCCAATAGCTCGTTTGTTGAGCTACTTGATTGGCAGAGTCGCGCCACCCTTGGTGCAATGGTCAATATGCAGGGCGTAGAGCTCAAGAATATAGTTTCGGCTCCAGTTTTTAACCTCATTCAGGGGGCCCACCTATCGGGCGAG
>JAVVSB010000020.1:0-1374 GCA_036654415.1 Mucinivorans sp. | reverse complement strand
GGGCAGCGGTTGGACCTACCCGATGGACACTATAATATATCGGTCTACAATATTCGTAGAGGCGAGCTTACGGTGGCGTTGGTTAGCAATCTTAGTAACCCTACTGTTTGTGTCACCGAAACGGTGGCGCGTTTGCAGCAGACCATCGACCGCAATATGAGTATGACTCAGCAGATAGCCTCACTTTTGGGTGAACAGGTGAGCCAGAATGCCAAGGAGATGGGAGATGTGATTCGCATGATTACGGTGAATCCCACCACTTAATGATGGTGTAGTGTTGTTATAAATAATTTAACGAAGTGTTTGTTGATATAAGTTCGGGTAGTGTCAATTGTCATGGAGAGCGAATCTGTGGCGATACATTTATGCAGCGTTATATTCCCAATCAACGGCGCACGGTGGCTGTTCTTTCGGACGGTATGGGTCATGGCATCAAGGCCAATATCCTTTCTACTCTCACCGCCTCTATCATTGTCAATATGGGGCAGGCCAACGAGCCTATTCGTGCTGTTGCCGATATGATGGTCAAGACTCTGCCCGTGTGTGCTGTTCGTGGAATTAGCTACTCCACCTTTACTATCATTGATGTCAATCACACCACCTCCGAGGTCCATATATTGGAGTATGACAATCCGCAGACTATAGTCCTGCGTGGAGGGGTTCCAATGGATTTGCAATGGGATAGTACCATAATTGAGAGTCAGCAACACAAACGTCAAACGCTGTTGATGTGCCTGTTTAAGGCTCGTACTGGTGACCGTATAATCTGTTGTAGTGATGGCGTTACTCAGAGTGGTCTAGGCACAGGACACTATCCTTTTGGGTGGGGGCGTAAGAATCTGCTTGATGATGTGGTGCAGGCTGTTCAGGTTAATTCTGCCATCAGCTCCAGTGAACTTTCGTTGCACGTTTTGCGTCGAGCTATGGATAATGATATCCAGCGTAGTAAAGATGATATTTCGTGTGCCGTGGTCACTTTTCGAGCCGCTCGTCGATTGTTGCTCTGCTCTTGTCCGCCCGTTATAGCTTCCGATGCCAACCATGTGGCTCAGCGTGTTACGCAGTATCCAGGTCAGAGTATTATCTGTGGCTATCTTTTGGCCACCATGGTGGCCAAAAGTTTGGGCCGAGAGATAAGACGTAATCTAACCAGCACCGACCCTGAACTTCCGCCGCTGTGGTTTATTGAGGGGGTAGATTTGGTGACCGAGGGGCTGTTGACTCTTAGTAAAGTGGTCGATATTTTGGATAGCTATGATGAGTGCCCCACGGGGCGAGGTCCAGCCTATCGTATTGTTCGCATGGTGATGGCCTCCGACGAGATAGAGATGATAATCGGGATGAAGGAGCAGGGCGATCCTTTGGGTGATATAG
>JAVVSB010000019.1:288-35143 GCA_036654415.1 Mucinivorans sp. | reverse complement strand
GAATTGAAACAGAGGGGTATAATTATTGTATCTAATGTATTTAATGTCGCACCCCACGTGGGTGCGTGAATTGAAACGCTTTGGAGTTTGCTCGCTCGGCAGGTCTTAGGGTGTCGCACCCCACGTGGGTGCGTGAATTGAAACTACTACAGTGATGCTCAGGGACATATAACTCATATCAGTCGCACCCCACGTGGGTGCGTGAATTGAAACGAACCAGAACGTGCCGAAGATGTGGTAAACCGTGTCGCACCCCACGTGGGTGCGTGAATTGAAACGTGCATTATACATCATAACACGCCTAAACCACCCGTCGCACCCCACGTGGGTGCGTGAATTGAAACTATGAATGAGAACGGAATGAAAGAGGAGGAATGGGTCGCACCCCACGTGGGTGCGTGAATTGAAACAAGACATCAGACATATTAAGGTCATTACAGGCACTGTCGCACCCCACGTGGGTGCGTGAATTGAAACATAACAATGGCAAAAACAAGAGTAACAAAGGTCGTGTCGCACCCCACGTGGGTGCGTGAATTGAAACGTCCTGCAGCTGTGTAAGTATCTGACTCGGTTTGGTCGCACCCCACGTGGGTGCGTGAATTGAAACATGGTAATAAGACGGACATCCAAGAATGTCTGTGTCGCACCCCACGTGGGTGCGTGAATTGAAACTCACTTGACGGTGGCACCGCGCGTATAGTTACAGAGTCGCACCCCACGTGGGTGCGTGAATTGAAACCTGCCGAAAGACGTACGCGAGGAGTTGCAGGCGGCGGTCGCACCCCACGTGGGTGCGTGAATTGGGACTGTTATATCCCATATTTTTACTACCTTTGTAGCCGTCGCACTTCACATGGGTGCGTGAATTGAAACATAAACTTTTAAAATTAAGGAGAGTTGGGACAGGTCGCACCCCACGTGGGTGCGTGAATTAAAATATCATTTCCTTTTGGAAAGAACGAAAACCCATAAATCGCACCCTATGTGGGAAACCACCCAGGTAGCAGGTGGGAGCTTGGCTTGTGATGAATGTGAAGATAATTACAGCGGACAGGGTTACTAAAAACTTATGGAGAATTATATCGACCACTAGGAAAAAACAACGGAACCTTTGTAAAACAAAAAGCGGTTGCACCCAAATTAATGGGTTGCAACCGCTTTTTGAATTAATCGGGAACAGATTTATTTCTTCCAGCTCTGCTCAACAGTAACAGCCACAGCCACAGTGGCACCAACCATAGGGTTATTGCCCATACCCAGGAAGCCCATCATCTCAACGTGAGCGGGAACAGACGAAGAACCTGCAAATTGAGCATCACCGTGCATACGACCCATAGTGTCGGTCATGCCATAAGAGGCTGGCCCTGCAGCCACATTATCGGGGTGCAAAGTACGGCCCGTACCACCACCAGAGGCAACTGAAAAATATTTCTTACCTGTCTCCATGCACTCTTTTTTATAGGTGCCAGCAACTGGATGTTGAAAACGAGTTGGATTGGTTGAATTACCAGTAATGGAGACATCAACGCCCTCGAAGCGCATGATGGCCACTCCTTCGCGAACATCATCAGCTCCGTAGCACTTAACACTACCACGTGTACCAGTAGAGTAAGGCTTTTCGGAAACAACTTTCAACTCGCCAGTGAGGTAATCAAATTCAGTCTTAACATAGGTAAAGCCATTGATACGCGAAATAATCATCGCTGCATCCTTGCCCAAACCGTTCAATATCACACGCAGTGGTGATTTACGAACCTTATTGGCCATCTGTGCAATTTTGATTGCACCTTCGGCAGCAGCAAAAGATTCGTGACCAGCCAAAAAGGCAAAGCACTGTGTATCTTCACGCAACAGACGAGCTGCCAAATTACCATGACCAAGACCCACCTTGCGGTCTTCGGCCACAGAACCAGGAATACAGAAAGATTGAAGCCCTTCACCGATGGCCTCGGCTGCCGAAGCTGCATCTTTACACCCTTTTTTAAGGGCTATGGCTGCACCTACAACATAGGCCCATGCCGCATTTTCGAAGGCGATAGGTTGGGTCTCCTTGCAGATGGTGTAAGGGTCGAAACCAGCCTTGTCGCAGAGTGCCTTGGCCTCTTGGATAGAAGCTATTCCGTATTTATTGAGAGCAGCGTTGATTTTATCAATTCTGCGGTCGTAACTTTCAAATAAAGCCATTGTGTTTGAATTAAAATTTAAAAATTTAAGATTAAGAATTACTCCTGACGAGGGTCGATAAATTTGACACCATCGGCAAAACGACCATAGGTGGATTTAGACTTTACAAGAGCTTCATTGGCATCAACGCCTTTTTTGACAGCATCCATAAATTTGCCCATGTGGACAAACTCATAACCGATTACCTCACCATCGGCATCTAGTGCCATACGGGTGCAATAGCCTTCGGCCATCTCAAGATAGCGCACACCCTTGGCTAAAGTGCCAAACATGGTACCCACCTGAGAGCGTAACCCCTTACCCAAATCCTCAAGTCCAGCTCCGATTGGTAGACCACCCTCGGAAAAGGCAGACTGTGTACGACCATAGACAATCTGAAGAAACAACTCGCGCATGGCCACATTGATGGCATCACAAACCAAGTCGGTGTTCAAAGCCTCCAAAAGAGTCTTACCAGGAAGAATTTCACCAGCCATAGCGGCCGAGTGGGTCATACCTGAACAACCCAAAGTCTCAATAAGAGCCTCTTGAATAATACCCTCCTTAACATTGAGGGTCAATTTACAAGCCCCCTGCTGTGGAGCGCACCACCCCACACCGTGAGTTAGACCGGATATATCGCTAATTTGCTTAGCACGAACCCACTTTCCCTCCTCTGGTATGGGAGCTGGCCCGTGGTTAGGGCCTTTTTTTACAACACATTGCTGCTGTACTTCGTGTGAATAAATCATATTTTTATTATTTTTGGTG
The DNA here is from genome assembly GCA_036654415.1 of Mucinivorans sp. GTDB lineage: Bacteria > Bacteroidota > Bacteroidia > Bacteroidales > Rikenellaceae > Mucinivorans. The sequence continues at coordinate 32,206 of JAVVSB010000019.1, read as the reverse complement.
ATTGTTTTTAGGTGTCTGATTACTAAATGATTCTGGTAATAATTAATTTAGAAAACCACAAATTATCTTGGTTCAAAGGTAACGATTTTTCTGTGAATTACAAAAACATCAACACAAATTTAAAATTTTGACGACTTAAGAATCAATAAAAATATTGTACATTTGTTGATAAACAGCTTCTAAACAAAAATAACAGAAGGACATCATAAACGATAAACAATGAAAAATTACTTAAGCCTTATTGTGTGCTTACTAACCCTGACAGCAACTGCACAAGACAATCGCTCGGCTCTTATCCCAATGCCCAATAACATCAATGAGGTCAAGGGCAAACCCTTTAACATAGATGCCAAAAAGACCACTATTTATATCTCTCACAAGGAATTACTGTTCGCCGCAACCACACTTCAGCAAAGTCTGAAAGAGCGTATGCAGGTCAATATACCTATCTCGGAGCTGACTCCTGGAGGGACCTCTACAATACGATTACAGATGGAGCCGGAAATGACAGGTAAGGAACATTACTCTATCTGGGTGGATGGGAAAGGGGTGACCATAAGAGGAGCTAATTGTGCGGCCATATATTATGGTGTGATGACTATGGACCAACTGTTCTTAGGAGATGGATGCTCTACAGAGCAAAAAAAGATAACCCCAATTGCCATTGACGATACACCACGTTTTGCCTATCGTGCCCTAATGCTCGACCCCGCACGAAACTTTCTTTCTGTGGAGGATATTAAGTTCTATATCGACCAAATGGCACACTACAAATACAATGTGCTGCAACTTCACTTGACCGACGACCAAGGGTGGCGCATCGAGATTAAAAAGCACCCAAAGTTGACGGGTAAAAAGTTCTATACCCAACAGCAACTCAAAGAGCTCATTGGCTATGCCGCTGAGCGACACGTGGAGATAGTACCAGAGATAGATATTCCAGGGCATACAGTTGCCATACTGGCTGCCTATCCTGAATTGGGTTGTACGCACACGGACACCATTGAGATGGTCGTGGGTAAGAGTGTAGAGTTCATGCTTTGCGCCAACAACAAAAAAGTCTACTCCGTATTAAAAGATATAATTGATGAGGTGGCTCTCATCTTCCCATCAAAGTATATTCACCTTGGTGGCGATGAAGCGGCGGTAGAGAAGAACTGGACAAAATGCAGCCGCTGCCGAGCACTTATGGCACAAATGGGTTATACAAAAACTTCACAACTTATGATTCCATTTTTCGCAAAGATGATAGACTTTGTACGCAAAGACAATAAGCAGCCTATCCTGTGGTGCGAATTGGATAATATATATCCTCCTGCCAATGATTATCTGTTTCCATATCCCAAGGATGTGACGCTGGTTAGCTGGCGTGGCGGATTAACCCCCACCTGTTTGGAGATAACCGCTCAACATGGAAATAACATTATAATGGCCCCAGGTGAATACGCCTACTTGGATTATCCGCAACTGGAAGGCGACTTACCAGAATTCAACAACTGGGGAATGCCAGTCACGACACTCGAAAAATGTTATCAGTTCGACCCAGCTTACTCGAAGGCAGAGTCTGAACAGACTCATATACAGGGCATAATGGGTACACTGTGGGGTGAAGCAATCAAGGATATAAATAGATTGATGTATATGACATACCCACGAGCTTTGGCCTTGGCCGAAGCTGGATGGACGCAGATGCAAAACCGGAACTTCGAGTCATTCAAAGAGCGGTTGTACCCCAATCTGATGAACCTAATCAAGCAAGGGGTCTCGGTGAGAGTGCCATTTGAAATCGTAAACCGAGAGAAGTAAGATTGATTTGTTATTGTTGTATAGAGGAAAATTATTCGGTAAAAAATAGCTATTTTTGTAACAAACAAAAACTAAAAATGAGAAAATTAGCGATAGCCGCGGCTCTATTACCAGTGGTCAGTTACGCTGCACAGCCGAAGCCCAACGTGATTTTGATAATGACCGACCAACACCGTTTTGATTGTATTGGAGCCACTAACTCCACAGTGTTGACCCCAAATATTGACTTACTGGCCGCTGACGGGGTACTCTTTAGCAAGGCCTACACCGCTGCACCCAGTAGCACGCCTGCCCGTTCGGTATTGCTAACGGGCGACCCCATGGCACTGTGGAATGATAGGCTATAACAACAAGATAGCCCAACGTTACCCCCACGAATTGCCCCGAATGATGAATGAGGCGGGTTACGCCACAGTGGCCGTGGGCAAAATGCACTATTGGCCTCAACGTAATGGCCATGGATTTCAAAAGTTGTATCTTGATGAGTCTGGAAGGGTGGAGAGCGATGACTTTGTAAGCGACTATCGCCAGTGGTTTTCCTCAGTGGCTCCAGGGGTAAACCCCGACTCCACAGGGCTGGATTGGAATGGCCACGATGCAAAGAGGTATGCTCTAGCCGACACTCTGCACCCCACCCACTGGACCGCTTCGGTGGCCGTGGAGCAAATCGAGCAGTACTGCGAAAGTAAACCACTCTTTTTAAAGGTCTCTTTTGCCCGCCCACATAGTCCATATGACCCACCGCAGCGTTACATTGATATGTATACCGAAGATTCTATTGCACCCCCATGGATTGGAGGTTGGTGTGAGAAGTACGGCCATGCCAAGCCTTCGCCCACGGCAGCCTTCGGCAACTTTGGTATACCACACGCCATAAAATCGAGAGCCCACTACTACGCCTCGATAACCTTTATTGACCAGGAGATAGGACGGGTAATCAAAGCTTTGAAAGAGAAGGGGCTATACGAGAACTCTATGATAATCTTCACTTCGGACCACGGGGATATGTTGGGCGACCACCACCATTGGCGTAAAACCTACCCCTACGAAGGGTCGAGCCATATCCCATTTATAATGAAAACTCCACACAACAAGGGGGCAGGAACAATACGCCAGGAGTGTGTAGATTTACGGGATATAATGCCAACTTTCCTCTCGGCAGCAGGGATTAATGTGCCTGAGTGCGTGGATGGAAGCTCGTTACTTGAATTGGTTAAAAATGGCAAACACCACTGGCGCGAATATATAGAGATGGAGCATTCAGCCTGTTATGGAGTGATTGGCGGATGGGTAGCCCTAACCGATGGAGTGATGAAATATATTTGGTTCTACAACACGGCTAGCGAGCAACTTTTTGACTTGAGTAAAGACCCACACGAGCTCCAAGAGTTATCGAAAAATAAAGAGTATACCAGAGCCTTGGCACTTTGGCGCACTCGCATGATAGCTCTACTAACCGAGCGCGGCACAGAGTGGGTCCGCAATGGGGAACTACAAAAAGTAGAAAGCCACAGTCCAACAAATCATAATTATCCTAAGTAAAGCGTTGTTTTTTCTTAAAAAACACTATATTTGTAGCACGATGAAAGAATTGATTTAACCATAAAAACCTCTTAAGGAAATGAAATTTCAAGATGATGAGCGAGTTGTTATGACACTTGATGCTGGCGGAACCAACTTTGTTTTTGGTGCCGTACAAGGGTGCAAGGAGATTATCGAACCAATACATTTGCCTTCGGCAGCTCATAATTTAGAGCTCTGCTTGGCTAATTTACGTAACGGCTTTCACGCTGTGAGAAGCACTCTACAAGAGAGTTCTCAGACGCCAGTAGCCATAAGTTTTGCTTTCCCTGGCCCTGCTGACTATCCTCGAGGTATTATTGGCGATTTGGGTAATCTGCCTGCCTTTAGGGGAGGGGTAGCCTTGGGACCCATGCTCGCTAAAGAGTTTGGTATTCCAGTCTATATCAACAATGACGGTGACTTATATGCCTATGGCGAGGCCATAGCTGGCTTTTTACCTTGGGTAAACAGCCAACTCGAAAAAGGAGGAAGCCCAAAAAGATTCAAAAATTTAGTAGGCTTCACCCTTGGTACAGGGTTTGGCGGAGGTGTGGTACGCGATGGACAGCTGGCCCTGGGCGACAACTCAGGTGCCACAGAGGTGTGGCTGATGAGCCAACGTTACAGCCAATGTTGCAATATAGAGGAGAGTATCTCAATACGTGCCGTAAAACGCGAATACGCCACCCTAACAGGCATTGACTTCGACAAAGCACCCTCACCAAAGGATATATACGAAATAGGCATAGGAGCCATGGAGGGGGACCGAGAAGCCTCACTGGAGGCCTTCCGTCTTATGGGCAAAGCCTTGGGCGATGCCATGTGTAATATACTGACAATAGTAGATGGGCTGGCCGTTATTGGTGGTGGGGTGTCGGGAGCACGTAAGCTGTTCATTCCAGCCATGCTAGAAGAGATGCGCTCAAGCTACACCAATGCTGTGGGACAAAGCTACCCTCGATTGGTGCAAAAAGCTTTCTATCTAGATGACCCAACACAACTCGAAGAGTTTATCAAAGGGGACATACGCCAAGTGCAGATACCAAATTCAAACGAAAAAATAACCTACGACCCCATGTCGCGTGTTGGAATTGGCTTTTCACAGATAGGTACAAGCCGAGCCATCAGTATTGGAGCTTATGCATATGCCATCAATACACTAGATACTAAGTAGTTAAAATAAAGGAGTCTTTAAAGACTCCTTTATTTTTGAATAAAGCATCTAAAAGATTTGGCGTTAAGGAAAAAAGCATTACCTTTGCATCACAATATCGCGGAGTGGAGCAGTTGGCAGCTCGTTGGGCTCATAACCCAAAGGTCGGAGGTTCGAGTCCTTCCTCCGCTACTAAAAGTCTTTAAAGAGTAATATTCTTTGAAGACTTTTTGCTTTTAAAACACATCGGCAGTAGAGCAAATTTTAATCTGTAACTGCCCCTTATATTGAGTCACTACCCCACGCAAGGTAACCTTACCTTTTGGTAGTAACTTTGAGGCAAAGGTGGCATAGGGGTTAGTAAAAACAGTGATGGAGTGGCCGTAAGAGGTGGAGTAAAGTTGCTCGCCAGCCCAACTCTTAAGCCCCCCTTGGGTGAAGTGGCCACCAGATAGCTCGACAAATAGCCCTGTGTGGCATGCCTTTACCTGGTCTACATCAAGGACTAAGGGGTCCAAGGGCGCATAGACACCGTGAGGCATAGCCAACATGTTCAACAGAGTCCACGAGGTGATTGGTTCCACAGAGTCAGGAAAATCTCCAGCATAACCCACCTGCAACATCCCTTGATAGCGTCCAACAGCGAGTCCTTGCAACTGGACAGAGACCCTATCCCAACGATGAAAACGGGCCCAAAGGTCATAGAGGCCTATACGGAGTTCAACGGCCCCAGTGGGGTCCTCTATAATAAGCTGTTTATAGAAGTTAGAGCAGCTGTCTGATGAGCTCACCACACCACAAATAACCAGTGGCCCCCCTATTGGCCCCTGCCCCACCAAAGAGCTGAGTTGCTCAATCCAGTGGGTGGTCATAGGCAAAATGGGGTCAGAAGCAGGCAGAGGTTCAAAACTACGACTGCACCCCACAAGATAGAACAGAAAAATAAAAAGCCAACGAGACATTATAAACAAATATAAACAGTACAAATTTAATAGTTTTTTTCTAATTTTGTAAGATGAACCTCTATACAAAAGTTACAACCAACCAACTGACCACACTAATTAACCACAAAGGACAGGGACTTATCATGGGCTCGTGCTTTGCTGGAGTTGTCGGCAGACGGTTGTCAGAAACTGCTTTTAAGGTGACGGTTAACCCATTAGGTGTAATGTTCAACCCAGCCTCGATAGCCATGGCCCTAGACCATATCCAAAATGGCCATCATTACAGCCAACAAGAGCTAATGTTCCATAATGGAATGTGGCATTCTCCATTTCACCACGGCAGCTTTTCGGGAGTTTCGGCCGAAAAAGTATTGGAAATTATCAACCGCCCGCAACCTACCCACTACCAATATATGGTACTTACCTTGGGCACAGCGTATATATACGAACACACAGGGGTGGTGGTGGCCAACTGCCATAAAATGCCCGCCACAGAGTTTACCCAACGGATGCTATCGGCGGAGCAGGTGAGGCAGATGATAACAGACATAGCCCATAGAAATCCCCAAACCAACATAATACTTTCAGTGAGCCCCGTGAGGCATTTGGGAGATGGGCTGACCGAGAATTGCTTATCGAAGGCCATCTTGCGGGTGGCTGTGGCCCAGGTCTGTGCACAGAACTCCAACTGCCACTACTTTCCAGCCTATGAAATTATGGTGGATGAGCTGCGAGACTACCGTTTCTACGACCGCGACATGGTGCACCCTTCGCCACAAGCCGAAGATATTGTATGGGAACGCTTTCTGAATTGCTGTGTTGACAAAAAATCCACTGATTTTTACCACCGTGTGGCTCAGGCACTCTCGGACAAGGCTCACCGTCCGCTCCACCCTGAAAGCCAAGAGTACCAAAATTTCGAAAAGGCCACACAACAACGCATTGAACTTTTAAAAAAGGAGTTTCCAGATGTAGATTTTTCTAAGGTTTTTTGAGTAACTTTGTGCTCCAGAATTTTTACTCAATTTATGAAAAAAACAATCTCCTTAACTATTATTATCTTGATGGTGGTACAAACCATGGCTGCCCCGCTGGAAAACCGCGTTAAACCTCGTATTGTGGTTAATATTGTGGTGGGACAGATGCGTTACGACTATCTACTACGTTTTGCAGACAACCTCTCGGAGAAAGGCTTTCGCTACCTTATCACTAACGGAAGTTCATGCGACAGAGCACAACTAAACTACTTGACCACCTCGACCCCCTCTGGGTTGGCCACTATCTCAACAGGGGCTAACCCCTCAACCCACGGCGTAATAGGCAACGGGCGCACCAACTATACCACGGGCGAGCGTACCGAACTGCTTAAAGACGACACTGTTCTCACCGTGGGCTCGGACGAGCTAGATGCCCAACTCTCACCAAAAGGGCTATATGCAAGCACAATTGGCGACGTGATTAAAACAGTGTCTCCAGAGAGTCGCGTTATATCGGTGGCCTTCGAGGCTGCCTCGGCAGTTATCATCGGTGGATTTCTTCCAGATGCAGCCTACTGGGTAAGCCCACGCGATGGACGTTTTGTGAGCAATAGCTACTATATGCAGCAACTACCAAAATGGGTACAGGATTTCAATGCCACACAAGTTGCCGAAAAATACTCCTCTGAGTCATGGAGAGTGTTACGGGCGGCAGGCTCCTATCACAACATCATAAGCCGAGATATTGTACGCGACAGCAGTTCAAACTTTTTGAACTTCGACTTCTTGACACGTAAAAAATATGACTACGACCGCCTGGCAACCTCGCCAGCAGCCAATACCCTACTTCGCGATTTTGCCATACAGGCCATTATCTACGAAAATTTAGGAAAAGACGATGCTACGGATTTAATCAACATTGTCTTTGACCCATCACGCAAAGTGGGCGAAAAATACGGCTCACAATCCATGGAGGTGGAGGACTGCTTCTATCGTATGGATGCCGAAATAGCCTCATTTAGAGAATTTTTGGAGACACAATTCGGCAAGGAGAAGGTGCTATTGGTAGTGAGCTCGGACCACGGAGCAGCCGACCCTGTGACCGACCATAGTCGACTGCCAAATGGACGATTCGATACCAACCAATTTGCCATCTTAATGAATGGCTTCCTGGGGGCACAACTCGGAGGGGACCAACGCTGGGTGCTTGACTTTTCGGACAACCAAATCTACCTAGACAGACGACTTATCTATGAAAAGGGGTATAACCTAAATGATATTCAGGACAAAGTGGCCGCCTTTGCCATTCAGTTTCGTGGCGTGGCTCAGGCCATCACATCGCACTCAATGTCATCTGGTTATTTTGCTGGCGGAGTGATGGGACGAGCTCAAAACAGCTACTTTCCACGGCATTCTGGAGATGTGGTACTCAATCTGCTACCCGGATGGACTGTGGACAACAACAAACTTTCGGACTCAGGCTCACCCTACAACTACGATACCCATATTCCGCTTATTTGGTGGGGTGGAATGGTTGGCACGCAGGATGTAAGTAGAGAGGTGAGTGCCGAAGATATAGCTCCCACAATTGCCCATATTATAGGCATCGCTCCACCAAACGCTGCCACAGGCCGACCAATAGTCGATATATACAGATAGCCAACACAAGATGGGCCAAATCCAATCGTGCCCTTCAAAAGTCTCTTAGGACTTTGAAGGGCACGATTGGATGTTGAGTAACTTCTTAACGGCTTCGCTTCATAATAATATCACGGTCATCGATAGTCAGTTGTAAATGAGCTCCATCAAGCACGATAAATGGGATACGACTATCCTCAATCACTATAATCCCTGCGGGCATCGCATATAGATACCAACCATAGAGTGTCTGCTCAATATCGACATAGCCTGGCGTATGTTCTATAATAATCATTGTGGCGGCACCATTAAGACCAAATTGAACTATATTGGTGTAGGTGGTTGAGCCCGCCTGCTTTTCGACATAGGTCCACTTTGTACCATCCATATTCGTCAACATTGAATCATACTTTTCAATATTACACGAATTAAAAGATACAAGAGTCAAGAGAGCCAGAATAATTTTTTTCATATCACTACTGGATTCAACAGGGAATCCTCTAAAATTAAAAAGGGGGAACGTTGCACGGCAACTTCTCCCCCTATATCCACTTATCAGTGCTAACCTACACAGTAGGAAGAGCGGCCATCAAAGGAGCAATAGCCTGGCCTACAAAGAAGACAGCAGCTACACCCAAAATAGCATAAAGCTCAGGGAAAGCCACCAAAATCAACGAGTTACCAAACACGTCATGACCGTTACCGATGGCAGTGATGCCATTGGCTGAAAGTTGCCCCTGACGGATTGAGCTGTAAAGACATATCAAACCGCAAGCCAAACCCACGCCAAAAATAGCTGAAGCCATAGCCATAGTGATGTTTGGCACAAGATAGCCCTTCAAAAGGAAGTAGCCCAAGAAGCCATAAAGACCCTGTGTCGAAGGCATCGCACAAAGAATCATATAGCTACCAAATGCACCCTTGTTTTTTTTCATAGCACCCACGGCCGCATTGCCGCTCACTGTTGTGCCATAACAGCTGCCAACGCCCGAGAAGATAAGCATTGCAGCGATTCCGATGTACGCTAAAAGAATTGGTTCCATAATTGTTTGTTATTGTTTTTTAGTTATTAATTTTTTTTCTACGAAAAGGGTCAAACGAACGACCACCGCCATCGAACTCAGCGTTCTTGTAGAACTCAACAAAGGTCAGACGTACAGGGTGAACAAAAGCCCCCAAAGAGCTGATAAATATATTTAAACCATGGCCAATGATTAAAATAACAGCCATAAGAATCCAACTGAGAACTGGGATATTACCACTTAGCCCCACAGCCAACTCGTTGAAAACCTGCGCAATAATAGCTCCTGCCAAACCAATGGCAAAAAGACGCACATAGGAGATGAGGTCACCCACAACTCCCGTTGCCATCTCGTAGATACTATAAACCCCTTTGGCAAAACTGACAAAAATATTTTTGTCAGGAGCAGCAAAAAAGAGTATCAACACACCTGCAACAGCCATGCCAATGTAGAAACTAAGACTACTAGTGCCCAACATGGCAGACGAATCGGGCAAAAAGTTATCAACACCAAAGGCCGTTAAAGCACTGATAAATAGAATGACCCACCCCAACGAAGAGAGACCATAAAGATAAGAACCACCTCGCTTGATACGGTTAAAAATACGAAGCACCTGGCCAAAAAGTATCTGCACACCACCCAGGGCGATGGAAAAGTAGAAAACTGTATTGGGATCGCGAAGCAACATCCAACTCTGAACACTGTCGAAAGCCTTGATATTGGCCAGTGACATACCAGCTAAATTACCCGATAAAAAGCCAAAAATCATACCCGAAAAGCTAAGGAAGATACCCAGCCACAAGAAATCACGGTATCTGCGTTCCACCTTTTTCCACAAGACCATAATGGCCGCCATAAAAAGAAAACCATACCCAGCATCACCGAGACACATACCAAAGAATATCATAAAAAACGGCGCAAAATATGGAGTCATATCCAACTCATCGTAGCGCGGATTCATGTAGAGTGAACCTATAGGTTCATAAAGACGGGCAAAGAAATTATTCTTGAGTTTGATAGGTGGATTTTGCTCCACCGAAGCCTTCTCGGAAGTAAAAATAACCTGTTCCCCCTGGGCAAAAGCCTCAATCTTGGCCGCATCGGAACTCTGGCAGAACCCCTCAAGAATCTTCATAGACCCTTGGCCATAACTCTCGCCAGCATTCACTATCTGCGAAAAATCAAGTTGCTCTTGGTACTCCAACGAAAGCTCTAAAACATCTTTTTGATTACCCGCGGCACGAGCTAGAATGGCTTGAAGCACCCCCTGCCGAGCGATACACTGCTCTATCTGAGCCTCTTTTTCAGTAACAGAGAATGTTGGCGTGCGAACCTCGACAGCCGAAATTTCAATGGGTTCTACTTTCTGTTGAGCGATGACAAAGTATTTATACTGAACCGTTTCACCAACCACTTCAATGGCATAATCATCCTCCCACTCAGGTTTGTAGTTGGCCGCTGCGACCTCGAAAAAACGTAGAGTGACACCCTTTTGACGCAAAGCGTCAATAACCTTGGGGTCAAATTCTCCCCAAACGGCAGCTTCGGAAGCCTCCTTTTGGTAACGAGCAATATCGCCATCAAGTGAGGCAATCTCAGTTGTAGCTTTTTCCCACTCCTGGGCGGCAAGTTCGGCCGAACCATAAGCCTCACCCGAGGGCACAACCGAACGCATGGCCTTGGAAATGGCCATGAGACGCTGAGTCTGTGTGAGCAGCTCCCTCTCGTGGTCGTTGCCCTGCCAATTCAAGGTAGTAATATCGACCATACCCAACTCGCGAAGGTGTTCCAAAAAAAGCGGAACATCACCGTGATAGAGCAAAAAGCCGTATCGAGTCATTGGGACTATCATCTCTCTATTGTCTGTTTTATATTATTTTAGGGAACTTTGCAGAACCCTTCTTAACTAATTATTATGCTTTAAGCACCCTGTTCGATGCGTTGCTTGACTATCTTCTGAGAAGATTTATTTAAATTCTCCTCGTCCTCTAAAAAACGTTTGATTTTGAGTATAGCCTCTTGATAACCAGGAATCTGAACTTTCTCGTAAAGATTAACCTTCTGGGTGGTCTTCTTACGCGCTTTTTCCAAAATTTCCTGCTTGAGGGTGGCTACCTCACGCTCGATACCGATTTGAGCCAACTGTTTTAGGATACCAACACCATCGGCCGTCCAAAGTGGAGCACTAAACAAATTATAGGGTTTCTCACTGTAAATAACCTCTTTAATGGATGGAATCAACACCCCAGCAATCTTTTTTTGCTCCAACTCCACATCCTTAACCTCGATGAGCGAAGTATCGAATTCACCCCACAAGGCTACCATATATTCATACCGCTCCATGGTTTGGTGCTGAAGAGTATCCATCTGTCGAGCCTTGTCCTTGGCCTTTTTAACCTCACCACGCAAGGCACTCTCCTTACTTTTGATGGTAGGCAGAGCACGCTCGCGCATCTTGAGTTGTTTACCCAATTCGCCCAAAGCTGTCTTATTAAATTGATACTTTATCATCTCTTGCTAAATTATGCTGGCCAATATTTATTCAAAATAGCCTCCTTGATGGCAACCTCCTCGCGCGAGAAATACTTGGCAAAGAGCCGCCATGCAGTGTCAAGCATCTCGTCAATTGAGATGTTAACGTCAATGGCCAAAAGGTCATTGGAGTACTCCTTGGCAAAACCCAGTGTACGTGTGTCGTAGTCCGAAAGGTCGAAACCGTTCTCTAACTTGGTGCGGGCATTGGCCGCATCGGCATAAAGACGTACGGCGGCATTCATCACCTGAGGATGATCCTCACGAGTTTTCTTACCAACAACCAACTGTTTTAATCGAGAAAGCGAACGGAAAGGGTCAACAATAACCTTCCCAATTTCACTATCAGCCCTTAAGAAAAGCTGACCCTCGGTGATGTAACCCGTATTATCGGGCACAGCGTGGGTGATGTCACCCCCATTAAGAGTAGTAACGGCCAAAATGGTGATTGAGCCACCCGATGGCAACTGAACCGCCTTTTCATAAATCTTAGCCAAGTCAGAATAGAGCGAACCTGGCATGGAGTCCTTGGATGGAATCTGGTCCATACGATTACTCACAATAGCTAAAGCATCAGCGTAGAGGGTCATATCGGTAAGCAATACCAATACCTTTTCGTTGTGGTCAACAGCAAAATATTCAGCCGCCGTAAGGGCCATATCGGGTACCAAAAGACGCTCAACAGGCGGATTGTCGGTGGTGTTCATGAAGGAGACAATCCTATCCAAAGCACCAGCATTGTCGAAGACATTTTTATAGTAGAGATAGTCGTCATTGGTCATACCCATACCACCCAAAATAATTCGGTCAACATCGGCCCGCAGAGCCACATTGGCCATCACCTGGTTATAGGGTTGGTTAGGGTCAGCGAAGAACGGTATCTTCTGGCCTGAAACCAAGGTGTTGTTAAGGTCAATGCCCGCAATACCTGTGGCGATAAGTTCAGAAGGCTGACGACGACGGTAGGGGTTAACAGCAGGACCACCAGTCTCGCGCTCCTCTCCCTGAATAGGGGCTCCGTCAAGCGGATTACCATAGGCATCGAAAAATCGTCCGCACAACTCGTGGCTAACCTTTAGCATAGGTGGGTGGCCAAGGAAAATAACCTCAGCATCGGTGGCGATGGACTCAGTCCCCTCAAAAACTTGAAGGGTGACCGTGTCACCACTTATCTTTACCACCTGGGCCAAACGTCCCGACACGGTGGCCAATTCGTCATTGGTAACTCCTGTTGCCTTGAGCGTTACGGTAGCTTTTGTGAGCGCCGTAAGCTGTGTGTAGATTTTCTGAAATACCATTATCTTGCTTTGAATATTGTTGTTTTTATGGTCTCTTAAGCTCTCTTTTCAGCAATAATTGCCTGGGCCTGTGAGAGATATTTTTTAAAATCATCACTCTGCCACTCAGAATAGTTCATCTGACGTAGAGCGTTGATTAGGCGTTTGTAATAACCTATACACTGCTCAAAATCATCAAAACTAAGGCTAGAGGAGGTGATGTCCATAACCAAATCGAACATATAACGTTGACGCTCGATGGTACAGTTAGCATCCACTTTATCGAAACTATCCTGCTGAAGAATGATAAAGTCCAGTAGCTCCGACTTCCAAAAACGGTCGTGGTACTCAACTGGCACACCATCATCACCAAGGATATTAATCTGCTCATAAGCCTCCTTACCACGTTGAACCATAGTCTTGGCACTGAGCACTTTATCAACCCAATCACCACCAAATTTTTCACCCAAGAACTTTATAATCTCGGGATATTCCAAATATTTGGAATAACTATCCAAGGGGTCGATGGCGGGATAGCGTTTTGAGTCAGCACGCGTCTGAGATAGAGCATAGAAGCAACGGGCCGCCTTTTTGGTGGACTCGGTCACAGGCTCCTTAAGGTTCCCACCAGCAGGCGAAACAGTGCCCAAAAAGGTGACCGAACCAGTCTGACCATTGTTCAGATATACATAACCAGCACGCGCATAGAAGGCTGAAATAATGGCAGGAAGGTCCATAGGAAAAGCGTCCTGACCTGGAAGTTCCTCGAGACGATTGGACATCTCGCGCAGAGCCTGAGCCCAGCGAGAGGTGGAGTCGGCCAGCAAAAGCACCTTGTAACCCATGGCACGGTAATATTCGCCGATGGTCATGGCTGTATAAACCGAAGCTTCACGAGCTGAAACAGGCATATTGGAGGTGTTAGCGATAATCACCGTACGCTCCATCAACTTACGACCCGTGCGAGGGTCATCCAAATTCGGGAATTCCACAAAAGTCTCGACCACCTCATTGGCACGTTCACCACAAGCGGCAATAATGATAACCTCGGCATCGGCCTGCTTGGAGATGGCGTGCTGAAGCACAGTCTTACCAGCACCAAAAGGGCCAGGAATAAAACCCGTACCACCCTCGGCAATAGGATTAAAAGTGTCGATGGCACGCATACCCGTGACCATGGTCTTCTCGGGACGAGGTTTATGGTCAAAAGCGGTGATGGCCACTTTGACGGGCCACTTCTGTATCATAGTAACATCGTGGTCAATACCTTGACTGTCAGTTAGCACAGCCACGATGTCAGTAATCTTGAGAGTTTTGGCCTCGGAGATACTTTTGACTTTATATTCACCCTTAAAAGTAAAGGGAACCATAATCTTATGTTCCAACCACCCCTCGGGTACTGAGCCCAACCAGTCAGCCGCCTGCACTGTTTGACCCACCTTGACAAAAGGGGTAAAGGACCATGAACTCTCCATATCCAAAGCTGGAGTGTAGAGCCCACGAGTTAAAAAAACACCATCCATAGCCTTGAGGTCATTTTGTAGACCATCGTAAATTCGAGCTAGGATACCAGGACCCAAAGTGGCCTCTAACATACGCCCCACAAACTCAACCTTGGCTCCAGAACCCAAACCACGAGTGCTCTCAAAAACCTGAACAAAAGCCAAATCACCTTTGATTTTGATGACCTCGGCCATTAGGCGTGTATTACCCAAATCGATATAACATATCTCGTTCTGAGAAACTGGCCCCGAGCATTTTACGGTCACCAGATTGGCAATAATACCTATAACTTCTCCTTGTGTTTTCATATTTCTTATAATTTCAAATCACTTGTAAATTTGCCCACGATTTCGCTAAAACGCTCCGCACCAATGGCCTTATCCAGGGCTCGCCAACGATATAGAATGTTCATCTTGACCAAATAGGCCAAAATAAATTCGGCATCAAAATAATTTTGCTCTGTGATACTCTGAGCTATATTCCAACGCAGGGTATCCATCTTACGTTCGCGCTCCACGAAATCAGTAGTCTCCAGAACAGCCATAAGCAATTCAAGATATTCGAACTGGCCACGTAGACCAAAATCCGAAGCTTGACTCGAAAGCATCTGTTGCTCCAACTCACCCTCACCCACTATCATCGTTGTGGCATCGACACCCAAGGCGCGCGCACGGCTAGCCACCACCAAATTCCGTATGGTACGGTCAGCAACAGCCCACTCGCGCATAAAACGGCTAGGACAATCAATAGCCAAATTATAGAACTCGGTGTAAAGCTCACGCTCAAGCTCCGACTCGGCAACAGGCTCCAATGGGTCATCAGACTCTTGCTCCACATCACCACGATAGCGGTCAACAATCAAGCGTAGGCCATCGGGCAACAAAGAGTCAAAAGGTTCATCACCATCGGATTCTGAGGCTATCTCGGCGGTTATCTGAGATGGTGTTAGGTTACCTAACTTATTGAAAAGGAGATTCTTCCCTCGTAATTTGTTGACCAAGTTCTCTATATCATAAAACAGATAGAGCAAACCCACCGAATCCATATCCTCAGCCGTAAGTTCAGAGGCGATTTCGGCCCGCAAGGCAACAAAGTCAACACTGGAACCCATATCGAAAGTAAGCTCAGGCAAACCAGCCACCAGACAGTGATACTGTCCAGCAGGTGATAACAGACTCTTTAACTTATAAAAATTATTTACCATAGAGCAACTCTACCACATTAGAACGGAGGTAAGACTTGAGCAGAGCATCAAAGTCAGCATCAGTGAAACTAACATAATAACCACCCGTGGCTGGCGCAATCCTAAAAGGCACCTTGACCTTGGAATCGGTTACCACAGTAACACCCTTACCAAACTTATCGGCTACAACAGCCTTGATTTGCTCAACAAAAGCCTCGGGAACCACCACCTTAACGGGCTCAGCAGCCGTAGGATTAAAACCAGAAACAGCCTTGAGTATAAGCTCTTTGACAAATGCCCCATCACTCCATGCAGCCGAGACCACAGGACTTAGAGTCTCCATAGTGACCATTCGCTCGATACGCGAACGAAGCTCTGAAAATATCTGTTCCGAGGCCATCTGCACCTCCTTCTTTGTATTGTTCATCAATTCGGCGGCAGCCTTTTGAGCCGATGCCTCAGTAGACTGAGCCTTAGCTTGAGCCTGGGCTACGATGGCATCAGCCTCTTTTTTAGCCTGAGCCAAAATCTGCTCAGCCTCGGCCTGTCCTTTTGAAAGCCCCTCTTGGTAGAGCTTCTCTGTTAGTTGTTGAAGTCTGTTTTCCATTATCTAATTAGACGTTTTGGTGCTTATAAGTAGTGTAAAATAATTAGCAAAACATTTTTAGGTCTATCTGCCATACTATTTGACTTTACTTGATTAGGCAAAGATATATTTTTTTTTTATATAAACCAATAGCTCACGCAAATTTTGACACTATACCCTAAAATCTATTTCACCTCAATTTTGTTGTAGTTATCAACGCATCTAAATTTATATTTATTGTCATTGAGCAATAAAAAAAACTGGTCGACCTATAAAAGGTCGACCAGTTTACTAAAAACAGAGAGCTTTGTCCACATTAAAGAGTCTCTGACTCTGACTCTATCTCTATCTCTCCCACAATAAAAGAACCGTCACTCTTCTTGATGATTTCCAGATTACCAAAACCATTGATATTAAAGAATACACAAGAAAACTCCTCTCCTTGCTCCCCACGATTCATAACCAACTGCACGATATCTGCAAGGGAAAACAAAGTTTGACCAGCCGTAACCTCTTTGAACTTCAGAGCCACATCCGCAGGTAAAGCATCCACATTAGGATAGTTAAATTGCACATCAGCTATAAAATCTGTTCCCTGTTCGACAAGCTCAACCTCGATGATTACCGCTCCATCCGACAGGTCTAATTCGTGAATATTAACGCCCCCTTCTTGCTCTGCTTCGTAGTAAAGAACATCAGCCTTAGGAAAGTTTTTAGTTATCCATTTGGCTACATTATCGGGAATTTCAAAAGGTTCCTCTGTATCTTCGTCGATGTCTTGAACCTCTTTGAGCATAACACCCTGTGCGTCAAAATAGATATCAACCTCAATATCATCATCGGCAACGGCCTCGACCTCTATCTTATAGGAGAGGAGTCCATCGCGCTCCAATTTACACACATCATCAATAACCCAAAATGACGTATTGCTATAAAGTTGCTTATCAATCTTGCTCTTTATCTTTTTAAACTTTTCCTGAACGGCAATAGGCAACTCGGCAAAGGCAATCTCCTCGTCAATCAAGTCCATTTGGTCATCGGGACCAAACCAGACGGCAACAGAATCAGACTCAGCCCTAGAACGAGGAACCCAAAATGAGGCCACAGAATACTTACCCTTATTAGTCCAATGAATATTGGTAGCAAATGGGTACTTCTGCAACAACAATTTGTCGAGTCGATTAAACGAGTCTTTGTCATTGTGGTTACAGGCAGCAAATGTGCAGACCATAATCAATAGCACGATGAGTTGTTTTTTCATGTGTAATGGTTTTAGTTTTAATAAATAATGTTTAAATCTATCAATTATGATAGAAATCTGTGTTAAAGGTATGTATAAATTTTATTACAACAAAATTTATACACAAAAATCCAAAAAAAGAAGGTTCCCCTTGAGAAGGAGAACCTTAAACTAAATTATTTTGGGGTGGCTAATGGGTTTCGAACCCACGACCCTCAGAACCACAATCTGATGCTCTAACCAACTGAGCTACAGCCACCATATAAACCTAAACTAGTGAAACAAGTAAGATTCAACCCATTTAAGAGCCACAAAGGTAATTTATTTTTCTCAATTCTGCAAATTATTTTGTACAATAAAGAGCTACCCCCATTACAGAGATAGCTCTTTATCAATGTCACAAATAGAATTATTATTCTACCACTGCAACAGGAGCCTGGGCATCAGCCACAACATCGGCCTTAGCCGCAGCAGGAGCTGTTTCAACCTTCTTGGCTGCACCTGCACGACGAGTCTTCTTGGCTGGAGCCGCTGCCTTCTTATCGGTTGTGTACACTTCGTTGAAGTCTACTAACTCGATAAAGCACATTTCGGCTGCGTCACCTTGACGGAAACCTGTTTTAAGAATACGTGTGTAACCACCTGGACGCTCAGCAATCTTAGGTGCTACATCGCGAAATAACATCGCAACAGCCTCCTTTTGTTTGAGGTAAGCAAAAACAGTACGACGCGAATGGGTCGAATCATCCTTGCTCTTGGTGATTAGTGGTTCAACATAGGTACGAAGTGCCTTGGCTTTGGCCAAAGTAGTACTAATACGTTTGTGTATTATCAACGAGCATGCCATGTTGGACATCATCGCCTTCCTGTGTGAGGCTTGACGCCCCAAATGGTTCAATTTTTTACCGTGTCTCATTATTAATGAAGAATTAGGAATTAAGAATTAAGAATTTTATTAAAAACACCGAAGGTGCTAAGCCCGTAAGCCGAATAGTTAATTCTTAACCCGAAATTTAATGTTAGTCTTTGTCTAATTTATATTTAAGCACATCCATACCGAAAGTCAACTCCTTACGCTCGAGTAACTCGTCCAATTCAGAAAGGGACTTCTTACCGAAATTACGGAACTTGAGCAAATCATTACGGTGGTAACGCACCAGTTCGCCTAGGGTCTCAACCTCCGCTGCCTTGAGGCAGTTAAGGGCACGAACCGAAAGGTCATGCTCGGTGAGTTTGGTCTTAAGCAGCTGACGCATATGCATCACATCCTCGTCAAACTCCTCTACAGGAACAACCTCCTCAGTAGGAGCGGTCATCTTATCGTCGGAGAAGAGAGAGAAATGGAAAATCAAAATACGAGCAGCCTCCTTCAACGCCTCCTTTGGTGCAATGGAACCATCTGTGGTGATTTCGATTATGAGTTTTTCATAGTCAGTCTTCTGCTCAACACGGAAATTTTCAATCGTGTACTTCACATTCTTTATAGGAGTGTGAATTGAGTCGATTGGAAGCAATCCGATTGGGGCCTCGGCAGGACGGTTCTCCTCAGCGGGAACGTAACCACGCCCCTTACCAAGAGTCAACTCCATCTGGAACTTAACGTCATTCTGCATTCTGCAAATAACAAGTTCGGGATTCAAAACCTTGAAACCAGTCATGAAAGTCGAGAGATGTCCAGCAGTAAGCTCCGTAAGGTCGGCCACATTGACAGTGAATTTCTCACTATCAACATTGTCAACCGTGCGCAACAAACGTACCTGCTTGAGATTCAAAATAATCTCTATCATCTCCTCCATAACCCCTGGTATAGAGGCAAATTCGTGGTCTACACCACTAACTTTGATAGAGGTAATTGCGTAACCCTCTAAAGAGGATAGCAAAATACGACGCAGGGCGTTACCCACTGTTAAGCCGAATCCAGGCTCCAAAGGACGAAACTCAAAACGACCAAAATTGGCAGTCGATTCAACCATTATTACCTTGTCAGGCTTCTGAAATGCTAATATTGCCATTGTTTAGTTAATAGTTAATAGTTAATAGTTAATAGTTTGATACTTTGGAGTGGAATCGTTGGTACAATATTCTTTGGAAAAAGATTCTGTAAAATATGTACCAACTATAAACTCCTAACTCCTAACTCATAACTATTTAGAGTAAAGCTCGACAATTAGCTGTTCGTTGATATTTTCAGGTATTTCAGAACGCTCGGGAGCTGCAATAAAGCGACCACCCATAACCTCTGGCATCCATTCAATCCAACTGTAACGGCTCTTGTTGATAGAACCGATTGACCCTACGATAACCTCCATAGCTTTTGACTTTTCACGAACAGCTATAACTTCACCTACCTTAACTTGATAAGATGGGATGTTGACAACTGCACCATTGATGGTGATGTGGCGATGAGAGACCAACTGACGAGCAGCTGCACGCGTTGGAGCAATACCCATACGGTAAACTGCATTATCCAAACGGCTCTCAAGCAAAACCAACAGGGTCTCACCTGTGATACCCTCGCGGCGGTTAGCCTCCTCGAAAGTACGACGGAACTGTTTTTCCAATAAGCCATAGATGGCTTTGGTCTTCTGTTTCTCTTTTAACTGCACGCCATACTCGCTAACTTTCTTACGCTTACGAGCCAAACCATGCTGTCCGGGTGGGAAATTACGTTTGTCTAATGATTTGTCTGAACCGAAAATGGGTTCACCGAATTTACGGGCTACTTTGGTTTTAGGGCCTATGTATCTTGCCATTTTTATTTAAAAAATTAAGTTGTAAATCTTTTTAACACATTGTTCTGCCTATTAGCAGGGATGTGCGAGTTTGATGAGGGGAAAGGATAAAAAACCAAATCTCCTCAAAAAATCAAACTCTACGACGTGCGGGTGGACGGCAACCATTGTGTGGTAGTGGTGTAACATCAATGATTTCAGTTACCTCGATACCTGCACCATGAATTGTACGAACTGCCGACTCGCGTCCCGAACCAGGACCTTTAACGTAGACCTTCACCTTGCGAAGACCCAAATCATATGCCACCTTGGCACAATCCTGAGCTGCAGTCTGAGCTGCATAAGGGGTGTTTTTCTTGCTACCGCGGAAACCCATCTTACCAGCGGAGCTCCAAGAGATAACCTGACCTTCGTTGTTGGCTATCGTGATGATAACGTTGTTGAAAGTCGAGTGAACGTGTACCTGACCGTTAGCGTCAACTTTTACTACACGTTTTTTAACTGCATTTGTCTTTTTTGCCATTTTTTGTTTTGTTTTAGCGGCTTTTCTCAAGCGGCCGTACTATATGTTTCTATCTTCAATAGAGGTATATAGACTAAACCACTGAGTGCTTGTTCACTATTTCGTAGCTTTTTTCTTGTTTGCAACTGTCTTTTTCTTACCCTTACGAGTACGAGCATTGTTCTTGGTGCTCTGACCACGAAGAGGAAGACCCAAACGGTGGCGGATACCACGGTAGCAACCGATATCCATCAAACGCTTGATGTTGAGTTGAACCGTAGAACGGAGCTCGCCTTCAACGCGAATTTTTTCAGAGGTAATGGTGTTACGAATTGCTGTTATCTGTTCGTCATTCCAGTCCTGTACTTTGATATTCTCATCTACACCTGCTTTCGCCAAAATCTGCGAGCTAAGGCTGCGACCAATACCGAAGATATATGTGAGACCTATTACGCCTCGTTTATTTTTGGGTAAGTCTACCCCTACTATACGTGCCATTCTTATTGATTAAGAGTTAATAATTATGAACTAAGAACTGAAAAACAATCTCATATTCTTGGTTCTTAATTCGCCTGGGGGTTAACCTTGACGTTGTTTAAGTTTAGGATTCTTTTTGCAGATCACATATAAGCGACCCTTACGACGTACGATTTTACAGTCATCGGTACGCTTTTTAATTGATGCTCTAACTTTCATTTTCTTGTTTTGTTTTTGTCGTTTGTGTTACGGCACTCAACTGAGAACCGCCTGCAATAAAATGGCCTCTACTTGTAACGGAAAGAGATACGCCCCTTAGATAAATCATAAGGAGACATCTCAACCTTTACCTTGTCACCAGTCAAGATTTTGATGTAGTGCATCCTCATCTTGCCTGAAATGTGTGCCGTTAGTATGTGGCCATTGTCTAACTCTACGCGGAACATAGCATTAGATAGTGCCTCCACTACCGTACCATCCTTTTCAATTGCATTCTGTTTTGCCATTCTTTTTTCGCTAATGTAAAATACATTAAGGTTTCATCTGAAGACCTATTGATTACTGGCCTTCGCCTTTGATAAACTTAAAAGTTGAGAGCACATCGGGCCCTGAGTCGGTCAATGCAATGCAAAGCTCGAAATGGGCTGATGGTTTCCTGTCTTGAGTTCTAACGGCCCAACCGTCATTCTCGAAATGTACAGCACGAGTACCTGCATTTATCATCGGTTCGACACATAGTATCATCCCCTCTTTGAGTTTAGTTCCGCTACCCGCACGGCCATAATTCGGCACCTGTGGGTCTTCGTGGAGATGACGACCTATGCCGTGCCCCACCATTTCACGTACCACGCTCATACCTGCACTCTCAGCATGATTCTGTACTGCCCAAGAGATATCGCCAATTCTACCTCCTACTTTCATTGCTGCAATCCCTTTATAAAGAGCCTCTTTGGTCACTCTGAGCAACTCCCGCTTTTCATCGGAAATTTCGCCCACAGCAAATGTGTAGGCCGAGTCGCCATAAAAACCATTCACAATGGTCCCGCAGTCAACAGATACAATATCACCATTTTTAAGAACATAGTCTGAAGGAAAACCGTGCACCACAACCTCGTTAACCGAGATACAAAGTGTTGCGGGAAATCCGCCATAACCTTTAAAACCCGGAACTGCCCCTTCGCTACGAATAAACTCTTCTGCCATACTATCAAGTTGTTTGGTGGCTATACCCTCACGGATAGTATCGCCCATCAAACCCAAAGTACGACTTACAAGTAAATTGCTGATACGGGAAAGTTCAATTTCCTCTTTACTTTTTAAGATTATCATTTTTTTCTCTGTGATTAAAATATGTAAGGTGAGAACTTTGTCTCCACTAAGGAACAAAGCTCTCTACCCAATATTTTAAAATCAACCATTACGTCCTTTTAGCTTTGTCCCCTTCATTAAACCATCGTAGTGGCGAAGTAATAGATACGACTCAATCTGTTGAAGCGTATCGAGAACAACACCCACAAGGATAAGAAGTGAAGTACCACCAAAGAACATTGCAAATTGTCCGTCAACACCAATCATCTTGGCGAAAACTGGTAATATAGCGACCAGTGCGAGGAATATAGACCCTGGAAGGGTGATACGCGTCATCACGGTGTCAAGATAGGTTGCAGTCTGCTTACCTGGCTTAATGCCTGGTATGAAACCGCCATTGCGCTTCATGTCGTCCGACATCTGGTTGGTATTGATGGTGATTGCGGTATAGAAGTATGTAAACAACATAACCAAAATCGCAAAAACCAAATTGTACCAAAAACCGTAGAAGTTGTTGAACACGGCCGCAAACCCTTGGGTCGACTCGAAACGACCAAATAGTGCAGGAAGCATCATGATTGCCTGAGCAAAAATGATAGGCATTACACCAGCAGCGTTGATTTTCAGGGGGATGTATTGGCGCACACCTCCGTACTGTTTGTTACCAACGATGCGTTTTGCATATTGAACAGGTATCTTGCGAACAGCCTGAACAAGTGCTATAGTTGCTGCGAAAACCAAGAGCAAAAGGACTACCTCCACGATGAGCATTACTGCACCACCACCCGCGGTAGTAAAACGGGCATTAACCTCGGCCAAGAAAGCATGTGGCAAACGGGCAATAATACCAATCATAATGATTAAAGATACACCATTACCAATACCCTTGTCCGTAATTTTCTCACCCAGCCACATAACAAACATGGTACCTGCAATAAGCACTATGGTTGCCGTAACCAAGAATAACATATTGTTGGCTCCCAAAACAAAAGCATCAGGGCCAAGACCTGCCGTCTGATTCAAAGTAAGTAGATAGGCTGGAGCCTGAAGTAATAAAATGACAATGGTCAGATAACGTGTCCACTGAGTCATTTTACGACGACCACTCTCGCCCTCCATCTGCATCTTCTTGAAATAGGGAAGTGCAATACCCAACAACTGGATAACAATGGATGCCGAGATATAAGGCATAATACCCAAGGCAAAAATGGAGGCATTAGTAAATGCACCACCTGAGAAAATGTCCAAAAGACCTAAGATACCGTTGTCGCCAGCAGGAGCCGGACCTTGGCCAATTGCACTGGGGTTGATACCAGGAATAACAACAAAACTACCCAAACGATAGATAAGCAGAATCCCCAACGTGTACAAAATACGCCGGCGAAGCTCCTCTATCTTAAAGATGTTCCGTATTGTTTCTATAAATTTCTTCATACTTAAATAGTATTTAGGCGTTTAAGCAAGACCACTGGAGGTTTTCCAGCGGCCTCAAGGATAAACTATAAAATTGTGGCACTGCCGCCCTGAGCTTCGATTGCCGCAATGGCTGATTTCGAAAATGCGTGAGCTGTAAGCTCCACCTTTGAGGTTAATGCACCATCACCCAAAATCTTAACCACATCATTACGTGAGATAAGACCTGCTGCATTCATCTCTTCGACACCAATCTTAGAAACCCCGCTCTTGGCCACTAAAGCCTCGATTGAAGAGAGATTGATAGCCTTGAAGACTACTTTGTTGATGTTGGTAAAACCAAATTTTGGTAAACGACGATGAAGTGGCATCTGACCGCCCTCGAAACCTCTCTTGTGAGAGTATCCCGAACGTGATTGTGCACCCTTGCTACCGCGTGTTGATGTGCCACCGTGTCCCGAACCTTGTCCGCGACCGATACGCTTTTCGTGGTGGGTTGAACCCGCCGCTGGTGAAAGTGTTGATAGATTCATTATTTTACCTGCTCTACTTTTACTAAATGTTTAACCTTAGTTACCATACCCATAATCTGTGGGCAAGACTCTTGCTCTACTACAGAATTGGTTTTGTGTAGACCCAAAGCCGCTAAATTGGCACGTTGTTGTGCCGACGAGCCGATACGACTCTTAACCTGTGTTATTTTAATTTTTGACATTGCTCTACTAATTAACCGTTGAATACTTTGGTAAGTGAAATACCGCGCAACTTGGCAACGGTATAGGGGTCACGCAACTCAGATAGGGCCGCAAAAGTGGCCTTAACCATGTTGTGAGGGTTAGAACTACCCTTGCTTTTGGCAAGCACGTTGTGGATGCCCACAGACTCCAACACAGCACGCATGGCACCACCAGCGATGACACCAGTACCAGGAGCGGCTGGACGAATCATAACCAGTGAGCCACTATAACGAGACTCCTGCATATGAGGTATTGTACCCTTAAGAATGGGCACCTTAATCAAATTTTTCTTTGCATCTTCAACGCCCTTGGCTATGGCCGAAGTTACCTCCGAGGCCTTACCCAAACCAAAACCTACGATGCCATTCTCGTTACCCACGACAACAATTGCCGAAAAGCTAAAAGTACGACCACCTTTGGTTACCTTGGTAACACGCTGTATGCTCACCAACCTATCTTTCAATTCGATATCGCTGGTTCTTACTTTCTTTATATCCATTTTTGTACTGTAATTAGAATTTAAGACCAGCCTTGCGAGCTGCATCTGCCAATTGTTTAACACGACCGTGGTATAAATAACCATTACGGTCGAAACATACTGTTGTTACACCAGCCTCTACTGCCTTCTGAGCAATAGCTTGACCAACCAAGGCAGCCTGCTCTACTTTAGTCTTGCCAGCAGCAGCTGCTGCAATGGCCTGATCCAAAGAACTTGAGCAACATAGAGTTTTATTAGACTTATCATCGATTAGCTGTGCGTAAATCTGTTTGTTAGAGCGAAATACCGTTAAACGTGGCATCTCGGGTGTTCCGCTTACTACTTTGCGAACACGCATCTTAATGCGTTCGCGGCGTGCTATTTTTGTTAGTGCCATTTCTTTACTTCTTATTTAGAATTTGCGGATTTACCGGCCTTACGACGGAGCTCTTCGCCTACGAACTTGATACCCTTACCCTTGTATGGTTCTGGTTTACGCAATGAACGTATCTTGGCTGCTACCTGACCGAGCAGTTGTTTGTCTGCACTCTTGAGAGTGAGGATAGGATTAGCTTTCTTCTGAGTGAGAGCCTCAGCCTTTACAGACTCAGGAATCATCAGGTTAATATCGTGTGAGAAACCAAGGCTCATCTCAATGATATTGCCCTTAACCTCGCACTTGAAACCAACACCCACAAACTCTTGTGTGATGGTGTAACCTTCGGATACCCCAACAACCATGTTGTGAATCAAAGCACGATATAGACCATGCATCGAACGGTGACGAGGCTGGTCGGTGGAACGACTAACCGTTAGTTCACTTCCCTCTACCGAAACGGTAATATCTGGATCTACTTTCTGAGATAGCTCCCCAAGAGGGCCTTTAACCTTTACCACGTTGTCCTTGCCGATTGTTACGGCAACACCCTTGGGAAGGTTTACAGGTAATTTTCCAATTCTTGACATTTTTTATCTTTTTTTACTAGTATACATAACAAATTACTTCACCACCAACATTGGCCGCGCGAGCCTGCTTGTCTGTCATCACACCATTGGAGGTCGAGACAATAGCAATACCCAAACCATTCAACACACGTGGCATATTGCTAGAGGTTGAGTAGCTACGAAGACCTGGACGCGAAACACGTGTAAGGCTCTTAATGGCCGAAGTCTTGGTCTCGGGGTGGTACTTTAACGCGATTTTGATGGTCGCGAAACCTTTCTCGTTTGTGTCGAACTTGTAGGCTAAGATATAGCCTTGCTCGTGCAGGATACGAGTAATCTCCTGCTTCATTTTTGAGCCGGGAGCTTCAACCACCTTGTGGTTTGCTTTCACCGCGTTCCTGATTCTAGTCAGGAAATCTGCAATTGGGTCAGTCATTTTTGAACTGTTTAAGTGATTAATTACCAATAATGTAACTCCACAATAGACATAGATGCCTCTCGCAAAAACACACTATAAGAGGTGCAAAGGTAGTAATTTTATTGGAAATTAAAAACTTTTTGACCTTTTTTTATGATTATTTTCGTTAACTCTCTCTTTTTATTTATCTTCGTGTTCTAATACATAAAAACATGGCTTCCAAAATAGATTATACACAGAGAGTATTGACTTTTGAGCGGGATTACGATGGACCAGTGGTGGCCACATTGCTGCGCAGTGTAACCACAGAGAAATCAAAAGCAGTGCTATACATACATGGTTATACCGACTATTTTTTTCAGGACCACCTCGCCCAAGAGTTCATAAATAGAGGCTACTGCTTTTATGCTCTGGACCTGCGAAAATATGGCCGCTCGTTGATTAAGGGGCAACACCCCAATTTTTGCCGCTCAATGAGAGAGTACTACCCAGAAATTACACAATCAATAGAGATTATGGCGCAGGATGGGTTCCACAAAATAGTACTGCTGGGCCACTCCACAGGGGGGCTACTTGCAGCTCTATACGCCAACGATGGCCCCATGAAAAGCCACCTCAGCCATCTGGTGCTCAATAGCCCGTTTTTTGAATTCAACACCACTTGGTGTAAACGCCATATCCAAATTCCATTGGCAGGGGTATTCTCACTGTTTTTGCCCTTTGTACACTCAGCACCCGAACTATCAAGATGGTACGCGCAGTCAATACATAAAGATTTTAAGGGAGAGTGGGAGTTCAATCGTCAGTGGAAACCAATTGAGGGCTTTCCACTCTATTTTGCATGGCTCAGGGCCATAAGCCTAGCTCAAAAAGAGTTGCGAGGCGGATTGAATATAAAATGTCACATACTGGTGATGAGCTCCGACCACTCGGTTGCTGGAAAGCAGTGGCATGAGGGTTTTCGCAATGGCGATGCAGTGCTTAGAGTAAACCATATCGAAAAAGAGGCCTCCTCTTTGGGGCGCGATGTGATATATACACAGATAAAAAATGGAGTTCACGACCTATTTCTCTCGGCCAAAGACGCACGCGAAAAGGCATTTGAGGTGATGTTCAACTTTCTAAAATAGTGGGATATGGCAAGCCAAGGGACTTATTGAATATTTGAGATTTCCACTAATAAGTCATCATTAATGTTTCAACATATCCAAAAAATCCAGCTCAGAGAGCACGGTGGTGCCAAATTTTTCGGCCTTTTCTCTCTTTGAGGGGCCCATGCCACTACCTGCAACCAAAATATCGGTATTCTTACCCACCGAGCTCTGATTAAGCCCACCATGCAGCTCGATAATGGCATGAAGTTGCTCGCGCGAGATGGTTTCAAAGGTACCACTAATGACCACTCGGCGACCAGATAGGCTATCGGAAAGGAGCTCCTTGACCGCAGCACTCATCTGAAGCCCCGCAGCCCGCAGCCGCTCAATAATACGCTGGTTGATGGGCTCGGCAAAATAGTCAACAATACTCTGAGCGATACTCTGCCCTACCTCCTGAACCTCCAAGAGTTGCTCGACAGAGGCCCCCATCAGCAAATCAATTGAGGGCAAGGCGGCGGCTAACTTTTTGGCCGTTGTCTGCCCCACATAACGGATGCCCAACGCAAAAAGTAACCGCTCATAAGGAACATCCTTGGAGGCCGCAATACCCTCAAGAATATTGGAGACTGACTGCTGGCCCATGCGCTCTAAAGGCAGTAAATCATCTTGACGTAGTGTGTAGAGGTCGGCCACATCGTGCAGTAGGCCACTATCAAATAGAAGCTGTACCGTCTCGCTTCCCAGTCCATCAATATACATGGCCTTGCGCGAGATGAAGTGAACAATGCGTCCCACAATTTGAGGCGCACACCCCCACTCGTTAGGGCAGTAGTGCTTGGCCTGGTCACTCTGCCTTACAAGCAGGGTGCCACACTCAGGACAGTGAGTAATATACTCCACAGGTACTGAAGCTTCGGAGCGAAAACTGACATCCACAGCCGTCACCTTAGGGATAATCTCGCCACCCTTCTCAACACTGACCATATCACCAACACGAATATCGAGAAGCTCTATCTGGTCGGCATTGTGAAGTGAAGCCCGCCGCACGACCGTGCCAGCTAAACTCACCGGAGCAAGATTGGCAACAGGGGTAATGGCTCCAGTACGCCCCACCTGATAATCTATGGAGAGTAACCGCGTGAGGGCACTCTCGGCCTTGAACTTATAGGCCACTGCCCAACGAGGTGATTTGGCTGTGGTTCCCAGATTTTTTTGGAGTAAATAGCTATCGACCTTTATCACCGCCCCATCAGTTGCGTATGGCAAAGTATGACGCTCGGTATTCCACCGCACAAGAAACTGCTCGACCTGCTCGATACCTTGGCACAAACGGGTGTGGGGAGAGATGACAAACCCCCAGGAGCGCATCTGTTTTAAAGTTTGATAGTGAGAGAGTCCACTATAAGTGTCGCTCTGGAGGGCATAGAGCACACACTCCAACCCACGTTGAGCCACCGTGGCAGGGCTTTGGAGCTTGAGGGTCCCACTGGCTGCATTACGAGCATTGGCAAAGGGCTCTTCCATAGCCTCGGCACGCTCCTCATTTAGCCGCTGAAAACTACTAAATGGCATATAGATTTCACCCCGAACCTCCATAAGAGGAGGGATATGCTCGCCACGGAGCTTCATGGGTATGGAGCCAATGGTGCGCACATTGGCCGAGACATCATCGCCATTGGTCCCATCACCACGGGTCACAGCCCGCTCAAAAAGCCCATCTCGATAGGTGAGTGAGATGGCTGTACCATCGAATTTAAGTTCAGCACAATACTCGACATTAATGTCACGAAACTCCTTCTGTACACGCTGCATAAAAGTGGCTACATCATCCAAAGAATAGCTATTGGCCAGCGAAAGCATGGGGTAGAGATGGGCCCGCGACACAAAACCATCAACCAAATCGCTACCTACCCGCTCAGAGGGAGAATTAGGGTCAAAAAACTGAGGATATTGCCGCTCAAGATTCTGAAGCTCGCTCATCAGGGCATCATATTGCTCATCGCTAATCGCTGGCTCATTGAGAATATAATAACGGTAGTTAAGTGTCTCTATTTTATGACGAAGCTCTTGTATTTGTTGTTCTATCATCTGCCTTTTCTATTATAAAGTTCAAAGTTAAAAAGGAAAATCGACAAAAAAAATGTTTTATAAATTTTTGTGTGAATAAAAAATGCGTATAATTGCAGAAAATTTAAGACACTTTATTACATAACATGACAACAAAAGTTACGCCAAAGAAGAGAATAGTAATTAGTTACGAAAATCTACCGGAGACTCTCAAAGATTTATTCAAGGAGCGATACCCCCTGGGGTATTACGATTACATGATTCGTGTAGACAAACCAAGCGGTGATTTTTTCTATGGTGTGGTTCTTGAAACCCAAGAGACAAGCTATTTAGTGAAAGTAAAAGTTAAAATCGACCAAAGCGCAGCCGAAGAGCTTGAAAAGGACATCTTCGAAGCCGGAGAAACAGACGACGGTGAAGAGATTAAAGGGGCAGAAGAGATTGCCGACGAGGCCGAAGAAGCGGAAGAATAGAGACCAAAGAGGATGTCAAAAGATAGAAATAGAAGCTACACAAACGGTGAGATTATCATCGTTTGGAGGGGTGCAGAGTGCATACACAACACACTGTGCTACCGTGAGCTACGCTCTGTTTTTGACCCCATTAAAAGACCATGGATTGACCCCATGGGCGCACCCACGGAGCGTATAAAAGATATTATTGAACGCTGCCCATCACAGGCCCTCACTTTTCGTTGGGTCGACCCAGAACGCAACGCCACGGAGAAATCCACAAAACTCTACAATGACCCCCTGTTGCCATAATCTTATTTAGAGTAGGAACGCGTCACCAAAAAAACTCCCAAAATAACCAACATAGCCGACAAAACCTTAATCCCGTCAAGGTTATCTTGTCCGCGCACAATGGCAAAAAGCGAGGCTATTACAGGTTGTGAATAGGAGTAGATGCTGGCCGTGGTGGCGTTGATTTGACGCAACGACCGAGCCACACAAATGTAGGCTATCCAGGTGGCTCCAACCACCACAAAACCAATGGTAAACCATGTCCATGGTTCAATAGAGCTCCACTGAGTTTTGTAGAGAAATTCGTCCCAAAGTAACGGGGTGAGAACCAAAGCTGAGGCTCCAAATATCCAGGCCATGACAGTCATGGGCTGATATTTTTTCATCAAATCCTTGACCACAATTAGGTAACAGGCGTAGCTAAAGGCACTGGTAAAAACCATCAAGTTGCCACTGAGATGCCCCTGCCCAAAATTTTGAATTCCTCCGTAAAGTATTACCAAAAGAGCACCACAAGCCCCAATGGCAATACCCAAGGCCTTGAGTGGAGTGATGCGCTCACGACGCAGAATGGCTGAAATAATAAGCACTAGCATAGGCCCAGTGGTGGCAATAATGGCCGCATCCACAGGCGAGGTGTAATACATCCCCTTAAGAAAGATAAGCTGATTGCCCCCAATACCAAAAAGAGAGGCCAAAGCCATCCATCCCCAATCCTTACGTTCGACCTTTTCGCGATTGAAGCCCCAAACAATAATGGAAAAAAGCACAGCAGCCGAAGCAATACGAGCCACACACAATCCCTCGGGCGACATCCACGCCTGAGGCCACAAAACACTCTTGCTCATGGAATAGTTTAACGCAAAAAGAATATTGGCCGTTATGATGGCCAGGTGAGCCTTAACTTTAGCAGTCATAAATATTTATAAATTAGCAATAATCAAAGGCAGAACAGTGGAAGCTACGGCAGAAATTACCAAAAGTGAATATAAAAAATTGGGCCAAAACCCTGGAATACGCCCCGCAAAAAGGGTGGGAATAAGCACCGCACAGGGCAGAGCCAACAGAGGCATCATAAGATAAGAGCCTGAAGGGGATAAAACCAGCACCACAATGACAGCAAGAAGTATCCACATAAAATAGATATAGGCCTTGTAGGCCTTGGGTGAATTCCCCTTACCTCGTTTTAAAAACTTGATTACAGACAGGATAACAAGCGCAGAGGTGGACCCAAAAAATGCCATATCAAGCCAAGTTATATGCGTAATAAAGCCCCATAAATTGTTGTTTTTGAAAAGTTCGTTCACAAAATCACAATAAGTTGAGCACCAACTCTGCCCCATCAGCCACGCCACATAACCACTACAAAGCAGTGGTAAGGCCACGCCTCCAAGAGCTGACAACCATTCACGACAATTGAACAGACGAAACATCGCAATACCCACAAACAAGACTGGCACCAAATACAAGGCGGGGGCAAAAATGGAAACCGCCAAACCATAGTAGGCCCCAGCAACCAAACAGACCCCAGCGGCTGAACTCTTGAGGGAATAACTACGAAAAAGCCACTTAGAGGC
>JAVVSB010000019.1:0-278 GCA_036654415.1 Mucinivorans sp. | reverse complement strand
GCTCGAATTATCATCGAGACAGCCATCATAGGAACCAACATATGCACTGAGATAAAACACCCACAACAGATAATCATAAACACCAAGGCTGGCATATAACTTCTGTCCAAAAAACGCACATTGCGCACCGTGAGCCGAGCCACGCGAAATGAAATATTAAAGGCTAAAAAGATGGATAAAGCAATTGAGAGCCAATAGTAACGCCCCACAAAACAGTTTATCACTCCAGACAACGGAGTCCCTCTCGATGTGAGCAACTCCTCAGAGGCCACAGCAGG
>JAVVSB010000018.1:0-35849 GCA_036654415.1 Mucinivorans sp. | reverse complement strand
TTGGTTTTGACTACTATTTTAACCACTTGGTCAAGCAAGAGTAACAAAACAGCG
This sequence comes from Mucinivorans sp., assembly GCA_036654415.1. Taxonomy (GTDB): domain Bacteria; phylum Bacteroidota; class Bacteroidia; order Bacteroidales; family Rikenellaceae; genus Mucinivorans. The sequence continues at coordinate 35,795 of JAVVSB010000018.1, read as the reverse complement.
AGCAGACAGAGTTGTATGGGCTTGATTTTTAATTTCATAAAAGAGACAATTTGGTCACAAAGATAGCCATTTTTTCTATCCTACGGCCCCATAAGAACTTTTTTTGTACCTTTGAAATATTTTTAGATTCAATCATGGTACTCATCATTCTACTTTTTATTGCCATCGGCATTCAAATTACGGCCATGGGTGTGGCTCTGGGGCTGGTGCGTGTCACCAAATACAACTCCTCATGGATACTATTTATAATTGCCCTATTGCTGATGAGTCTGCAAAGCATAGAGCGGTTTGTCGATGCCCTTAATATTAAGTATAGCCTTGGTTTGGAGCTTAATCTACCACCATATATCGATAGTTGGCTCTCAGTGGCCACCTCGCTCTGCATGGCTATAGGCGTGTTTATGATTAAAAAAGCACTCAGCTACATCACCCTACGTGAGCAACAGAGGCGCACAAACGAAAAACGTATTCTAACAGCGGTGATTCAAGCCGAAGAGCAACAACGTCAAAAACTATCCAAAGAGCTACACGATGGGCTGGGGCCACTGCTCTCGACTGCCAAGATGTCTATTTCGGCCCTGTCAAGCTATGAGTGTGATGCCCAACAACGCGAAATATTGCTCACAGCCGAAAATGTCATCGACATTTCGCTGCGCTCGGTGCGTAATTTGTCGAACCTACTAAGCCCACATATACTCAACAACTTTGGGCTAGCACGTGCCATAACCAAACATATCAGAAGCCTAGAGACTGTCTCCAACATCACTATTGATTTCAAACACAACATTACAGATAAAAGATTTAATGCAGAACACGAGATTGTCATCTTTCGTGTGGTGAGTGAACTTATAAACAATACCATGCGTCACTCAGCAGCAAGCCACATAACACTCAATATCTCCAACACACAAGGTACAATGATAGTGGAATATGCCGACAATGGCCATGGTTTCGACATGAGCCAACAGACTGAGGGCATGGGACTCTCGAACATCTTTTCACGCGTGAGCACCATAGGTGGTCAAATCGACATAACAAGCCGCCTAGGAGGTGGAATGCATGCCAATGTACGCATTAATAATTTCTAGGAGGCTACTTGGGAGCCTTGATATATAAATATATACCAATGCAGGTATAGAGAATATTGGGCGACCAGATGGCCAGCCAAGCGGGCAACATTCCGCTCTTGGCAAACTCGCCAGCAAAACGCATCAAGACAATATAAGAGAAACAGAGGGCAATGCCCACACCAATATGGAGCCCTGTGCCACCACGCACCTTGCGTGAGGAGAGCGAAACCCCAATCAAGGTGAGTATAAAAGTGGAAATAGGATAGGCATAACGACCGTAATTCTCGACCTCGAATAGGGCTACCATATCAGACCCCTTGGCCCGCTGCTGGTCAATAAAGCGACTCAGCTCAAAAGAGTTCATGGTCTGAATCAACTCATCCTCGCGCGAGAGCTCTTGGGCAGTGAGGTTGATGATGGTGTCCATGGGGATTTCGCTTTTAATAAAGCGTTCGTTCTCGCCCTCGAAATAGCGATGCAAATATTTAGGAGCCGTCCAACGACCTGTCTCGGGGCTGAATTTGGCATCTTGAGCCTCAAGGGAACTCACTATCTTGCCACCATCATAACTCTCCAAGACAAAATAGTTGGCCGTCATACTCTCGCGATTGAAATAACGCAAAAAGACAATGGTGTTGGGCCCCACCTGGCGGTAGATGTATGGCTCATAACTGTCGCTATTATAGGCCCCTTTTTTGCGCATATACTGCTCCTCAAAGGCTATACGCCCCTGGTTAGCCTTAGGAATAAGATAGAGATTGAGCGTCAAAGAGAGCGAAGTGATGGCCAAGGCAGCCACAAAATAGGGCCATAACAACCGTCGAAAACTAACTCCACTACTTAGGATGGCAATAATCTCAGTATCATAGGCCATCTTGCTGGTGAAGAATATAACGGCAATAAAGGTGAAGAGCCCACTGAACTGGTTGATGAAATAGGGGATAAAATTGAGATAGTAACCAGTGGCAATATCCCAAATGGGGGCATGACTACCTAAAAAATCATCTATCTTTTCGGCAGCATCAAAAATCACCATAATCACAATAATCATGGCTATGGCAAAAAGATAGGTCCCCAAAAAACGACGTATTATATAGCGGTCGATAATAAGCAACCGCAGGCTTTTGAAAATATTTTTCATAATCTGCGTCCTAATTTTTCGACCATCACATCCTTCCACGACTTAAAGTCGCCTGCCAATATATGTAAGCGAGCCTGCTCAACTAACCACAGATAGAAAGCCAAGTTGTGGATGGAGGCAATCTGAGCGGCCAACATCTCACCCGCAATATTTAGATGACGCAAATATCCCTTGGAGTAGACTGTGTCAACATAGGCAGTTCCATTTGGGTCGATGGGAGAGAAGTCATGCTGCCACTTCTGATTGCGAATATTGATGATACCCTCCGAAGTAAAGAGCATCCCATTACGTCCATTGCGCGTGGGCATCACACAGTCAAACATATCAACCCCACGCTCGATGGCCTCTAGAATATTGATTGGCGTGCCCACACCCATTAAGTAGCGAGGCCTGTCTTTTGGTAAAATGGCGTTACAAACCTCTATCATCTCGTACATTACAGGAGCCGGCTCACCAACAGCCAAACCACCAATAGCGTAACCCTGTGCTCCAAACTGCTGTACAAACTCGGCCGAACGAGCCCTCAAATCGGCATAAGTACACCCCTGTACAATGGGAAAGAGCGATTGATGATGGCCGTAAGGGGACTCGGTACGCGAGTATTGCTCAAAACAACGTTCCAACCAACGCGAGGTTCGCTCCCAAGATTGGGCTGCATAATCACGTGAGGCTGTGCCTGGAGGGCACTCGTCAAAGGCCATTATGATGTCGGCTCCTATAATACGCTGAGTGTCAATTACGCTCTCGGGGGTAAAAAGGTGCTTACTGCCATCAATGTGCGAACTAAAATGGCACCCCTGCTCGGTAAGTTTACGTTGCGAGGCCAGCGAAAAAACTTGGAAACCACCGCTATCGGTGAGGATGGGATGGTCCCACGAGCTAAAACGATGTAGGCCACCAGCCTCGCGAAGCACCTCGAGACCAGGGCGAAGGTAGAGGTGATAGGTGTTACCCAGAATAATTTGAGCACGCACCTGCTGCTCCAAATCGCGATGCAAAACCCCTTTAACCGAACCCACTGTACCCACGGGCATGAAAATGGGAGTCTGAATCTGTCCATGGTCGGTGGTCATGGTGGCCGCACGCGCATGGCTAAGAGTATCGGTTTGCTCGAGAGTAAATTGCATCTGTTTTTTATTGCTGTTTTCGGGGTAGAGGCGCAAAAGTAACGATTTTTTTTGTAATTTTGTAAATTAATATTTATCCGTTGCAACGTGGTGTTAAATGACTTTTTTGCTGTAGTTCCAATTTACCAGATAATTTTGGGGATTGTTTTTGTTGTGCTTTTTATATTTCAGATGTGCTACCACCTTTCGATGGTCAAGGCTGCTCAATACCGCCACCCCAAACGTTTGGAGGCTGGGCAAGAGGTACCAGCAGTTTCAATCATCGTAATTGTGGAGGATAACATCGACCTTCTGGTTGAAAACCTGCCCCAACTGATGGTTCAAGACCACCCTCAATTTGAGGTGGTGGTGGTGAACGACTGCGGCGGAGATGACATAACGGCTGCCCTTATCACCTTGGCAGCGCAATACCCAAACCTAAAATACACCTGCATAAAACCAGATATAAGATTTAAACATTCGCGTAAGATTCCACTGGTGGTGGGTATCAAGGCCGCCACTTACGAAAACCTCATCTTTACAGACTTGGACACCGCCCCACGCTCACCACACTGGGCCTGGAGCATGGCACGCGGTTTTGTGGGGCGTGAGATAGTTATCGGAGTGAGCACGGTGGCACAGTGCAAGGGGCTAGCCAATCAGTTAATTCGAGGGAGCTCTTTAAGCCACACTATGCGCTACCTGCGCGCGGCAACACGTGGTAAAAGCTATCGAGGTACACTATATAACATAGGATATACAAAACACATCTTCTTTAAAAGCAATGGCTACACACACCTGCGTTTGGCCTTGGGCGAAGATGACCTGTTTATTCAAAAAGTGTCCACACCTACCAACACTACCGTTATCTTCAGCCCCAAGGCCACCGTGGAACAAAATGCGTGGGGTGGGCTTTTGTGGTGGTGGCGACTGCAACGCTTTACAAGTTACTCTTTTCGCTACTATCCAACAGCAATAAAACGGGGACAGGCCGCGGAACTTACCTGTCGAGCAGTTTTCCATATCACATGGCTAGCCCTACTCTCTTTAGGAGTTGTGGCGCTGTTTTTGTCTATAAACTATGGGTTCCCAATCACATTTCTCTGCACGGCCACGGGGCTATGGCTCTTGCGTGAGTTAGTGGTGTGGATGGGAGGTAGACTGTTTTCAAAAAGGATGGGGCTACGTAAGGTAATGATGGGCTATATGGTTCATGATTGGTTTGCACCACTAAGTCTTGCTCTGCTTACCATCTCACGACGTATAAAACCTGCTGAGGGGCTATGGAAATAGAATTAAATACACTCTGCGACAAGGAGTTAGTGGAACTCACACTAAGTGGCGAGCTAAGGGCATATGATGCCCTTACGGCTAGGCATATCCACGCCCTGAGAGAGTATTTGGCAAGACGTATAACTCAGAGAGGTATCCGAGAGGAGATTATTCAAGATTGCTTTATCAAGGCCTATTTAAACTTGACTCAATATAAGGTGGAGTTGGCCTTTGGCTGTTGGCTATTTGCCATTGCGCGCAACTGCCATATCGACTATCTAAGACGCACACGCAGCACCGATTTACCTATTGAGCAGTACGACAAACCTTGCGGGGCCATGAACCCTGAACAACGTATAATTTCGGACCAAAATAGCCTACATATCGAACGGGTGATGGAGCGGCTACCAGAGTCATACTCTAGAATTGTCAGGTTACGATTTTGGGACGAGCTCTCGTACGAGGAGATAGCCACAACGCTCGATATGCCACTGGGCACCGTGAAAACACATATCCACCGTGCCCGCACAATGCTCATGCAGATGCTATCTAACTTTTAGTAATCTCCGCCAACAGTCCACAACAGCCATCTTCCAAAATATCCATTACCAAAGAAAAGCCATCGACCCCCTCATAGTATGGGTCGGGAACATAACTCGCTGAGTTGTGGGTACAAAATTCGACCATGCGATGAACTTTGGCACCAGAGGCCACATCAACAGAGAGGTCCATTAATTCATCATAGACACTATCATCCATGGCTAAAATAATGTCGGAACTGAAAAAATCATCCATTGTAATTTTACGCGATAGGCTCTCGAGATAATAACCACGCGCGAGGGCGGCCTTGCGCATACGCGCATCGGCCCTCTGCCCTTGGTGGCCACCAAAAGTTCCCGCCGAATCTACTTCGAAACGACAAGTGAGCCCACGCTGCTCCAGCAAAGAGTTCATAATACCCTCAGCTGCAGCTGAACGACAAATATTACCTAGGCAGACAAACAGTATCTTGTACTTAGAGGTCATCGATTGTACGCCCAAAAGGTGTGATAGCCAAAGCCATAAGTTTGAAATGTTGCATGGCAAAGGGGATACCCACAATGGTGATACTAAGTAACACACCATAAAATAAATGAGTAAGAGCTATCCAAAAGCCACCGATAAAGAACCACAAAACATTCATCAGAGCCGACAAGCACCCCTTAGTCTGCTCGTTTTGCCCAACATTCTGTCCGAAGGGCCACAGCGACAACACGCCCAACTTGAAGACTTGAAGGCCAAAAGGGATGCCGATGATGGTGCAACAGAGCACCACACCCCCAATAAAATACTCAATAGCTACACTTAAGCCGCCAAAGAGAAGCCAGAGAAGATTTCCTAAAATTTTCATTACTACTTTAATAGTTGTTCGATACGCTCAACATATTCGATTGAGTCATCGATATAAAAAATAACCTCGGGGATAATACGCACCTGCTGCCCAATACGACGGCTAAGCTCATAACGCAGAGTGGAGGCACCTTTCTTAACCGCCTGCAACACCCCCTGCGATTTGTCGAAGGGAAAGACACTTAGATAAATTTTGGAAACCGCCAAATCAGGTGTCACCCTCACCTTGGTAATAGAGACCATAGCTCCACTAAGAAATGGGGCTCCCTGTTTGATAAAAATATCGGCCATCTCTTTCTGTACCAATGCCCCAACCTTCTGTTGGCGCACCGACTCACTTTGTTGTTCTTTCATCATCTCTCTTTTTTTTGGTTTTGGAAGGTATCTTATAGTTTATGCCCAACGAAATATTCATTTGGTCAACGGGTGAGCGGAACGGATTACCCTCGTACTTGGTCACCCCCTTGTAAATGTCCGAAAGACCAATATTGTAGCGAAAATCAATACCGAAGGTAAAGTTTCCTGCTCCAAAAATCAGGCCAGCTCCAGCCGTAATACCAAATTCCCATCGATTATCTTTCAAAATATCGTAACTGTATGGCACTTTGTCGGATTGAATGCCAGTATTATCATCCAGGGTGTAGCTCTGACTACTGAGGGCATAGGAGCCCCACGGACCCACATTGAGAAAAAAGCGCGAACCATTCTTCTTGGACAGAGGCAAATAGGGCTGCCACAAAATTGGCACCATGATGGTATTGTAGGTACGAATATTGAATATCTTAGACTCGTTGAAGGTCTCGTATTTGTACCCCTTTTGCAAGAACTCAACATCGACCTCAATACAACCCACATATTTTTGCTTTGGAACATCGAAACGGTAGCTTAGCCCAAAATTATAAAAACCAATAAGCGACACAACATTACGCTTAGGTTCAAAACGAGCCGTTGAAAGTCCATAGCCGCCACGAATGCCAAAATGGTGGTTTATAACCACTGGAGCCCAAGCCGCAGCCACAGTCTCGCTCACCCCTGAGGGCACTTGGCGTGGCTTCTGTTGGGTAGGAGCCTTTGCTACAGCAGCCTTGGTAGGACCCTTGGTGGGGCTTTGAGCCCAAAGCATGGGGTTCACAAGCAGCAATAATACTATTAATATCTTTATCTTCATTATTTGGCTCTCTTTACCTTATCTTTTCCCGATTTATGGGCCTCCTTCTCTTTGCCGTTGTGAGTGGCTGGAGACTCTACTTTTTCGGGAGCAACTTGCGTAACCGCTTTGACCGAACGTGGCACCACCACTGGAGCCACATAACTATCCAAAGGAGAGTGGCCAATAAATATATGCTTCAAATCAACAGGCACCTCAATCTCCCAATTTTCCTTGGCTACAATGGTACTAACACCACTAGCCTGCTCGCTCCACATACGCACCCGTTCAGGGTAACGCCTCATGGTAAGGCTACCTGTATCCCACACTCCATTATGGTTTCTATCTTCTATCACGCGCAAACGGTACTCACCCAAATCCACAAAAGGCATCACAAACTTCTGCCCCGCACGCAGGTCGGCCACGCGGCGAACAAGGCTATATTTTTTATTAGAGTTCGGTTTTACCAACTCCAAAATATAGCTACTTTTCATGGAGGTGTCACCCAGCATACTAATATTGAGCGTGCCATACTTCTCCCTTTTAGCCACAGTGAAGGTCGACTTCAGGGTGTCGTTGCTTTGGTAGGCAATATTGTTGAAGACCCCATCGGGAATAAATAGTCTATAACTGTCGCCCTCGGTCCACTTGGAGTGAAGACGCCAACGATAGATGGAGCTACTGTCGCGCACAAAAGTAAAGGGGTGGGAGGTGGTGTCGATACGAGCCTTGGACTTACCCTTGGCCTCGACATTATGGATTCGGTCCAACTTTATACGAGCAGGGTCGACCTTCAATACTGGCACATCAAAATCAAAGATAATATCATCAAGAGGTACAAAGGTCTGTTTGGCATTGACGGTGAACTTAAAAGGATTCAAAGCCTTAAGTTCAGCCTGATGGGCACTGTCCATGGCCAGACTGTCGCGACGAAATTGCAGAGAGTCAGCGGTGGTAATGGTCCGATTCTTACGCCTGTTTTTCCTTGTTTGTTTTATGACCTTGGTCTCCACCACCTTCTTCTTGACAACTATTGGAGCTTTATAATTGAAGCTTAGATTCTGCCCATGGGAGAAGAATTGCCACACACTGTCATGCTTCTGAAAAGATAGGCGAGCCCTAAGAGTGTCGGCCAAGTGGTCAAAATCATCTTTGGTAGGCGGATTAACCCACATGGTTAAAGAGTCACCACGCTTATTCCAATCCTTGATGAGCCACCCGTCGGGCACCCCATTGATATTGAGAGTGTCGATGGTGGGGTGAGGCGCGTTGAAGACCATGGTGAGTTTTTGACGCATGGGGCGTTTGTGTTCGATAAGGGTCTGCCGCTTGACGGGCTCCTCCTTAAAAAGTTCAAAGACAACCTGGGGGTTAGAGAGCTCGGCACGCCGCGTGAGCGAATCATACTCAAATAGGAAGCCATCGAGCTCCATAGGGTTAAAAGTTGTGTCGGCAAAGGCTATCATATCGGTGCCAGGTTCGTAAAGTTGGTTGCCGTTTTCATCAGCCAAACCATAAATACGATAAGGTTTATCACGCAAAATATCGGCCACAAAATAGCCGCTACTATCCGACCGAAACAGGGCCTCGGCACGCGAACGGAACATGACCGAATCCTGAGATAGTGAGTCGGCCTTGGCATCGAAAAAAAATATCATCCCACTGATGATAGTATCGCGTGTGAAAGCATCTATCATTTGACCTGCCATAAGCAACGAATCCACGACAGGACCAGTGGAAAATGTGTAGGTAAAATCGACCATCTTGTTACCCTCGTTGTTATCCACGATGGAGCTACCAAAGTCGAGACGGTATGTGGCATTGGAGTCCAAAGGCTCCTGAAACTCGACCACCACCGAACGACCCTTAAGAGTGAGCACGGGCTTGAGCTGAGCGGGAGGCGACATCATAAAAAACTTACTCTGGTCCTTGAGCTGCACATATTCGTTGAAACAGAGTTCAATACGTTTGCCAGTAAAATTAGTAGTATAGGGAGCTGGTATGGTTCGTAACAAAATAGGGGCTGAAGAGTCACGCGGACCGCCCGTTGGGGAGCTAATAGTGGCACAACGAAACAAAGGCACCACCGCCAAGCAGAGCCAAAAGAGAAATCGGAATAGACGTTTGACAGCCATTTTATAAAGCAAATAGATATAAAAGACAAAAGTACACAAAAAAATTTGTATTTTTGTGCACTATGGAGAGAATCAATATATACACCGATGGCTCAGCCTTAGGTAACCCTGGCGCGGGAGGGTATGGAGTGGTGATGATGTGTGGCCCATTTAGGCGCGAAATTTCGGCAGGCTACCGTCTGACCACTAACAACCGTATGGAGCTACTGGCCGTGATAGTGGCCCTGGAGGCTCTAAAGCGCGAGAAGGCCGAAGTGATGGTATTCTCAGACTCAAAATATGTGGTGGACGCGGTGACCAAGAGGTGGGTTTTTGCTTGGGTGGCTAAAAATTTTAAAGATAAGAAAAACGAGGATTTATGGCGACGTTTCTTGAAAATTTATAACCAGCATATGGTCAATTTTACATGGGTCAAAGGGCATAACGACATCCCCGAGAATGAGCGGTGCGACCGTTTGGCGGTGGCGGCAGCAGGTGACAAAACCCACTTGATGGTAGATGAATGGTATGAGGCCAATGGAATAAGTAAAGAATCTGTCTAAATTTGCAACAACAGGAACTGTTTTTAGAGGCTGTTTTAATTTGTTTTCAAAATTTTATTACTGCTATTTTTTGAGGCTATTTTCATCGATGATTTGCCGAGATAGTAGTGGACTACAGCTCAAAAATCAGCAAAAAAAGAGGACAAAAAGGGTGGTAATAAAATGCTGGAAAGAGATTAAAAACAGCTTCTTAATATAAAATAATTTCTTAAAAACGTTAAAATTATGTTTGTACACACCACTCAAATACGTGTCCGTTACGGTGAAGTTGACCGTATGGGCTTTCTCTACCATTCGCACTATGTGGAATATTTCGATGTGGCTCGTTCAGAAATGATGCGTTCGGTGGGTCTTACCAACTTTATGATTGAGCAATCGGGCTACGAGCTACCAGTGATGCACGTGGAGATAAACTACAAAAAAGCGGCCCTCTATGACGACCTGATAACAATCCGCACCACCATGCGCGAACTACCTAGAATTACGGTAACCTTTGACTATGAAGTCTTTCGCCAAGGTAGCGGAGAGGAACAGACCATGGAGCCTGAGCTCATAACCACTGGCACAGTAAGGTTGGCCTATATCCGCCGCGACACAAAAAAAGCGGTACGTACCCCCGAACATCTGTTGGCTCCTGTAAGACGATTTTTTGAATAACAAAGAGAGCAAAAAAAGTTGGCCCTAACGAAAATAAAAGAGTATCTTTGTGTAAGAAAATATTAAAGACTTACTACATGAGCAAGGGGAAACTGGGAATAATAGCCGTATCGAGTTTTGTGGTGGCCAACATGATTGGCACAGGTGTTTTCACCTCGCTTGGGTTCCAGCTCTTGGATATTAGCAACTTATGGGCTATACTTCTACTTTGGTTGTTGGGTGGTTTTTTGGCATTTTGCGGTGCTTTGATATACGCCGAACTAGGTAGCGTAATGCCACGCTCGGGGGGTGAATACAATTTTTTAAGTCAGCTCTACCACCCATGTATAGGTTTTATGGCTGGGTGGATATCCATCACTGTGGGCTTTGCAGCCCCCATTGCAGCAGCCTCAATGGCCATGGGAAGCTACCTACATGGAACTTACGCCATCTTTAATCCAGAAATAGTGGCCATTATCACCTTACTCACAATCACCAGCATACACTCTTTTACCATTGACCTGGCAGGCCGTTGGCAGACAGTGGTGACCATTCTTAAGCTAACCTTGATTGCCATTTTTGTGGTGGCGGGGCTCACGATGACGGGCTCCTCGGCCAACAATTTTACAAGTAGCACAAAGGAATTCCTTTGGGGTGACATCTTTTCGGCCCCCTATGCAGTGGCTCTGGTGTGGGTGATGTTCGCTTACTCGGGTTGGAATTCGGCCACCTACATATTGGGCGACATTAAAAATCCGCGCCGCACCATTGCTCCAGCCCTGCTTATTAGTACCGCCATAGTCACAGGACTCTACCTGCTGCTCAACTTTATATTTCTCTATGTTGCCCCAACAAGCGAACTATCGGGGCAGATTGAGATTGGCAACATTGCCGCCATCCATATCTTCGGGATAAATGGAGGACGAATAATGAGTGGCATAATCTCGGTGCTGCTTATCTCCTCCATCTCATCGATGGTTTACGTGGGGGCGCGCGTAATGCAGCCCATGGGCCAGGACACAGCTCTACTGCGCCCACTCGCGCGCACCAACCGCTCAGGCGTACCCACCTTAGCCCTTTGGGTTCAGTGCACCATAGCCTTAGGCTTTATACTGACGGCCAGTTTCTCACAAATAATCATCTACTCGGGTTTCGTGCTTAACCTCTGCACTATGCTTGCAGCTTTGGGACTCTTTATAAATCGCATAAAACACCCCCATCTCGAACGGCCTTTCCGCGCCTGGGGCTACCCAGTACTACCTGCCATTTTTCTGTTGGCCATGTTGTGGATTCTTGTATTCCTCATCGTTAAGCAACCAGTAGAGTCGCTCTACGGTGCAGGGACAGCCTTGATGGGCATTGTACTCTACTTTGTAAACAAACTAACACCTAAAAAATAATGAAATCTACGTTACTGATTCTTTTGGCAGCCACAACGATGGCTTGTGGAGAGGTGGCCCCAAAAAAAACCGCAGCGCAAATAGTCTCCGACTCTATCTCTACGGCTGACTCCCTGACACGTTTGGCCACCTTTCAGACCATTCGCTCCAATAGTCTGAACCAGACAGCACGTTTTATCGCTGGCATAGACTGCCCAGCAGATAGCCTCTTTGCCCTACGAAAACAGAGTAGGGCCTGGCAATGCTACGCCAAAGATGCCGACTTAGACTGGGCTGAATTCCACGCAAAAAACCAAAACATGGAACAGTGGGTGCAGACAAATGTGGTGCCACGAAGCTGCAAAATTCAAAGTGTTATCTACCCCTTTAGCGGCCCCGACTTTTTGCACCTGAATATCTTTTTCCCACAGGCTAAGAGCATTTACATGCTTGGTTTAGAACCAATTGGCAGCGTACCGAAAGTTAACAAAATCGACACCATGGATTTGGAAAAATATGTGGATATGTATCGCCAAGCCATAGCCGAAATAACCGAGATTAGCTACTACCGAACCAAGTCAATGTTCGAGGATGTGAACAACTTTTCCATTGACGGGGTGAGCCCTGTAGTGATGATTTTCTTGGCTCGCTCAGGCAAATATCTGCTCTCGGTGGATAGCATGACCCTGAGTGACCAAGGCGTGCCAATATCGGCCAGAGGAATGGGTCACACACGCAATCGCGGAGTCAAAATCACCTACCGCACCGAAAGCGACACCACCATGCGAGAACTACTATTCTTTACAGGCGATATTGAAGACCCTGCTTTGGAACGCAACACAGCACGACGAAAATTCATAGAGTCAATCTCATGCCAGGGAGGTTTCTCGAAATCGGCCTCCTATCTGATGCACCACAAATCATTTAGCACCATACGCAACACTATGCTCCGCAATTGTCAATTTATTGTGCAAGACGACACAGGCATAGCCTTTAAATTCTTTGACCCCAAGCAATGGGATATAGAGCTCTATGGCACCTATACCAAACCCATCAACGATTTTAAATATATTTTTGAGAAGAAGCTCAAAGAGGCTTATAACGACTCCTCACGTGTAGTTAAACCACTAGACTTTCGCTTTGGCTACAACCGTAAATCAAATATGCGTATTGCAACTAAAAAACTAAATTAAGATGACACAGAAACAGACAATTCCATGGGTTGACCTAATAAGAGTGGTGGCCTGCTTTTTAGTGGTGCTGGCCCATTGCTGCGACCCTTTTGTAGCTCAATTCGATGCCAACCGAACTGATTTTCTCAGTGGCGCATTTTGGGGGTCAGCCTTAAGGGTGAGTGTGCCCCTGTTTATGATGATTTCGGGGGTGTTGCTGTTGCCCGTTAAGATGGATATGGGGCAATTTTACCGCCGCCGTCTAAGTAGAGTGGCCATTCCACTGGCCATTTGGTCGGTGATAACGCCTCTGCTGTTTTACCTATATTTAAATTTTGGAGTGCAGACCCTAAGCCTAAATATAGCAATGGCCGACCACACTTGGCAGGCCACGCTAACAAAAATGTGGAGCTGGGTGTTTAACTTCAACTATGACACCACCCCACTTTGGTATATCTATATGTTGGTGGGACTATACCTCTTTATGCCCATCATAAGCAGCTGGATGGAGCAGGCCTCCAAACACGACATTCAATACTTCTTGGCTATTTGGCTCATTACGCTATGCTTGCCATACCTACAAATATTGGCCCCAGTGTTGGGCTATACAGGCAATTACGGCAATATGGGGCTGCTGGGAGTGTGCGATTGGAACCCCTATGGAATGCTCTACAACTTCTCGGGATTTCTGGGTTATATAGTACTGGCCTACTACCTCATGCGCTTTCCGCTGGAGTGGTCGTGGCGCAAAACATGGATGGTGGCAGTGCCCATGATGGTGGTGGGGTATGCCATTACGCTAGGCGGATTCCTGGTGACACAAAAATATTTCCCTGGCAACTACGCTGCGCTGGAAATTGTATGGTACTTCTCGGGTATAAACGTCTTTATGATGACCTTTGCAGTCTATATAGTACTGAGCCGCGTAAAACTGCCTCCTCTGCCTTGGCTTAGACAGGTGGCCTCGCTCACCTTCGGGGTCTATTTGTGCCACTTTATCTTTGTGCTAATGGGTTACGACATGATTTACGGTCAGCTGGAGCTACCCGCTTGGCTACTGATTCCTCTGAATGCCATTATCGCATTTGGTTGTGCTCTGCTGTTCACTTGGGTGCTAAATAAAATACCTTACCTACGCAGAATGGTAAGCTAAGAAGCTGTTTTATTGTTTTTGTATTAAATTTATATTATCTTTGTTAACCCCTAAGGATAATTATTTTACATTATAAATAAAAATTATGCATACCACTAATCTAAAACAAATAGCCTCGAAATTTGCCATTGATGGCCAGATTGAAGTAGTACGCCCATTAGGCGAAGGATTTATCAATGATACATTCATAATTCAGACCCAAGAAGGTTCGCCAAACTACATCCTTCAACGCAAGAACAAATCTATCTTTACCAACATCCCAGCCATGATGGATAACATCGTAAGGGTAACTAACTTCTTGAAAAATAAAATTGTACGCCAAGGTGGAGACCCCCTGCGCGAGGCATTAACTGTGACCCCCACCCTATCGGGAGCACTCTACTACAAAGACGAGTATGATGAATTTTGGGCTGTGTGCCAATTTATAGATGACACGGTAGCCTACAACAACGCTGACACACCCGAGTTGGCCTTTCAAGGTGGTAAGGGTATAGGTAAATTCCAAGCCATGTTATCGGATTTTACGGAACCGCTAGCCGATATTTTGCCTGGATTCCACAATATGCGCTTCCGGATGGAGCAGTGGGACAAAGCCCTAAAGGAGGATAAAGCGGGTCGCAAAGCCTCGCTGGCAACCGAAATAGGGTGGATTGAGAGTCGCCGTGACAAAATGGTTGACTTTTGGGCCAAATATGAACAAGGTATTCTGCCCCGCCGAGTGACCCATAACGACACTAAAATTAACAATATACTATTCGATAAACATGGTAATGTACTATGTGTGATTGACCTGGACACAGTGTTAAGCTCCACCTGCTTGAACGACTACGGAGATGCCATACGTTCCTACACAAACACAGGGGCCGAGGACGACAAGGAGCTTAGCAAAGTGGGTATCTCGCTGCCCATCTTTGCGGGGTACACCAAGGGATACCTATCGGAGGCAAAGGTCTTCTTGAACGAAGCCGAAAAAGATAATTTGGCCCTGTCGGCACTCTACATCACATACGAACAGGTGCTACGCTTCTTGATGGACTACATCAATGGCGATACATACTACAAAATCAAATACCCCGAGCATAATCTGGTGCGCACACACGCTCAATACAAGCTACTAAGCTCAATGGAGGAGAATTTTGACAAAATGCAACAAATCGTAAAAGAACAACTCTAACCATGAAAATACCTAAAAGTAACTGGAGCCAGCAGGAACCCATTGCATGCAACAACTGGGCCCAAGAGTTTCCATATGCACCTCAGGTGAGTTTCCGCGCTCAGCATTCACGTGATGAGTTGTGGATAAAATTTATGGTGAACGAACAGTACACCATGGCCATGGTAAAACAAGACAATGGCGAGGTGTGGACCGATTCATGCGTGGAATTTTTCATCAGTTTTGACCAGACAGGTTACTATAATTTTGAATTTAGCTGCATTGGCAAGGCTCTACTAGCCTTTCGCAAAGAGAAACCCAACGCCACACACGCCTCGCAAGTGGTTATGGACACCATCCTTAGGGCAAGCACCTTGGGCTCGGAGTGTTTTGCCGAGAAGGTGGGGCCACAGGAGTGGGAGCTGATGGTAAAAATACCTGTGACAGCCTTTTTCAAACACTCTATTGAGAATTTAAACGGAATGACGGCTAAAGCTAATTTCTATAAATGCGGTGACAAACTCACAAAACC
The DNA here is from genome assembly GCA_036654415.1 of Mucinivorans sp. Taxonomy (GTDB): domain Bacteria; phylum Bacteroidota; class Bacteroidia; order Bacteroidales; family Rikenellaceae; genus Mucinivorans. Next base: position 19,968 of record JAVVSB010000018.1, on the reverse strand, counting down.
TCACTTCCTGAGTTGGCAGCCAATAGAGGCCCAAAGCCCGAACTTCCACCTACCTGAATTTTTTGGAACTTTAGAATTTGAGTAAACCATGATTTGCGATATCGCCCTTACGCTTATCGAACGTGTGGGGCCGCGCACCTGCGCCACTTTAATTGACACATTCGGCTCGGCATGCGCTGTGCTCGATGCTGATTATGAAAAGCTTACACAATCTGGTGTAGGAACGTTGGTTGCTGAAAATATCCTAAGAGAGAAACAGTCAAAATTACTAGAGGCAAAAAGTATAATAAACTTATGCCAGGTGAGTGGAGTAGATATCTTGGTGCGTGGCGGGGTGGGCTACCCTACCCTGCTGGCTGAGTGTAGTGATGCGCCACACGTGCTCTACAAAAGAGGGACAATGGATTTGACCGCTGGAGGCAAGTGGCTCTCAGTGGTGGGCACACGCAAGGCTACGGCTTTAGGGCTCTCAGTATGTGCCAACTTAGTGCGCAGTTTTGCAGCAGCATACGATGATGGAGTGGTGGTAAGTGGTTTGGCTCTTGGCATTGACAAGTGTTCCCACGTTTCAGCTCTGGAATTTGGAGCCAAAACTGTGGCTGTTATGGCGGGGTGGGTGGATGACATAGTGCCCACATCGCACTATTGGATTGCGCGCAAAATAGTGGAGGCGGGCGGAGCTTTAGTCTCGGATATGCCTCCTGGAACGGTGATTGCCCCTGCAAACTTCATAAGCCGTAACCGCATAATTGCGGGGCTAAGCAGCGCCACTGTTGTGGTGGAGAGTGCCGCCAAAGGGGGCTCGCTCATAACAGCTGACATAGCTGCAAGCTATGACCGCGAGGTATTTGCGGTGCCAGGGCGCGCTGATGATAAAAATTATGAAGGCACAAACGCACTGATTCGCAGTTCCAAGGCCATACTATACCAAGATATTTCGGACATAGCCTCAGTGATGCAGTGGCAGCGCAATGGTACCCAAGTGAAGGAGTCAGACCCCAGCTCACTAGAGCCAACGTTGATGAAAATATACACCGCAGCACCTGACACCGACCCTTTTACACTGGAAGAAATAAGCGAAAAGTTAGATGTGCCCATTTACGCTATCTCCTCAGCACTAATTCGTCTGGAGGTGCTGGGCTTTATAAAATCAATGCAGGGACGTCTCTATCAAAAAGCTCGTTATTAACTTTAATCTCTTAATTTATTATGAAGAAAGTACTATTTTGTTTATTTGCCTTGCTGCCCTTAGCTGCCGCAGCGCAAAACAACTGCATCGCCTTTAGTCCCGTGATAGGTGAGCAGATGGATGAGCTGAGTAAAAAATCGCTCGAAACGCTCCGTCTTAAAACAGAGCAGATAATTACGCGTAGTAATGCCGCCAAGACATCACTCTACAGTGCCTTTGTCATCTACCCCGAATTAAACATTCTCGAGAATGAGACAGTACAGGCGGGGGTGAACAACATAACGGTGATTAGCGCCGAATTGACACTCTTTGCCGCCAACTCTATCGACCAAAGCCGCTATGGCTCCACCACCATCACCATCGAAGGTAGCGGAACAAGTAAAAATCAAGCCATCAGTAATATGATGCAATCCATCAAACCCACCAACCCTATCTTCGTCAAATTCATCAAGAATGCCACGCAGGAGATTGCCGACTACTACACCGATAATATGCCAGTGGTAATCCGCAAGGCAGAAACATTGGTGGCTGGCGAAAAATATGACGATGCGTTGCTCTTTCTCTCCTCCATACCTGTGTGTGTACCAGCCTATGAGCAGAGTTCAGAGGCCATAAAATCACTCTACAATATGGTTTCAAAAAAGAGCTGCCACACGATGCTTACCCAAGCTGAAAAGGCATTTGAGCTAGGCGATATGGATAAGGCACGCGAAATGGTCATGAACATCAAGCCTGGTAGCGAGTGTGATGCTGCAGCCAAAATTTTGGCAGAAAAGATAGGTACCAAGAGTAACTCAACCCCACTCATACCACTAACCCCTGCCAAACAAAAAGAGAGCAAATAACCAAAATCCAACCATATAAAAAAGACTAGCTTAAAATAAGCTAGTCTTTTTTATATGGTCACACATAAGTGGCATATAGGTACAACAAAACCGCCCCACTAAAATAAGCAGGGGCGGCTGTCTAAATCAAAGAGCAAAAGAGCGACCTATTTTTCGTCAGAGACGGTCAGCTTTTTGCGGCCTTTAGCGCGGCGCGAAGCCAAAACACGACGGCCGTTGGCCGATGCCATACGTTCACGGAAACCGTGCTTGTTGATTCTCTTACGACGACTTGGTTGGAATGTCCTTTTCATTATTGTATGTGTTTTTTATTTATCGTTTAGGGAGGGCAAAGGTAGCACTTTTTATCGAATTATCAAAACTTTTTCTACTTTTTAGCCAAATAAACAACTTTCTTAGTCTCGAAAAATTCATCTGAAAACCAATCCGAAATCTCAAAAACCTGATAACGTCGATTGGCCGAACGAATCTCTTGCTCTAAGTCACCACCCTTGAGGTACAAGATGCCCCGCGTGGTGTGGCTCCAAGTCAGTTCCGTAAAACTACGAAGGTCGGTCATGGCGCGCGAGAGAACCCAGTCAAAGAGCCCGTCAAGAGCCTCGAAACGACAATTAATCGGAGTCACGTTGTCCAACCCCAAAGCCTCGGATACCTCGGATACCACCTTAATCTTTTTGCCAATGGAGTCCACCATCGTAAAGTGCACAGATGGCATCAAAACAGCCAAAGGAATGCCTGGAAACCCACCACCACACCCAACATCAGCCACCCTGTCGCCAGGAACCAAGAGCCCCGTGCGAGCAATGGCCAGGCTATGGAGCACATGACGACAATAGAGCGAGTCTATATCTTTACGCGAGATGACATTTATCTTGGAGTTCCACTCCGTGTAGAGCCCCTGCATCATGGCAAACTGCTCACGCTGACGCGCTGAGAGCTCTGGAAAATACTTGATTATCTCATCCATATTTATTTGCGAATAATTTCAATTTGGCCTCCCAGCCCCAACCTAATAATAGACGATGGGCTATGAGTGGCATCGGCTTGCTCCATGGCGGGACCAACCACATAATCAACACCAGCCTTAATAGGCTCGCTTATCTGCTCAAAGGTCAAGGGGGAAGGTTCACCAGAAATATTGGCCGAGGTGGAGACTAAAGGACGACGCAACTTGTGAATCAACCGTCGGCAAAAATCGTTACCCACCAATCTGATAGCCACACTCTTCTCCTGGGGCAATAAATTAGGGGCAAGGCCTACACCCTCAGGCAAAATTAGAGTCAAGGGCTTGTCTGAAACCTCCCATAGCTCCCAAGCCACATCGGGAACCTGTCTGACATAGCGCGGTACCGAGTCAGCCTCGTCCAGCAATATAATCATGCTCTTGTTGTCGGCACGTTGCTTGAGAGCGAAAATCTTAGCAACGGCCTCGGCATTAGTCGCGTCGCAACCAAGCCCCCAAACCGTGTCGGTGGGATAGAGGATGATGCCTCCGCTTTTGAGCACATCAAGTGCCATAAGTATCTCTTGCTCCATAAATTAAATAAATTAACGCTATTTATATATGATGAATTCTAAAAATGACTCTACCCCTCATTGAACTAAAGTCTTAAAATTCTCATTTACCACAAGTAAACCTCTGGCCTACAGATTGGTCCACCATTGAAAAAATCTAACTTTCAGAAGCCCCATATTTACCTTACCATATTATGAACGGCTCTTATCTGAGATATTTACCACACTTACATTAATCCTAATTCTAGGAGTGCCTCTTCTGAAATGTGAGAACGGTCCCATTGGGGCTCGAAGGTCAAGGTTAGCTCCACCTTATCGACCCCCTCGACCATAGCCACATCGCCATTGACCTGATTGAGTAGCTCGTCAGCCATAGGGCAGTTGGGAGCCGTGAGGGTCATCAAGATAACAGCTACTCGCTCGGGGGTAAGTTCAACTTGATAAATCAGACCCAAATCGTAGATATTGACAGGTATCTCGGGGTCGTATATATTCTTGAGTGCAAGAATAATATCCTGCTCTATTTTTAATATTTCCTGCGGTGTCATTACTGTTTTTGTGCGTTAAAAGCCATAGCGTAAAGTTTCATCTGGTGTATCATGGCCACCAAACCATTGGCACGTGTGGGTGAGAGATTCTCGCCAAGGCCAATTTTATCAATAAAATAGAGTTCCGACTCCAACACCTCTTGCGGAGTCATGCCATCCATCACCCTGATGAGTAACGCAATAATACCTTTGGTTATTATGGCATCGCTATCAGCCGTGAAGTGCATACACCCCTGCTTATCTATCGAACTGTCGACCCATACACGACTTTGACACCCCTTAATAATATAGTTATCGGTGCGATGCTCTGAGGCAATAAGCGGTAAATCGGCACTAAGTTCTATCAGGTAGTTATACTTATCGAGCCAGTCGTCAAAAATGGCGAACTCCTCGATTATCTGCTCTTGTTTAGGCTCTTTCATCTAAAAAAAATTGAATTGCAAAGTTAACACTTTTTTGCAAAATATGGGCCAAAAAAACCGAGGAGCTACGAAATGTAGCCCCTCGGTCTGTTTTAGTGCGTCAGGTGAAAAAATTAGTACTCTAACTTGCTCTGACGAATGTAGGTGTTATAACGCCACTTGGCATTCTGCTCACTAGCTGCGAAAAGCTCTTTAGCCTCGGCAGGGAAAGCCTTGATAAGCGAAGTGTAACGAACCTCATTGTTGATAAAATCCTGGAACTTAGCCCAATCAGGCTCCTTTGAGTCCATGGTGAATGGGTTCTTCCCCTCGGCCTCAAGAGCTGGATTGAAGCGCCATGTATGCCAGTAGCCACACTCAACAGCACGTTTTTCGGTGAGCTGAGACACACCCATACCACCCTTGATACCATGGTTGATACATGGCGAGTAAGCAATAATAAGTGACGGACCGTTGTAGGCTTCAGCCTCTTTAATAGCCTGGAGATACTGATTATGGTTGGCACCCATGGCCACCTGAGCCACATAGACATAACCATAGGTCATCATCATGGCCCCAATATCCTTCTTACGGACACGTTTACCAGCTGAGGCAAACTTAGCCACAGCTCCGATTGGCGTAGCCTTAGAAGACTGGCCACCTGTATTGGAGTAGACCTCAGTATCCATAATCAGAATATTCACGTTTTCGCCCGAGGCTAACACATGGTCTACGCCACCAAATCCGATGTCATAGCCCCAACCGTCACCACCGAATATCCACTGTGAACGTTTAGGTAAGAAGCTCTTAAGGGCAACTATCTCCTTACAATATTTGCAATCGCACTTCTCAACCAAAGGTAGTAGAGCTGCTGTAGCAGCAACCGACTCAGCCGCCTTATCCATGGAAGCTATCCACTCGCCCATGGCAGCTTTAACCTCTACGGTACAGCATGAGCACTGCTCCATGGCCTCGGTCATAATGAGTTTAAGACGCTCGCGCATTTTATCGCCAGCCACATTCATACCCAAACCAAACTCGGCATTGTCCTCGAAAAGTGAGTTAGCCCAAGCTGGACCTTTGCCCTGAGCATTGGTGGTGTATGGAGTTGAAGGGGCCGAACCACCATAGATTGACGAACAACCAGTGGCGTTGGCAACCATCATTCTATCGCCAAAAAGCTGAGTGATGGCCTTAATATAAGGAGTCTCACCGCAACCAGCACAAGCACCAGAGAATTCAAACAGAGGCTGCTCGAACTGGAGGTTCTTAACCGTCTTGGTTTTATCTACCACCTGGCTCTTGTAGCCAACCTTGTGGTGCATATACTCCCAACGAGGATTCTCTTGAGCAAAGAGCTCCTCAAGTGGTGCCATAACCAAAGCCTTGTTTGGAGAAGGACAAACCTGAGCACAGTTGCCGCAACCTGTACAATCCAGAGGAGAAACCTGAATCTTGAACTTATAGGCCTTTAGAGCACCGTTACCCTGAACCATTGGAGTGCCCGCAGGTGCTGCCGCAGCCTCGGCTTCGGTAAGCAAGAACGGACGGATGGCACCGTGAGGGCAGACAAAAGCACACTGGTTACACTGAATACAATTTTCGGATTGCCAAGCAGGAATATTGGCGGCAATACCACGCTTTTCATACTGCGAAGTCCCTGCATCCCAAGTCCCATCTTCACGACCATTAAAGGCCGAAACAGGCAGTGAATCACCCTCCAAAGAGTTGATTGGGTCAACAATATTACGTATAAATTCAGGACGTGAAGCATCTATCTCTTTGGCCTTGATAACCAGGTTAGCCCAAGCTGGATCAACCTCTATTTTCTCAACCGCTGAGCCAGCATCCACTGCCTGGTAATTCATATTAACAATCGACTCACCCTTTTTTCCATACGATTTATAGATGGCTTTTTTCATCTGTTCAACAGCCAAATCGTAAGGAATTACCCCCGACAATTTGAAGAAAGCAGCCTGCATAATGGTGTTGGTACGGTTACCAAGGCCTATGCCAGCAGCAATTTTTGTGGCGTTAATCTGATAGAAATTAATCTTATGCTCGGCCATATACTTTTTCATCGAGTCTGGCAGATGGTTTGAAACCACCTCTTTGTCCCAAATTGAGTTCAAAAGGAAGGTCCCGCCATCTTTAAGCCCCTTCAAAAGGTCATATTTATTGACATATGAGGGCACATGGCAGGCCACAAAGTTAGGTGTGTTGACCAAGTAGGTAGAGCGGATTGGTTTGTCGCCGAAACGCAAGTGAGAACTGGTGTAACCACCTGATTTCTTGGAGTCATAGGAGAAATAGGCTTGACAATATTTATCGGTGCTGTTACCGATAATCTTGATGGAGTTTTTGTTGGCACCCACCGTACCATCGGCCCCAAGACCGATAAAACGGGCCTCGAAAGTACCCTCGGCCCCCGCGGCAAACTCAGCCCCAACGCTAAGGGACTTGAAAGTGACATCGTCAACTATACCAAGCAAGAATTGATTCTTAGGTTCGACCATAGCCAAGTTGTCGTAAACGGCGGCTATCTGAGCTGGAGTGGTATCCTTAGAAGAGAGGCCATAACGGCCACCGATAATCAAAGGACGTGTCTGCTGGTCATAGAAGGCCTCCTTGATATCCATATAGAGAGGGTCGCCAGCGGCTCCTGTCTCTTTGGTACGGTCCAAAACACAAATGCGCTTAACCGACTTAGGCACCGCCTGGAAGAAATATTTAGCCGAGAAGGGACGATAAAGGTGGATGGAAAGCAGACCGATTTTTTCGCCCGAAGCCAAACGTAGGTCAATGACCTCCTTGATGGTCTCGGTAACAGAGCCCATGGCGATGATGATGTTCTCGGCATCAGGAGCTCCATAGTACATAAATGGCTTATAGGTACGGCCTGTAATCTTGCTGATTTGGGCCATATAATCGTTTACCACATCAGGCACGGCATCATAGAATTTATTGGCTGCCTCGCGGGTTTGGAAATAGATATCGGGGTTCTGAGCCGTACCACGCGTAACAGGAGCATCAGGGTTCATAGCACGCTGACGGAACTCGGCCAAGGCCTTTTCGTCAACCAGAGCCTTAAGCTCATTGGTGTCGAACTCTTCAATTTTCTGAATCTCATGAGAGGTGCGGAACCCGTCAAAGAAATTTAAGAATGGTACACGCGAACGAATAGCTGCCAAGTGAGAGATAGCACTCAAATCCATAACCTCCTGCACCGAACCTGCGCCCAACATGGCAAAACCAGTGCCGCGGGTGGCCATAATGTCAGAGTGGTCGCCAAAGATAGAGAGTGACTGAGCGGCCAAAGCACGAGCTGAAACATGGAAAACAGCAGGCAACAACTCACCCGCAATTTTATACATGTTAGGAATCATAAGCAATAACCCCTGAGAGGCAGTGTAGGTTGTAGTTAGTGCCCCCGCCTGAAGTGAACCGTGAACGGCACCAGCAGCACCAGCCTCAGACTGCATCTCAACAACCTTGACAGTCTCGCCAAAGATATTCTTTTTGCCAGCAGCGGCCCATTCATCCACAAGCTCGGCCATAGTCGAACTTGGCGTGATGGGGTAAATTGCCGAAACTTCGCTGAACATATACGCAATGTGTGCCGCAGCGTAGTTACCATCACAGGTAATAAATTTTTTTGCCATAGTTTTTATCTATTTTAATTAATTGTTTTTCTAGTTAATCATCAGCCATTTCTCCTATTTTGAGGACTGTTTATCGTATATCTGGCAGACCTTATCAATTTTATACTATTGTAATCATCATTATCCTCAAAACCATATTGCCAAATTAAATAAAGGTCTGCACGCTTTTCAAAAAACAACAAAGAGACATCTTTATAGGTCTGCTCTTTCCACTGCATGAAAGGATAATAGAGCTGTCTAATTATTGTGTTTTTTGTTGTGGAATTTTTAGCTTCAATCAACACTATTTTATTTCGCCCTTCGTAACCAGCATCCACTTCTGTTTGAACACTCTTTACCGAAATGTCATGTACTCCAACACGAAACGAAAACTCTGGAGTATATTTTCTACCACGGATAGTCATCACCAATGACGGGTCGTCCATAAAAGTTCTTATCAAGGACGAAGCGTAGGCAAAATCGACATGTTGCATCTCAGAATTACCCACTTCCACACTATCCAACACAAAATCTAACTTCGAATCATATACCTCTATTGGGCTCTCTATCTCTAGTATATCGACGTACCCCTCCCCTTTTATTATTGCATACTCTCCATTTCTCACTGGCAATAAGAATAGCCCTTTAGCTATAAAAACGTTTGGTCTACTCTCCCGTGTATCTTGTTTACATAAAATACGCACCTCCTTCTGCGAGGTATCACGAAAATCCTGACACGCCAGTTTTATCTGCTGAGCAGTTATAAAAAAGGGCCGCACATCAAAATTCCAATCACATGGAACGCAATAATCAAAAATTGCTTGCCAGGATTCACTACTTGCCATAACCTTAAAACAGCGATAATTGCAGCCTATTATTTTCCATATAGTTAGAAATAAGAAGTTCCTTAATCTTACCTCGCTTTGTAGCGTCTGAATTCACCATACGGGAAGCAAACACCCTCTCTATCTTATATTCTGTATATAACTCATCAAAATACCCACTATTAGACTCCGAATTACTTTGGAGGACCATTGCTCCTTGCTGGGTCAAATTATCGCAAAAACTTTTTAACCTCACCTGCTGCTCATCACCAAAATTTTCTTTAGTATACGAATTAAACGAAGACGTCACACTTATGGGCTTATATGGAGGGTCGCAATAAAAAATCACCCCCGCATCTGCAAAATCTATTGTCTGACTAAAATCACCACAAAGAATCTCAACACGTTGGAGTAGCTCACTATCGGCCAATATAGTTGACCTATCACAAATCATAGGCTTAATATATTTACCGTAGGGTACATTAAACTCACCCTTACTATTGACTCGATACAAACCGTTAAAACAAGTTTTGTTCAAAAAGATAAATGTAGCAGACTTAGTAATAGGACAATCTATATTTTTGTTAAACAACAACCTCTTACCAAGGAAATAAGTAGTCCTCTGCTCTTGAGTGATAAGCGCGTGAAACTCATTTTCTACATCTAGTAGTTGTTCAATTAATTCATTCGGTGTCTGCTTTATGGTTCTATAAGTGGTAATCAACTCATTATTAATGTCATTAATAATAGCATGTTTGATGTTTTTATAATTCTTTAACATATAGAACAAGACTGCACCGCCACCCACAAAAGGCTCGACGTATGTGTGGTAAGCTGAAACAGGAACTGGCAAACTCTCTCTAATCTGACTAAGAAGTTGAGTTTTACCACCTACCCATTTCAAAAATGGTTTGGCTCTATCTACTTGCATTTTAATAACACTTAAAAAGCCCTAGTAGGCTCTTATTTTACAAAGATAGGTTTTTTCCGCTATTTCACCAATAAGGATTTTAATTTTTCTCGCAAGTTGTCATGCGAAGTGAGCGTGGTGAGCACGCCACCCACCACCAATGACACGCAACCACTCTCCTCGGAGACCACCACAACCACTGCATCGGAGTGTTCCGAAAGTCCCATGGCGGCACGATGACGCAGACCAAAGCGAGCTGGAATATTGGGATTGTCGGAGGTGGGCAAAATACAACGAGCTGAATGAATACGCCCCTGAATAATTATCATGGCTCCATCGTGCATAGGCGAATTTTTGAAAAAAATAGCCTCTATCAAACGTTGCGACACCACACCATCCACCAAGTCACCCGTCTGAGCAAAAACCGAGAGGTCACTCGCCTGCTGCAACACAATCAGTGCCCCCGTATGGCTTGAGGCCATTGAGAGGCAAGCTGCCGAAAACTCATCTAAAAAACCATACTCCACACGCCCAGCACGCGAGGCGAAAAGTGAGCGCAACCACTTGCGACGCGAACCAGAAATACGCTGCCCCAACATCAAAAGATAACGACGAATCTCCTGCTGGAAGACAACTATCAAAGCCAACATACCAACCCCCAAAACCTGCCCTAGAATCATACTCAGCAGCTCCATATTCAAAATACGAACCACTATCCACAACACATAGAGCAAGAAGATGGCTATAAAAATAGTCAGGGCTGCTGTGCCTCGAATCATACGGTAAGTCTGCACCAAGAGCAGAGCCACAACCACTATGTCAATGGCATCTATAATATCAAAACTGATAAAATCGAACATTTTATCTCTTCCAAATAATTTCGCGAATCTGCCCCTTCCCTTTTATTGTGATACTCTTGACGGCAGAGGCCACTGGAGAGTTCATAAAACCATTTTTACTACTGCCTATCTGCCCCCCCTTATCGTTCAGAAGAATCCACTCTCCTCCATCACAGAGCACAGAAACACCCAAAGTGTGAGGCGGAACATTCACCACCACAGACTCCTGCGTTGGAGTGTATCCAGTTAGCAAATCGCCATCCATGGCCGCCAATAAGTCAGCATTATCATCGCCGTGAAGCTCCACCACCATACTCTTGAGAACAATGGGTACCTCGCGGTTAGACTTATTGATATACCTTATATAACGAGCCTTGGCAGGCTTCTGCACACTCCACATAATACCATCGAGTGAATATTCCAAAGCCACAGAGCCAATATTGAGCTCGACAGAGACACTACCCAAATCGCAAATCACAGGCAACTCGATGCCCAAATAGCCACCAGGGGCCACCTTGACAATCTCGAGCATAGGTTTTACACTCACATACTTACCCTCAGTGACCACCTTGAGTGGTGCAATCTGCGGGATATTAGTCATAATAACTGGTTTGTTCTGCAACGGATTGACATCAAAGCGACGGATGGCCGTCCAATTCTTGGGGCTTGCCCCTTCAGTGGCGCGCAAACGAACATAACGAGCCTCAACAGGACGAGCGTTATAACGTATGTTGTAAATCTGGTGAAGGGTATCGCTCAAAGGTGTCCACAACTTGTTGTCCTTGGAAATCTCAAGTAAAGCACTCTGGAAATAGTCATTGTCGCCATCTTTACGTCCCTGGTCGATAATAATGTTGGTCACGGACTGCACTTGGCCCAAATCAACACCTACCCAGCTACCCACACTCTGTAAGCCCCACGAGTAATAATAGGTATCAGTGCGACCATCCATCATTTCGTAGAGGGTCTCGGTACGTTCAAAATTAGTTATTGGGGTAGGTTTTGTAATCTTCTGCCCTGTCAGTTGTTCGTAAAACTCCTCACCCAGGCGGGCACGTGTCTTGTCAATAAAAGGCTGCATGATATAGGTGCCACTTTTGTGGGCGTTGTAGGCTTTGATGGCCTCGTCGCTCATGGTACCTGCTAGGTAATTGCTCCAAAATACATCACTAGAGTCCTGCTTAAAGCTCTTCTCCAAAGCGAGCACCTGCTGCCCACGCTGCCCCAACTTGGCAAACTGCACTAACCAAGGGCGCAGCTCGGCAATCAGAGCCGCATTATCCTTGGAGGCAAAAATCTGCTCTGGCGCAGCCTCCATCTTAGCATATTCTTGAGCTATGATGGTAGAATTATCGGCTGTTCCATCAAGGTGAGCCTTCATTAGTGGAGCTATCTCCCACGACTCATCGCGACGAAAACCGTGGCCATTCTGTTCAAAATCAGCCGAATGCATAGCAAAAGTACGATAAGCCTGAGCCGCGTGAGGCATCAAAGTACGCAGAGCTAGCTCCCAAGTCTTAAGATAGTCGTAAGCCTCAATATTCCAACAGTAGTCGGCCACCCCCATAAGGGCAACCTTTGAGGCCTCGGCATTCTCCATGGGGTTACTTACGAAACCATTCATCAATCCTCGCCCCTCCTTGGTCAGACCGTAAGAGGGCCCCTGAACCACCAAGTGGCGGGCATAGTCGGTCACTGGAAAATTCCACCATATATAACTTGAGCGGCCAATACGGTCGGCAATCCAAGTTAGGGTCTCGGTTGTGATGTTGTCGCACACCTTGTCACCAGTCCACATAATTTGGACCGACTTATCCAGTTCGCGCCCCAAGATGGAGAGGTAGCCGTTAGATGTGGGGTTGGCCCAGCTTTTGTTGTACTCCGTGGGACACATAATCAGCGGCGTTACATCGCCCTTGGCCTGCACAAACTCCTTGTTGAGACGGTTGAGAAGTTCAGCCTGTTTGTGAGGATTGGTCCCCTCGCCAGAGATGTCGTCAAAAAAGAGCGCGAAAGAGCGCACGCCCAAACCATACATACTATTAAATTTAGCCAACAGAATCTGAAAATCAGCCTCAGTCCACTTAATGTCGAGCCCTGGATGGATGGCCCACACAAAATCGACATGGTTCTTTTTGGCCACCGAAGCCAACTCGGCAATTTGAGCCCCCTGCTGCTCAGGATAAGGCAGACGCCAATTAGGCGAACTATGGTAAGGGTCGTCCTTAGGGCCGTAAATATAGGTGTTGAGCTTGTTGAGACCATAGAATTGGAGCTGCGCAAGTCGGTCACGGTGGCTCCATGGCTTACCATAAAACCCCTCAACTGTGCCACGAAAAGGAATGTCAGGACTATCGGTGATGGTCATCACAGGCACTGCCCCCTGGGCGGCTATCTGCTCCAAAGTGACACAACCATAAAAAGCCCCGCGGTCGCTAGAGCTGGTAATGGTGATAAGTCGAGCTGTGACCTCCAAAATGTAAGCCTCGGATGGCAACGATTTATCCTCTTTGAAAGTGACCACCGAGGCATCTTTACCCAAGAAAACCCCTGTACCTCGCTCAATTTTATGAGGTGTAGGGTAGATGGTTTGTGCCAACAATGGCGATACACTCCACAATAGCAGAGCAGTCAAAAATAATCTCTTCATATCTTTATTTTCCTGTTAATGTAAGAATCTTAAATTTATTTTCCACAATTTTATTATTGCTGTTTGTGAGGCTGTTCTTTAGATGATTTGACGTAGGCAGTAGTGGGCTGCGACTAAAATCAAATAAAACAAACATATCAAAGCAGGAGCGATAAGAAAATGCTGAATAAGAAATTTAAACTATTTCTAAGTCCGCAAGGCATAATCAAACACTCAAATCCCAAATTTGGGCCGCAGCCAAGGCTTGAAGATGGAGCATCTGCAAACCATTTTTGACCCTAGCCCCCCGCACACGCCCCTCACGTAGAAAGGCTGTTTGGCTGGGATTATATATTAGGTCGTAAAGATAATGATTTTTTGTGATTTTGCAATAATCTATATCCGCTTTTTTATCCACCTGAGGTACCATACCCAGCGGAGTGGTGTTGACCAGGAGCAGACTTTGAGCAATGGTATCCCCACTTAGATTCAGATAGTTAAGTTCGGGAGAAGAACGTGAAACTGTGCGAAATTCAATACCCATCTTTCGCAACACATACCACACCGCGTGGGCCGCGCCACCCGAACCCAATACTAAGGCCTCGGGACGTTGACCGCAAAGCATCAGAGAGAGCGACTCCTCAAAGCCCACAATATCAGTATTATATCCCACCAACCGTCTCTGAGGAGTAATCTTAACACAGTTGACCGCTCCCACCTGCGCAGCAGCGGGGTCAATCTCATCAAGGTATGGTATGATATTCTGTTTGTGAGGAATAGTGACGTTAAAACCCTCTAAATCAGGAGGTATATTCGCAATAAAATCCTCAACATTACGGTATTCAAAATTATCGTAAAGGCAGGCCTGACTAAAAAAGCCCTTTGAAAAGGAGTGACCCAGAGGATAACCCAGAAGTCCGAAATGCCTCATAATCTAGAGTGCGTATTTAACCAACACAAAACCACCGATAAGCAACACTGTGAAGGCCACAGCTAAGAGGTTGAAATACTTGTCGATAAAATGTTTTATTGAAGGGCCAAACTTGTAAATAAGGAAACTTATCAAGAAGAAACGACCCGCACGACCCACTATCGAAGCCACCACAAACATCATAAAATTGATGCCAAAAGCACCAGCGGCAATGGTGAAAATTTTATAAGGTATAGGGGTGAAACCAGCCGTAAAGACAGCCCAAAAGTTCCACTGCTCATACATGGCCCCAACGCTGGCAAAACCCTCTTGCGAGAAGACATGAGGAATAAACCAATCCTGCATACCCGACCAAGCCCAAAGCCCAATGCCATAGCCCAAACAAGCCCCCAGCACCGAAGCTACAGTACAGATGACGGCATAGCGAAAAGCCTTCTTAGGGGCCCCCAAACAGAGCGCAATAAGCAACACATCGGGAGGAATGGGGAAAAAAGAGGACTCGGCAAAGGCCAACACAAAAAGAGCCACCCCACCCCAAGGAGTATCGGCCCAATGCAGCACCCAATCATAGAAATGACGTACGAAATTACTTTTTTTTGCCACTACGCTCTTTTGCCCCTGATTTTCCATTACTTTTGTACTTTTTTCTTAAGTTCTTCGCTCAAAAACATCCCAAAAGTATCGCCCCGCAGACCGCAACGAAGGGTCTCAAGAGCCACTACATCTTGGCTAGGAATATTACCCAGGTTAACCTGAGGCCCAAAGGCCTTGATAAACCAGGCCTGTTGCCCTTTTTGTGGAGCCTCCCACAAAATACGTTTTAGTTCAACCGACTGCTCAATGTCGATTATCATCTGAGTCTTGGCACAACCATTGGACTCAAAAATACCAGTGTTACCAGCCTCGCGCGCCTCGGCAATAACTAAAGAGCTACCAGCACTAAGCTCAGAAAGCATCATTTCAATCCAATCCTTGGTTGGAATTTCGTGACCAGCCACCTTAGAGCCAACCTCCGACAGTATCTTAAAACGAGAGGATAGTTGCTTGATTAAAGCACACTTTTGGGAGTGGTCAATAATCATCGAACCATCAGAAACCTCAGCCACCTTGATGCAAAGCTCGTCGGCAAAGGCCAAATATTTGTCCATCTGACCACGAACATAACAAGCCTCCAACAAGGTACCACCCAAATAGACCTGAATGCCAGCCTGGTGGTAAATATCAACTTTTTCTTTGAGCTCGTCCGAAAAAACCGACGTGCCAAAGCCCAGTTTTATATAATCAATTAGGTGAGCAGCAACGCTACACAGTGAACGGGCATCCATGGGTGAAAGCCCTTTATCCATAACCATTGTTAGACCCGAGGTCCTTGGTTTGGAATCACGCTGAGGAATAAAATCTAGTTCTATATTCATTATTTTTACTGTTAATAGTCGCAAAATTACGATATTTGGCTGTGGAAACAGTAAGTATTTATACCTACTATTGAAATTAGGTTTGGTGCATTGATAAAAATTGTATATATTTGAAGTGAATATAAACATATATTTCATTTTTTACTCACCTAATAAATCTTAACGTATGGGATATTTCGACACTTTCAGAAGAGACAAAGCCACTGACGAGGCTCCCGAAGCTCAGCAACCGACTTTTGAACAAAACACAGAGACCCCATTGGGTACCGATGAGGTGTTCTCTTTTCCAGTAAAAGCTGGCAAACGCATCTACTATTTTGATGTAAAAGCCACTCGCGGTGATGACTTTTATGTAACTATTACCGAAAGTCGTAAACGTCCAATGAGGGACGGCTCATTCCAGATTGACAAACACAAAATCCACCTCTACAAAGAGGACTTTTTGAAGTTTACCGAAGGACTGGAACAGGTATTAAACTATGTACGCACCGAAAAACCAGATTTTGCAGCGGCCGAGGCTCGTGGCGAATATTCGCAAGCCTACCGCATCGAAAATCCTCAACAAACAACACCTCTGGCCCCCGAAATAGAGGGTATGCCAACGGAAAAAGAGATTTTCGGAGACCTTTAATAACTATTTATTAATAGGGTGAAAATCAAGGCGGTGGCTGCTTCAAACCACCGCCTTGTTGTGGTTGAACAGCGTAGAATAATTAACATAATATTGGAATATTATGTTATCCTCTGCCTAATGCTTAAACTTTTTTACGGAACCGCTGCGCCACAAAAAACAGCAACGAGAGTAGGCACACGTACATCGACACCCGTACCACTATGTCGCCCCAAAGCACATAAGGTGTAACCTCTTTGCTAAGCTCTATGTCTCCTGAGAGCACACCACGCCTATCCCAACCCATACTTTGAACCACATCGCCACGAGCAGAGATAATGGCCGAGGTACCCGTGTTGGCCGAGCGGGCTATAGCACGACGAGTCTCAACCGCACGCAGGCGGGCAAAACGGAGCAACTGGCGATGGCCAGGGGTATTGCCCCACCAACCATCGTTGGAGATGATGAGCATCGCCTGAGCCCCCGCTTTAATATATTCAGTATAGAACTCTCCATAAATGGCCTCGTAACAGATGGCTACCCCTACCCCCTTGTGGGTGGTGCGCTTGGTGGAGGTGCCCACTTTACCACCTTGCCCCCCAAGGTTAACGCTAAGCAACCTATCCAAAGCTCCAAAAAACGCTGGATAGGGAGTCATCTCAACCCCACAAACCAACTTACCTTTGTTATAGACTTCGACAGTGGAGCTACTATCAATCCAGAGTGCGGAATTCAAACTCTCATAACCTACTCCCTGACCTTTGAGGTGACGCACAGTGTAGCTTTGAGGCTCACCTGGGCTCACAAAACGATAAGTATCGGCTCCAGTGACCACCGTGGCATGGGGAAATTTTTGACGTAAAAACCACCGCAGGGTATCCACTGTGTGGCTTTCATTAAACCTACCCAACCATAGATTATCGGAAAAGGCGGTCTCAGGCAAGACAAAAAAGTCCGTTTGGAGCGGGGCCTGCTGCATAAGAGAGAGAAAAATATCGCGCTGAGATGAACGACTCAGCCCCCCAAATTTTTCGTTATAAGGGTCAATATTGGGTTGCAAAACAGCAACATTGATGGTCTCAGAGTTGGGCGAATAGGAAAAATATTGAACCAAAGAGAACCCCAGAGGCAAAAACACCCACAGGCTCCAAGCCACAATAAATCGACGACGATAGACGACGGCCTCAATAGCCTTGAATACCAATATATTAGAGACAAGCACCCAAAGTGACCCCCCAAAACTACCAGTGAGCGAGTACCACTGTACAGCCCATGGCTCGCCAGCAAAACCATAGCCCAAGGTGAGCCATGGAAAGCTGATTTGACCATACATATAGAGCCCTTCGAAACTAATCCAAAGTGTGCAAAAGAGCACCCACTGCAAAGCCTCACTTGGGCTATGTTTATATACATAATGGTATAGGCCAAAGGGTATAACCGTAAAAAAGAGCCCAACCAACGGTACAAAAACAACCGCCAACAATGTGGAGAGTCCCACCCACCAACAGGTGGCCTCAATCCACAGAAAAAATGTCAGCGCCACCCACCACATAAAACCACGGTGGCCCGATTTTTGAAGCCAAAGCAATGGTACAAAAGCCACCAACAGCCAAAAACCACCCCCACCAAGCCATCCCAGCGAGAGTAAAACGGCCGAAAGAAGTGAGTAGCTCAGAGCAAGCGGTATTTTACGTTTCATACAATAATTTTGCACAAAGGTAATTATTTTTTACCTTTGCTAAGAATCTATATAAAGTTGTTCCTATGGTTTTTGACTACATGACTATGTTCTTTTGGGGAGTAGCGGCGGGGCTAATGGCCTCCATCCCGTTAGGGCCCATTGGGGTGTTGTGCGTGCAGCGCACATTAGGTGGCACTCGCAGTAGCGGATTCGTCTCGGGATTAGGGGCGGCCACTGCTGACACTTTTTTTGCAGTGCTGGCCATCTTTTCGCTGGGCTATATCAACTCCTTTATCGACAAGTACACCTTTTGGGTCGAGATTGTGGGGGGGCTTCTGGTGGTCACCTTTGGCCTGTCGGTCTTCTACAAAAAAGTAAAACGTCCAGGTGCAAACACATCTAAATCAAAGATGGGGTTACTCTCAAACTACTTTTCGGTGCTGTTTCTTACCATACCAAACCCTGCTTATTTCTTGGTCTTTGTTTATATTTTTGCTGCCATGGGTGTGGGCACAGGCGACGTGATGCACAAGGCCCTACTACTACTTGGAGTACTAACAGGGGCGGCTACATGGTGGTTTACATTAACCTACCTGGTGAGCAAACTGCGCAAGAGATTCTCCTACCGCGGACTGTGGTGGCTCAACAAAATCTCGGGAGGAGTAATTGTGCTGCTAGGAGGTGGAGCTGTGATAATGACTGTGGCCAAATTAATACCGTTTTTAAGTTTTCTACAATGAGACTCACCCCTCCCTCACGCCCAATTATTATCGCCATTGACGGCTACTCCTCGTGTGGAAAAAGCAGTTTTGCCAAAAGCATAGCCGCAGCCTTGAGCTATGCTTTTATAGACACAGGGGCCATGTATCGCGCTGTAACGCTTTGGGCTTTGGAGCAGGGGATTCAAGACAACAAAGAGCTGATAGTGGAGCGTCTACCCAATATTGACATCCACTTCAGCTTCAATAAAATCTCGCGACAGAGTGATATTTTCCTGGGGCAGGACAACATCTCGGTGGAGATTCGTTCCATGCGAGTGAGTAATATGGTTAGCCACATAAGCCAAATTGCAGCCGTGCGCGAAAAGTTAGTGGCTCTGCAACAACAGATGGGGCTCCTAAAAGGAATAGTCATGGACGGGCGCGATATAGGAACAGTGGTATTCCCTCAGGCCGAAATTAAGATATTCATGACCGCCTCGGTGGAAATTCGCGCCCTAAGGCGTTACCACGAATTAAAAGATAAGGGGCAGGAGGTGGCCTTGGATGAAATTCGTAGAAACGTAAGCGAGCGTGATTTCCAGGACGAGAACCGTGCTCAAAGCCCTCTGAGACGCGCTTCTGATGCCCTACTACTGGACAACTCAAACATGACCCCAGAGGCTCAGATGCAGTGGTTAAACCAGATACTGACAGCCAAAAATTTCTAAAATATATTTAGAAGCTGTTTTAATTTCTTAGATGGTTAGGATAAAACAGGTTATACTCTGGCCATTAACCACCCCCGAGGCTAGGGTCAGGGTCCCGTTATGCAGACGCATAATTTGCCTGGAGAGGCTAAGCCCAATGCCCGAGCCACCAGTTTTAGTGGTAAAAAAGGGGACAAATATATTCTCGCGCACCTCTTTATCAATTGGGACACCACAATTACATACCTCGATAACAGTGCGTTGTCCACCAACGCTAGGATAGGCCTTGACCCATATACGTTCACCGTTGGGTGTAGCCTCGATGGCGTTTTTGAGTAAATTGGTCAGCACCTGAGAAATTAGATTCTCATCGGCACACACCACCATAGAATCACTCACCTGCTCTATCTCAATACGAGACGAGATAAGCCCAACCACCTTTTTGAGCAAGTCAAGTAGCGAAAATTCGCACATCACAGGCGTAGGAATACGTGTCAGACGACGATAGTTATCCACGAACTCGATAAGCCCCTTGCCCGTGGTGCTTATTATCTCTAACCCACGGTGCATAGTTTGCAGGTC
>JAVVSB010000017.1:0-37334 GCA_036654415.1 Mucinivorans sp. | reverse complement strand
CCTCGATAGAGGAGATTATGGCTGCAAAATGGGTCTGCATCGGCACGCCACCCTTGTCTATCAATGCGTTGTAGGCTGCCTCGATAGATTGCCCCGTGGCTAGCATGGGGTCGATAAGGATTAGGGTTTTATCCTCGAGTGGTGGCGTTGTCACCTGCTCCATCTTGATGTGCATTGTGCCATCTTTTGAGAAGTGGCGATAGGCACTCACAAATCCATTTTCGGCCTTGTCAAAGATAGAGAGAAAACCACTGTGAAATGGTAACCCCGCGCGTAACACCGTAGCGAGCACTATGCGGCTCGTGGGCAGGTTTATAGGCTTTTGCCCCAACGGGGTGGCCACCTCCGAGGGGTAGTAGTTTAGTGTGCGACTTATTTCGTATGCCATCAATTGCCCCACGCGCTCTAAGTTGCGGCGGAAACGCATGGCATCCTTTTGGATATTTTCATCGCGCAACTCAGCCACAAATTGGTTGAGGACGGTGTTCTGTTCTCCTAATATTCTTATCATGGTGCTATTTTTTATTTCAAAGATACAAAAAATCTACCAAAAGCGGTTTTGAATTATTAACAAAACTATTTTGCAGCCATTTTTCTAAGTCTATTGTTTAGCTTGGGCGGAAGCAGCATAACTACTCCCTATGGAGTATGGAGCGATAACCATAATGAGTGCCCGCTAGTTTCTAAGAGGCTGTTTTAATTTGTTTTCAAAATTTTATTATTGCTATTTTTGAGGTTCTTTTGCCGAGATAGTAGTGGACTACAGCTCAAAAATCAGCGGAAAAAGAGACAAAAAGGGTGATAATAAAATTTTGAAAACAAATTAAAACAGCTTCTAGAAATAACTTTTAATAATGATATGTGCAAGGGCTAAATCTATGGGCGAAGTTATTTTGATATTCATCCCCTCTCCTTCCACCGTGGCCACCACCTGTCCCAGTGCCTCCACCGTGGAGCTGTCGTCTGTGAATTTTGGGTCGTATGGTTGCTGGTAACCTTTAAGCAGAAGGTCGTAGTCAAATATTTGTGGGGTTTGCACGCTTTTGTATAACGACCTATCTTGGCTGCCTTGTTCATTACGGATGGAGTCGGTTAGTGGCATCACTGCAATGGCAGCGCGGTTTTGTCTGACCTTCAGGAGTAGTCGAAGTAACATCTCCGCCTCAACAAAGGGGCGCACTCCGTCGTGTACGGCCACCCATCTACACTGTTTGTCCACTGTTGCTAGCCCCTTTTTCACGCTTTGCCATCTGCTCTCCCCACCCGCCACCACAGTGTGGGCGATGGTAAATTTGTACTCCAGACAGAGGGTTCTCCACCGCTCAATCTCCCCTTTTGGTAGCACGACAATAAAGTTATTAACAATTTTATCAACATGTTTTGAACTGTTTACAACTAGCTGCCCCATTACGGAGTTATTAACAGCCATGGAGTTGATTTTTTGCAGTGCGTGGTCGATGTTTCGGATTGTGTGCATCAGAATCGGTTCACCATCAAGCAATAGGAATTGTTTTGGTGTCTCTGCGCCCATTCTTGTTCCTTGGCCACCTGCCACTATTATTGTTGATAAGTTGTTCATAAGTTGTGTGGTGATATACGAACAAAGGTACAAAAAAAGAGCGGATGGCCGCTCTTTTCAATAAGAAAGTTGTGAAATTACTTTACGAATAGACGGTTGTAAAGCCCCTCGAATACTCTACCGTGGCGAGCTTCGTCTTTGCACATTTCGTGAACTGTGTCGTGTATGGCATCCAAGTTAAGTTCCTTAGCGCGGGTGGCAATACGTTTTTTGTCAGCGCAGGCTCCGTTTTCGGCATCCATACGCATTTTAAGGTTGGTCTTGGTGTCGGCCACTACAACCTCGCCTAGTAGTTCGGCAAAGCGACTGGCGTGTTCTGCCTCTTCCCAAGCGATACGTTTGTAAGCCTCTGCCACCTCAGGGTAACCTTCGCGGTCGGCCTGACGGCTCATTGCCAGATACATACCCACCTCGGTGCATTCACCCGCAAAATGAGCCTGAAGTCCTTGTAAGACTTCTATATCCACACCCTTAGCCACGCCAATATGGTGGTCGTCAGCCCATTCTAGTTTGCCTTCAGATTCTACAAATTCGATGAATTTGTTCTTTGGTTGTTTGCATTGTGGGCACTGTTCAGGTGCTTCGGCTCCGGTGTGGATGTAACCACATACGGTGCATATCCATTTTTTTTCCATAACTAATATTTTTTAGGTTTGTTTATTCTGCACAAAGGTACAAAAATTTTCTAAATAATAAACATTATCAAATAAAAATAATTATTGTTTTTTCGCTGGTAATAGATGTTTTGTTAAGAATTTACGTACAGGCTCGTCATAGAGTCTTAAACATAAATAAGCCAACAATATTGAACCTATAAATAGGGCTATGGCTCCAGGCAAAGATTGTACGAAGGTGAGCTCTTCATTTTTAACCCAACCGTAGTATAGGTATATAAAGGGGTAGTGTACCATATAGAGCGGGTAGGATATATCGCCCAGAAATTTGCATATTCGGGTGGTTGTTTTGTCTGTGGTCTTACCCGAGGCACCAATATATACCAGCAGAGGGAAGGCAATGGCAAAACAGAGTGTGTCATAGAGTCCATTCATCCATAGGTTTTCAGCTCCGCCAATTCGAGGCACAGCCAGTAGGGCAACAACCGAGATACCAGCTATCCAAAAGGCCCCTTTTATATTAATAGGTTTAAATACTCTGGAGAGCAGCAACCCTGCCGAGAAGGAGAAGAGCAGGCGCAAAGAGCCCCCGAGTATATTATCTCCCGTCATCGAGAAACCAACGCAAATGTCGCCATATGGGCCCCAAATGGCAAAGGCAGCTAGCAGGAGGCCAGCCAAGACAACCAATACCGAGAGAAGTCTGGTCGAGAGCTTATGGATAAAGAAGGCATATAGGATATTGCCAATATATTCAAAAAACAGCGACCAACTAGGGCCGTTGAGTGGGTACATTTCCGTGACGCCACGAATTTCGAAGCCTGTTGTGGCTGGAATCAGTAGGGCATTCATCAATGTGGATATGAGCAGCATAGTGATAGAGACTTTCGAAACATCCCAAACCGAGCAACCCTGAAAATAGAACATCACAGCCCCGATTATAGCTCCGATGACCACCATCGGGTGCAGACGAATAAAACGACGTTTGAGGAAATCAATGACCTTCATCTTTTTCCACCTGTCATCGTAGGCGTATCCCACAACGAAGCCCGAGAGGATAAAAAAGAAATCGACAGCCAAATAGCCGTGGTTAATTTGTTGGTCTAAATGGCTGGTGGCATAGGCTTCAAAGATATGAAACCATACAACTGTTAATGCCGCTACTCCACGTAGGCCGTCAAGTATGTTGTAATGCGGTTTGGTGTCGGCAAATGCAGAGGCCGATATTTCTGTTTTTGTCATTAAAAATTTGGTTAAAGTAAATTTCTGTTATTTGGGCCCAATGGGCAATCGTCGGTCTATTTATAGAGAATCTCCAGGTAGCTCTTTATAAATGGGTCAATGTCGCCATCCAAAACCCCATCGCAATCCGAGGTTTGATAGCCTGTGCGGTGGTCTTTCACTCTCCTATCGTCCAATACATAGCTTCTGATTTGAGAGCCCCACTCTATCTTTTTCTTGTTTCCCTCCAGCTCATTTTGCAGTGCTTGTTGCTTTTCAACCTCTATTTGGTAGAGTTTCGAGCGTAGAATACGCATGGCGTTCTCCTTGTTCATCAACTGCGAGCGGGTTTCGGTATTTTCTATTATTATGCCAGTTGGCTTGTGGCGCAACCGCACACCTGTCTCCACCTTGTTCACATTCTGTCCTCCTGCACCACCGCTACGATAGGTGTCCCACTCGATGTCGGCGGGGCTGATTACAATCTCTATGGTGTCGTCCACGGCGGGGCTCACAAAGACACTGGCAAAGGTGGTCTGGCGCTTGTTTCCAGCGTTGAAAGGCGATGGGCGCACTAGCCGGTGGACACCATTCTCGCTTTGCAGATAACCATAGGCCATCTGCCCTTCAATCTCAATAGTGGCTGACTTTATGCCAATACCATCCTCTTGAATATCTACAGTTTTAACCTTGTAACCACGCCTTTCGGCCCAGCGCAAGTACATCCTAAGCAGCATTCCCGCCCAATCTAGAGCCTCGGTGCCGCCAGCTCCCGAGTTGACCTCTAGTATGGCCCCCATGGCATCTTGCTCGTTACGCATCATGTTACGTAGCTCTAGCGCTTCAATCGACTCCATGGTTTGGTTGTAATGCTGCTCCAACTCCTGTTCGCTGGACAGAGCCTCGCGTACAAAGTCTGGCATCAGCTCTAGGTCGCTAACCTGCGCCACCAGGGCATCGTACTGAGTGACCCACGATTTTAGTGCAGCGGTTTCGCGTTGGTGAGCCTCGGCCTTTTTGGGGTCGTCCCAAAAGCCGTCAGCTAGCGATAGTTGCTCTTTTTTGACTATCTCTTCTCTTTTTTGGTCAATGTCAAAGATGCCTCCCCAGCGCATCCAGGCGCTTTATAACCTCTTTAATTTGGTCGGTTGTAATCATTTTCTACTATCTTTAATGTAATAAATTGCTCTTTCGCTCCACACAGCCACCATCGAGAGTACCACGCGTGGCACCACAAGCCAGAAGAGTGGTAGTCCTATGGCCAGAAAAATGAATGTATCCTCAAGTAATGAGTGTGTTATTGCCACGTGGGTGTTGAGCATTCGTGCTGCCCGTGGTTCAATCTCTCCCTGCTCCAATTCGCTAATCATCACCGCCCCGCCATAGGCCAGCCCCAGGGTGTTGAGTACTATCCACAAAAACGAGGTGCAACGTGGCAGTCCAAAAATTTTCATCAGCGGTGTGAGTACTTTGGTTAGCGACTCGATAAGTTTATACTCTCGTAGCAGCTCTTGCAGCACATTCAGGAACACAATCAGGCAGAACATAATGGGTAGTAATTTAACCATTCCCCACCCCCAATCTGTGAGCGTGGCCGTAAGTGTGCCGTTGGTGGTGGCCACCTGTTCAATAATTAGTGTGCCTGTGTAGTCGCTGGGCAGCAGGCTATTGAGTCCCCATGCAGCCACCATCGCCATACCCACTCTGAGCGTTGCCATAACCCACCCCACCGTTCCCGACTTTCGCTGAATCACGGTCTCCACAATTAAATTGTGGCAGATGAGCCCCATAACGGCCAGTATCAGAGCTGAACGGTAGTCCACATTAAGTGTGGCCATGACGGCAATGGCCGAGTATAGGCTCGAAAGTGCCCCCGTAAGGAATACCATCACCCCCTCGCCCGTGAGCCCTACAAAACGGAACAGTGGGCTGAGCCACTCCGTGAGCAGGTCAACCACCCCCGCCCATTTGAGCAGAGCCACACCCAAGGTGATGGGTATCATCATCTTGCTTATCCATATGCCCGTCTTGAGCCCCGCCTTTAGCCCTTTTGTACAGGCCTCACGGGTACGTATTGTCATTGGACTCATCGTCTTGAATATTCTACAAAGGTGAAACCCTCATGCGCTTGGTTCTCTGTCTGAACCCACTGTTCGGGCGATAGTTCGGGGAAAAAGGTGTCTCCCTCGTGGTTTTGCTCCACTTTGGTCATGTAAATTTTGTCGGCCATGGGGAGCGTCTGCCTATAAATTTCTCCCCCACCGATTATGAAAATCTGCTCTTGGCCTTGGCATAGTTCAAGTGCCTGTTCGATGGAGCCCACCACCTCCACTCCTGGTAGTTTCATATCGCTTTGGTGGCTCACCACTATATTTGGCCTTGCGGGTAGTGCCCGTCCCAGCGACTCAAAGGTTTTGCGCCCCATAATAATGGGGTGACCCATGGTGAGGCTTTTGAAGTGTTTCAAATCTTCTGATATGTGCCACAGCAGGCGATTCTGGTAGCCTATTACACCGCCTTGGCCTACGGCTACAATTATGTTTATCATATTGCTATTGGGGCTTTTATGGCGGGGTAGGGGTCGTAGCCGCTAAGTGTAAAGTCATCGTATGTGAAGCCGAAAATATCTTTAATTTCTGGGTTTAGCTTCATTGTGGGCAGGGGGCCAGGGGTACGGCTCAGTTGTAGGGCCACCTGGTCGAAGTGGTTGTTGTATATGTGGGCATCGCCTAGTGTGTGGACAAATTCGCCAAGGCCAAGCCCGCACACTTGAGCCACCATCATCGTGAGCAGGGCATAGGAGGCGATATTGAAGGGGACACCCAAAAATATATCGGCACTACGTTGGTAGAGCTGGCAACTCAGTAGGCCTTGAGCCACGTAGAACTGAAACAGGGCGTGGCATGGGGGCAGAGCCATGGTGGGTATATCTGACACGTTCCACGCACTGACAATATGGCGGCGGCTGTCGGGGTTGTTTTTTATCCCCTCAATCAGTTGGGCTATCTGGTCCACATGACCCCCATCTGGTGTTGGCCAGCTGCGCCATTGGTAGCCATAGATGTGGCCCAAGTCACCGTTTTGGTCGGCCCATTCGTCCCAAATTGACACTCCGTTCTCTCGCAAGTACTTTGTGTTGGTCTGTCCCTTTAGGAACCATAGTAGCTCGATGATTATCGAGCGCAGGTGCAATTTTTTTGTTGTCAGGCACGGGAACCCCTTGTTCAGGTCAAAGCGCATTTGGTAGCCAAAGACCGAGCGTGTACCCGTACCTGTGCGGTCGCTTTTGTCCACCCCATTTTGCATGACGTGTCTTAGTAAATCGTGATATTGTTGCATAAGTTGTCTATTTGTTACGTCCAATAAGAGATTCAGCGTAGGCGCGTATGCCGTTTAGCCTCTCTGGCTCATTTGAACATTTTTCGAGTGCAGAGAGTGCCATGGTAAAGTAGTGGGCAATGGCCTGAGAGGCCACGCGCGAGATGTCCAGGCTGTCGTACACCGCGCGCACCTGCTCCAGCGAGCGCGATTTGCGTATAATCTGTCTCTGCTCTGTGTTGCCTCTTTCTAGGGCGGCTATGTGCAGGAAGGTTTTCTTACCCACGGCAATGTCGCCTCCAATCTGTTTGCCGAAGGTTTCGCTTGAGCCGTAGGTGTCGAGCCAGTCGTCTTGAATTTGAAAGGCCAGCCCCATATTGAGCCCAAAGTCGTAGAGTGCGCTACACTGCAGATTGGTGGCTCCACCAATTATACCCCCCATCTTGGTGGCAGCAGCCATCAACACCGAGGTCTTGAGCCTTATCATATCTATATATTGTTCAGCCGAAACGGTCTCCATCTTCTCGAAATCCATATCTCGTTGTTGTCCCTGGCAAACTCCCATTGCCGCTTGGTTAAACACCGATAGCAGTTCGGATAGCTTTTCGGGTGCGCTGCCACGGGTCAAAATCTGGTAGGCGAGTATCAACATCGCATCGCCCGAGAGTATGGCCACGTTTTCGCACCACTTGACGTGCACCGTGGCTCTCGAACGCCTGACCGAGGCCTTGTCCATGATGTCATCGTGCAATAGGGTGAAGTTGTGGAACACCTCCAAGGCCACCGCCGCATCAAGGGCTTGGCTGGTGTTGTGGTTGGTGTAGATGGCCGAGCTTAGCATCAGCAGCAGCGGGCGCATACGTTTGCCCCCGTCTTCCATAATATACTCTATGGGCGCGTACAGTAATGCGGGTTCGCCTTGGAGCTCCAGCGCGCTGATATGCTCTTCGATGAGCTCCAAAAGTTGTTCAGTTGTCTTCATTAAATTCTGTGTTATTCGGCCTTACGTGTGATGTAGTAGCACGATGTGGAGAAGAAGTTACGCAGGTATCTCATCCGTGAGACCACGGGGTAGAGCCTTCGTGGTCGTAGGTTGAATTTTTGTTGATAGTGTGGGTTGATAAACCACAGTGTGCGGTTTAGGATGGCATAACCACCTTTTTTCATAAGTCTTTCAAAGCGGCTAATTGGCATACGACACTCTTTTATCTGCCGTAGCTCCTCCACACAGCGGTCGCTCTCGCCCATGGCGTGTAGCAGTGCGCCATAGAGTCCTTGGGGCAGGAGGTGGCTCCATGGTAGGTGAGAACTTAGGTGCCCATGGCATATCTGTTGGTGTCCTCCAAAGGGCATTTGCCAAGCAGGGAAACGCCAAAATATGACTCCGCTTGGGGCCAAAAACGGGTCGATGTGGGCTATGAAGAGCTCTTTTTGTAGCACATGCTCTATTACGTCGTGGATAAGTATAATGTCGTACTGTTGGCCTATTTGAGGTTCCATAAGCAGAAAATCCATGGTGCTAAAGCTCCCCGTGCACCCCTTGGCGGCAAAAAACTCTTTGGCCTGTTCAATTCGCTGCGCTGTAAGGTCAATGCCATGTACCGTGCAGCCTGCTTGGGCAAATGGCAGAAGGTTACCACCCTCAGCACAGCCAATCTCCAGCACCCTCACTCCAGGCCCCAATTTTTTGTAGGGGGCCAGGTAGTCTATATAGTATTCTTGCGAGGTGGAGGCCAACTCGTTGAAATATGTCTGTCTGTCGAG
Organism: Mucinivorans sp.; assembly: GCA_036654415.1. Lineage (GTDB taxonomy): Bacteria > Bacteroidota > Bacteroidia > Bacteroidales > Rikenellaceae > Mucinivorans. The sequence goes on along the minus strand of JAVVSB010000017.1, from coordinate 28,838 downwards.
GTGTCTTTTCTGCATGGCTGAGTGATAGGTATTAATCTGCAAATATACAAAAAAAGAGGCGAATACAATTCGTCTCTTTTATAAGTTTCGTTTTTGAGCCCTACTATTCTGGTATGAATATGATGGTCATTTTGTTGTATCGCCCAGCTACATCATAGACTTTGTGGTCTCTTCGTTCAAGGGTCAGTGTCAATTTCTCTTTTATGCGTTCAGGGTAGATACGTATTTTCGTCTTAAATTGATTTAGACCAATCGATTCTAAAACCTCATTTGGGTTGTCGTTATAAGGGACGAAATGGACGTTTTCAATAGCTGTCGTCTCCTGGTAATTGATACTTCCTCCATAACCAGGAGTCTGACCGTAAACAACGTGCGCTTGTTGGTCGCCATAGATTTTGTATTCTATTGGGTACGATATGATATTCTCTGTCGCCTTGACCCGTACCTCCATCGTTGGTTGCATAAAGGCCACATATTTAATACGGAATGGCTTCTCAGAGCCCTGCTCCTCTTTTTTACATGAGAGTAGCGAAACAGCCACAAGGGCGCATAATAAAATCTTTTTCATTTTTTTGGTGTTAAGTATTTACAAGTTGATATATATATAGTGCAATATTATATGCTTATATAAGTTTCAAAAAAGGGGAAGGTAAGAATACCTTCCCCTTTTTGAAAAAAAACTGCTCTAGTAGCTTATTTTACGGTTGACATATGGCAGATAAGGTCAACTACTTTGTTTGAGTAACCCCATTCGTTGTCATACCAAGATACTAACTTAACGAAGTTGTTATTCAAAGCGATACCAGCCTTAGCATCGAAAATCGAAGTGCGAGCGTCGCCAATGAAATCTGATGATACCACTGCATCTTCGGTGTAACCAAGCACACCTTGCATGGTTGTTTCAGATGCTTTTTTGATACAAGCGCAAATTTCTTCGTATGATACTGCTTTTTCCAAGCGGCAAGTAAGGTCAACAACCGAAACATCCAAAGTAGGAACGCGGAAAGCCATACCAGTCAATTTACCATTGAGTGATGGGATAACTTTACCTACGGCCTTAGCTGCACCAGTTGATGAAGGGATGATGTTGCCTGCTGCTGCACGGCCACCACGCCAGTCTTTCATCGAAGGGCCGTCAACGGTCTTCTGAGTAGCTGTAGTTGAGTGAACAGTGGTCATCAAACCTTCGATAATACCGAAGTTGTCGTTGATAACTTTGGCCAAAGGAGCCAAGCAGTTAGTTGTACATGAAGCGTTAGAAACGATGGTCTGACCAGCGTACTGAGTATTGTTAACACCCATTACAAACATAGGAGCATCAGACGATGGAGCCGAAAGAACTACACGTTTTGCACCAGCGTCAAGGTGAGCCTGAGCTTTTTCAAGGGTAAGGAACAGACCTGTTGATTCAACAACATACTCTGCACCAACTGCATCCCATTTTAAATCTGCTGGGTTGCGTTCGGCAGTAACACGGATAACATTGCCGTTAACCACTAAGTTACCATCCTTGGCCTCTACTGTACCGTCGAACTGACCATGGATAGAGTCATATTTCAACATGTAAACCATGTAATCTACAGAGATAAGGTCGTTGATACCGACGATTTGTACATTAGGGTTTTTTACCGCTGCGCGGAAAACCAAGCGACCAATACGACCGAAGCCATTGATACCTACTTTAATTTTTGACATTTTTGTATTGTTTTTGATTAGTAATTTATCCTTTATTCCAGCCCCAAAAGTAATGCTATTTTTTGTTTTTGCCAAAAAAATATTTCTTTCTCTCCTTTGAACGCTTCAAAATGAGTTTATATTTCCTTGTCAACAAGATATTTATTACGTTCTCCGCTGGCGCGGTTAATCATCTCTCCCAAGAAACCAGCCAAAAAGAGTTGACTACCAATTATTGAGCAGGTCAGAGCCATGTAGAAAAGAGGTTGGTCGGTCACCGAACGGGCCACCTCGCCCGCATTCTGCAAAAAGAGCTTTTGGATGATTAAAAACACCGAGATACACCCTCCTATAACAAACATTAGGGTGCCTATGGAGCTAAAGATATACATTGGGCGGCGGCCGAACTTGGTGGTGAACATTACACTCAGTAGGTCGATATAACCCTTAATCATCCGTTCCCAACCAAACTTGCTGTTTCCGTATTTGCGCGCCTGATGCTCCACTACCTTTTCGCCAATGCGCTTAAAACCAGCATTTTTAGCCAGTATGGGGATATAGCGGTGCATCTCGCCATAGACCTCTATGCTTTTGATAACCTTCAGGCGGTAGGCCTTGAGTCCGCAGTTGAAGTCATGTAGCTTAATGCCGCTCACCGCGCGTGCTGTGGCATTAAAAAACTTACTTGGCAACCGCTTGCCAATTGGGTCGTAGCGACGTTTCTTCCACCCACTCACCAGGTCATAGTTTTCGCTAATTATCATTCTGTATAGCTCTGCAATCTCGTCGGGGGAGTCCTGAAGGTCGGCATCCATGGTGATAACCACCTCGCCACAGGCGGCCTCGAAGCCCACAAACAGAGCTGGCGACTTGCCGTAGTTGTGGCGGAAACGGATACCTCTAATGGCTGGGTACTGCTCCTTGAGGAGTTCAATTGTCTGCCAGGAGTCGTCTGTGCTGCCGTCGTCGATGAAAATAACCTCGTAGCTGAAGTTGTTCTCATCCATAACCTTAGCTATCCAGGCCGTGAGTTCGGGCAACGATTCACTCTCGTTCAGAAGAGGTATGACTAATGAAATGTCCATATCTAGTAGTGATGTCTTAGGTTGGGCAAAGTTAAGCATTAATAAACAATTCTTGCAGCCTACATCCAAAAAATCACCTCCAGCAGCGTGATTATCTGGCAAAGTTTCCAATTCTTGCAAATATTTCAAACATTTGCAAGAAATAACAAAAATATCACTACATTTGTCTCGTCAAAAAATAGAAAATCATGGTCGAGACACCTCCTTCAGTAGATTTTAAGCAATATTTTAAGTTGGCTCTGGAGCCTATGTCCCAAGAGGTGGCTTCATTGGTTGATAAAATCAATGATAAGTATGAGTATTGGAGTGATGTCAAGTACGAGAAACTCCCCGAAGGGACATCGGCTGAGCAGCTCTGGGCGTTGGTTAAATTTTCTAGAATAACCAAAAAGCAGGTGGTTTGGCCCAAATATAATATCTCCTTGAGTGTGATGAGTAATATGCAGCGGTTGTGTCATGAGTTTGATATGAATTTTGGTGGTTCTTGGGGGTCTGACTCTCTTATTCCTCAGCACGACAGGCAGCAGTATTTAGTTAGTTCATTGATGGAAGAGGCCATCTCATCGAGCCAAATGGAGGGGGCTTCAACTACACGCCAGATGGCCAAAGAGATGTTGCGTAAAGAGCTATCGCCCCGAGACCTCTCGCAACAAATGATACACAACAATTACCAGACCATACGTTTTATTGTTCAGCACAAACACGACTCGCTCACCCCCGAGTTACTACTGCAAGTCCACGCCTTGATGACCGAAAAGACCCTTGAGCGTCAAGGGGATGCTGGACGTATGCGAACCACTAACGATATTGTTGTTGGGGATGGAATCACTCATCAAATAGTGCATACTCCTCCCGAGTTTACAGATATTCCTGAATTTGTAGAGTCGCTGTGTGAGTTTTTTAATGAATCTAGGGCCGAACTTTTTATACATCCCATTGTTCGAGGCATTATCATCCATTTTATGATTGCCTATGTGCATCCATTTGTCGATGGCAACGGGCGTACAGCCAGAGCTCTGTTTTATTGGTATATGCTTAGCCGAGGTTATTGGTTGACCGAGTATATGTCAATTTCAAGGGTTATTGCCAAGTCGAAGAAGTCGTACGAAAAGGCATATCTACATACTGAGGCTGACAATAATGATATAGGCTATTTTGTGGCCTATAATTTAAGGATTTTGCAAGTGGCCTTCAATGATTTGCAGCAATATATTCGTCGCAAGGCCGAGGCTAAAAATCAATTATCCACATATTACCATCTTGGCAACATCAACCCTCGGCAGGCGAACATTATCCATATTTTAGACCAAGTACCTCAGACTTTGTTTACCATCAAAGAGTTGCAGAACCGTTTTTCAGTTACCCATACAACCGCCAAAAATGATATAAATTCCCTTGTAGAGAGGGGGTTGGTATGCGAAATACAGCTGAATAAGGTAAAAAAAGGGTATGTAAAGGGGTCTAAATTTGATGAATTGATAGAATCATTATCTTAGCCAATTCTTGCAAATAGTTCAAATATTTGCAAGAATTAACTAAAGAGTCACTATATTTGCAGCCAGTAACATAAACATCGGAATATGAGATTATTGTTTGTATCACATGATAGCCACTTAAATGGTGGAGCTCAGAAATGTCTGTTCGACCTTGTTCGTGGCATCAAAGTTGCACATCCCGAGAGTGAAATATATATGATTTTTCCTGCGCAGGGTGATATGATTGAACAATGTCAGCCCTATATCACGGGTTACAAAATCATCAAATCCAGGTGGTGGCTTACAGATAAAAGGGTGTCACTCAAAGCTCAAGTTATCTTTGTTCTCAAGGCTTTAAAAGCGGCTTTAATGATTGCTCTCTATTGCCACAAAGTAAAACCAGATTATGGCCTGACCAACACAGTTGTGTTTCCCTCGTTTGCTTTGTCCTGCCGACTATTGGGTATCAAACATATTTGGTTTATCCATGAGATGCCACTGACCTGGAGTAATATACATTTCATGTTCAACCAGGCAACCATTTTTAAGTGGGTCAATAGCCTCTCGTCAAAAATTCTTGTCACTTCCAACTATTCTCAACTCTATTATCAGCAATATATTACGCCTAGCAAAGTGGAAGAGATATGCCAAGCTGTGGAGTTTAACCATCTGAATCCACTATCCCAAAAACACCCTAGATATACAATTTCACTCATTGGAACTTTTGATTTAAATAAGGGACAGATGGAACTGTTGGAAGCCATTAATCGGATAGTGGACCAAGGCAGAGATATTCATTGTCAATTAATTGGCAATGATTGCGGCACTATGGAGCAGTGCAAGGCGTATATCGAACAAAATAAGTTGAGTAAAGAGGTCTCCATCATTCCCTTTACCAATGACATACAACGCTGTTATTGGCAATCTGATGTGGTGGTGGTCTGCTCCACCTCAGAGACATTTGGGCGGGTGGCAGTCGAAGCTCAAAAATGTGGCCTACCTCTCATTTTGTCCAACGTAGGGGCCAATCCCGAGCGCGTAAAGGACGGAATTAATGGCCTTTTGTACCAAAAGGGGAACATAGGTGACTTGGTTAATAAGATTGAACAGCTACGCGACTCAACTACACGCCTGAGATTCGCCAACGGGATAAAAGCCTCAGAGTTGGAGAAGTATAGTATGGCTTACTTTGTCTCCGCTTTCGTGGAACAGCTTCCGTAAGTCTATTGTTGCTCGATTACAGGCTCGCGTTTTACAAAGGCTGAGCTGATAAGCCCTGCCAAGCCGCCCCAAATTGCCATTGAAAAGAGTGAAGTTACTAACAGACCAGTAAAGGAAAACATATAACGCATCATCTTCATCTGCGTGTCGATAATATTTTGCGAGGCATCGGGCATCTGAGTCAGCAGAGTGGACTCAGCTTGGTCCAGGGCCTGTTGCATCATCTCTGGGGCCAGTACATTAGTCAGTAGCCATGTCAAAGCGCACATAACCAACGAGCTAAGGACAGCGCTAAGAATTGCAAAACCGTAGGCTTGGCCATAGGAGTATCCAGCCTTTCCGTCGGGGTCTTTGACCTCACGAGCCTGCTTACCTATGTATATGTATGTGGCCACAAAGATAGCCAAGAGGTAGATGGTATTAATCCAGCTGTATCCAGGAACATCTTCGCCCTGAACACCTATAATATATAGTATGTAGCTGGGCACCATGCTCAGCACACCGATGATAAGTGCAGCGGTGAGCATCAGACGAAAATATTGTTTTTGCATCTCTTTGTTTTGCTGTTTTTTCAGCGATTCAATCTCTTGCATGGAGTATAAGTTTTTTTTGTTAGACTTCCTCGAATATAGCACGCCCTTGGCGTACAATTTCTGGCTCTGTGCCCACGCAATCCACTATGGTCGAGGCGAAGTTGTCGCCTATGCCGCCATCCACCACTGCGCTAAGCTCAGGGAAACGCTCGTGAATTAAACTGGGGTCGGTCAAATATTCTACTTCAACATCGTTGGAACGCACCGAGGTGGTCACCAGTGGGCAGCCCAGCGCACGTACTATGGCCAGTGCTATCTCGTTGTCGGGTACACGTATGCCTATGGTCTTGCGCCCCTGCAACACCTTTTCGGGTGTGCGTTGCGAACTTCTTAGTATAAAGGTGTAACCTCCAGGTAAATAATGTTTTAGTATTTTGAAGGTGGAGTTGTCAACTTTTGCGTAGTCGGCAATTTTACTCAAATCGGAGCAGACTATCGACATCAGAGTCGATTTTTTGCCTTTTATTTCGCGCAGTCTCTCTATAGCTTTGGGTTGCGTTATGGCGCAACCAAGGGCATAGACTGTGTCGGTGGGATAGGCGATGACCCCCCCCTCTTGTAAAATGTTAACGATTTGGTTAACGGTGCGCTCGTTAGGGCTGTCGGCGTATAATTTGATTATCACCTTATATATTAGTAGTTAGTCGCTTTGTGGGAGGTACCCAAAGCGATTGAGTTGAAAATTAAATAAAAAATGGGTAAGCTACTCACATCGCACCGCTCAACCAAAGTACCCTTGCTGCCTTCCAGCCCTGGGGGGTTATGAGGGAGCTGGTCGTATGAGACTTACCCAAGGCACAAAGATAAACAAAAAATCTTTAGTTCGCAATTTTTTTCTTATTTTTGTACTATGAAAAAGTTAAAGCCCAAATTTAAGCTCCTCCTTGTCTCTATTCTTGTTGTGACAGCGGTTTTGTTAGCCACTACTATATATATAGGTGTGTCGGAATATAATTACCGCTTTGTAGGGGTGGTGCTCAAGGATGGCACCCTCAAGGTTCGTCCCCACACCACCTTTGAGCAGGTGGCCCAGATGCTTCAGGACAAGGGGTTCATCGCATCCAAGGAGCGTATGGTGCGCGTTGCTGGCCACTACGATGTAGACACGGCTCAGGTTGGCAATTACGCCCTAACCAAAGGCTCATCGTGGCGTAGCCTGCTGGTGCCGTTGGCGGCTGGTCATCAGAGCCCTGTGCGGCTAACTTTCAATAATATACGTACCCTTGAGCAGTTGGCTTTTCGTGTTTCGCGCTACACCTTGGCCGATTCTGCCGATTTTATGCGTCTTTTTTGTAGTGATTCGCTCATGCAGAGTCGTTCGCTCACCCCCCAGACTCTGATTTCGATGTTTCTTCCCAACACCTACGAGGTCTACTGGACCATCACTCCCGAGGAGTTTGTCCAGAAGATGGGGCAGGAGTGGGACCGTTTTTGGAACTCCCGAAGGCGTAACAAGGCGAGTGAGTTGGGCTTTACCCCTCTCGAAATATCGATTCTAGCCTCTTTGGTCTACCAGGAGACCAAAAAAGAGGAGGATATGACTCCCGTGGCTGGGGTTTATATTAATCGTCTTCGTCGCGGAATGCCCCTTCAGGCCGACCCTACGGTCAAATTTGCTGTGGGTAACTTTGGTCTCAAACGTATTTTGCATAGACATTTGGCCGTCGATTCGCCCTACAACACTTACAAACACACAGGGTTGCCCCCTGGCCCCATCTGTCTGCCGCCCATCGTTGCCCTCGAGGCCACTTTGGATTACCAGGGGCACAACTACTACTATTTTTGCGCCTCTGCTGAGTTCGATGGCTCTTCTCGTTTTGCCGCCACTTTAGCCGAACACAGCCGTAACGCTCGTGCCTATCAGGCCGAGCTCAACCGTCGCAAGATAAAATAGGGAACTATACAAATTATTTCGAGAGCAGTGCCACGCAGTAGACGGCCACCCCCTCTTGCCTGCCAACAAAGCCGAGGTGTTCGGTGGTGGTGGCTTTTATCGAAACATCCTCCGTTGGGATTTGCATCACCTGCGAGAGTGTGGCGCGCATGAGTTCTATATATGGACGCAGCCGCGGGGCCTGTGCCAAAATCGTACAATCGACGTTTTCCACCTCAAAACCTGCCTCTCTAATTTTCTGACACGTTTTGCTAAGTAGGATTTTGCTGTCAATTCCTTTGTAATACTCATCATTATCAGGAAAATGGAGTCCTATATCCCCCAGCGAAGCCCCGCCCAGGAGGGCATCGCATAGGGCATGGATAAGCACATCGCCATCTGAGTGTGCTACGAAGCCTACATTATGTTTAATAGTAACGCCCCCCAAAGTCATTGTTAACCCTTTGGCCAGGGCGTGCACATCATATCCATTGCCTATTCGAAATTTTTTCATAATTTTACAACATAAAACGTTTTCACAAAAATAATAAAAAAAGATGAACAACATTGCTTTGTTAGAACCTCGTGAGGTTTTCTCTATTTTTTCCGAAATATTAAAAGTTCCGCGTCCCTCCAAGAGGGAGCAGCTCATACGGCAGTTTATCCTTGATTTTGCTGTGGCCCACTCTCTGGAGTCTCGTACTGATGCCTTGGGCAACGTGGTTGTGGTTAAGCCTGCCACCCCTGGCTACGAAAATCACAAGGGTATTGTGCTTCAGAGTCACATGGATATGGTTTGCGAAAAGGAGTCAGAAAAAGTTTTTGACTTTGACACTCAGGCTATTGAAGCCTACGTCGAGGATGGCTGGGTGCTTTCGCGTGGCACGACTTTGGGTGCCGACTGTGGTATCGGCATGGCCATACAGATGGCTGTTTTAGTCTCCACAACTCTTTGCCATCCAGCTCTTGAGGCTCTTTTTACCGTTGACGAGGAGCAGGGGCTCACTGGGGCCAACGGTTTGGGGCAGGATATGATTACGGGCAAGTGGCTCATCAATTTGGATTCCGAGGACGAAGGGCAGATTTACATCGGTTGTGCGGGGGGCATCGACACCATCGCCACTTTTGCCTTCAATTGGGAGCGCACGGCGGCTCAGAGTGGCTCCACCATCAAGGTCTCTGGTCTTTGCGGTGGCCACTCTGGTGATGATATTAATAAGGGCCGTGCCAACGCTAATAAACTGCTTAGCAGGGTTTTATATCATCTTATTGATGAATTTCCCGAGCTTTCGCTCTCTTTCATTGGGGGTGGTAATCTGCGCAACGCCATCGCTCGCGAGGCCTCGTGCGTGGTTTGCGGGGTGGCCACTGAGCAGTTGCAACCTATTTTCGATAGACTTTACGCTGGTTTCAAAGAGGAGTTCTGCATCACTGAGCCTGAGCTAGTTATGACTATCGAGCCTCTGCCTGTCATGGTTGACAGGATTATTCCTTCGGACGTAGTATGGCGTTTAATAGATGCTTTAGTGGCTGTGCCTCATGGTGTTATAGCCATGAGTCAGACTTTGCCAGGCATGGTCGAGACCTCCACCAATTTGGCCAGCATCAAGATTCAGGAGCAGAATCTCAAAAGTTCTTTGGTTGTGACCACCTCTCAGCGCAGCTCTTTGGTTAGTGGTAAGCAGTATGCTGCTGATTCAGTGCTCTCTGTGTTCCGTTTGGCTGGAGCCGAGGTGGTCACCAGCGATGGTTATCCGGGGTGGAAGCCCAATATTTCTTCTGAATTGACAAAATTAGCCGAAGAGGTCTATATTAAAATATTTTCTCAACAGCCACAGGTCAAAGTTATTCACGCAGGATTGGAGTGTGGTTTGATACTTTCCAAACACCCCCACATGGATGCCATCTCTGTTGGCCCTACTATTCTTGGAGCTCATTCTCCCATGGAACGCCTTAATATTAAAGATGTTGTAAAAGTATGGCATTACTTATCTGCTCTGATGGCATCGCTTTAAATTAAGTTTTAACGAGTTATGAAAATATTTTAATAATACAACCTATTTCGATAGGCAGATGTTACAATGAAAAAAAATATTTCAATAATTATTGTTCAATTGTTGAAAAAGATTTTGTAGATGAAAATATTTTATGTACATTTGCATTGAGTTAGGTCCAATACAGTGAACAAACCTAATCATTATATTTATTAACCCTTTCAAACTAAATGCTTTAATTTATGAAGAAAATTAGACTATTAGCATTGTTGATTCTCGGAATGGCAGCGAACGTAGCGTTTGCGCAGAACATCCGAGTGAGTGGTACCGTCCTTAGCGGAGAAGACGGTAAACCACTTCCAGGTGTAACCGTTTTTGTCAAAGGCACAACCAATGGTGGTGGCTCTGACGTTGACGGTAAGTACACAATCAATAACGTACCATCTAACGGCACTCTTGAGTTCCGTTATGTTGGTTTTAAAACCACGTCCGTGCCAGTTAATGGCAAAACTAAGATTGACGTTACTTTAGCATCCGACGCTCTTCAGGCTGAGACTGTTACCGTAACTGCAATGGGTGTAAAGAAGCAAGACCGAAAACTCGGTTACGCCACTACAACCGTTAAAGGTGACGAGCTTGCTCGTACCAACGCGATTAACCCTATCAATGCTTTGCAGGGTAAGGTTGCTGGTGTTCAGATTAGTTCTCTTGGGGCAGGTGGTGTCACCAGTAACCCAATGATTCTAATTCGTGGTGCTAAGTCACTTAGCGCAGGCCGCACCTCTCCTATCTTTGTTATTGATGGTATCATCATGGAAAACCAAGTTGATGAGGGTTGGGCAACCAGTGGTGGTTACGGTTCTCAGTTGAAGAACTTGAACCCCGACGAGTACGAATCAATCACCGTACTTAAGGGTGCTGCCGCAACTTCTATCTACGGTTCTCGTGGTTCTAACGGTGCCATCGTCATCACCTCCAAAGGTGGTAAAGTTCGCAAGGGTATTGGCCTTGAAGCCAGCTACACACACGAATTTTCTCAGGTTTATGCAGCTCCTATGCAGTTGCAGAATGAGTTCGGTGCAGGTTCTCCATTCAACGGTGCTGAAGGTGGTTTCATCGACGGTACTAAGAGCGTAGCTGCTGGTTACACTCGTTGGTCTTATGGTCCTAAACCTGATGGCCGTCCTTGGCAAGCATATCTCAATATGCCCGAGAACCCAGAGGTTCCTTATGTAAATTACAAAGACAACTGGAAGGCCTATTTCCAGAACGGTAGTTATGACCGCGCCACTATCGCCCTTACCGGTGGTTCTGACAAAGCAACCTTCCGTCTCTCTTATGGTTACACCAAACAAAAGGGTGCCATGGTTAACAACTCTTTTGCATCTCACTCAATCAACTTCCGTACCGAAGGTCGTTTGAATGATGTCTTCTCAACCAACTTATCTGTTATCTATACCAATTCAAAGGCCATGAACAGGACCTCTCAGGGGGCTTGGCAGTTTGGTAACAACTACGCAATGTTGTTGGGCTACTATATGAGCCGTTCTACTGACCTTCAGTGGTATAAGGAAAACTATATTACCAATGCCGACACTTGGACCAAAATGCCAACTCAGTCAGGTTCTTTGGATAATGTCCGTAACCCTTTCGAAAGTGCTAATAACAACAACGAAGAGAACAACGAACAGACCCTCATTGCTCAGTTGGGTTTGAACGCTCAATTCACCAAATGGTTGGATGCTAGTGTATCTGTCTCTTACAACAACTGGAACACATTCACCGAAACCAAGAACTATGGTGGTGGTATGTATCGTGCTGGTGGTTATTACGCTATCGCTGGTGGTAACAGTGGTTCTTGGCGCGGTGTGGCTCAGATTCACTCCAATAACACTTTTGTCAACGACGAATTGGAACTCGATATCCGTTTGATGGCTGAAGGTTATGGTGACACTCGCTCTAACTACTACCAAAAGAATACCGATGGTGGTTTGATTACCCCTGGTCTATTTACTTTTGCCAACTCAGTTAACCCAATCAAAGAGAACAATATGTCTTGGGGTAATGGCCCATCCACAACTCCACGTACCAATATGGTTATCGGGGTTGCCGCCATTGTCAACTTGTCTTGGAGAAACCAAATCAACCTCGAGTTAACTGCTCGTAACGACTGGGTTTCATCACTGCTCTATCCAAAATGGCTTCCTCAAGGTGCCAACAACTACTCAGTTTTCTATCCATCAGTCAACGTATCTTGGGTATTCTCTGATACCTTCCACATCAACCCTAACGTAGTATCTTTCGGTAAGATTCGTGCTTCGTTCGCTCAGGTAGGTTCTGGTACTGGTGCTTATGTAACAGCTAATGGTGCTGGTGGTTTCGGCCTTGGCCCAAAACAGACCCCAACAGGTGGTTCTATCTATAGTGCCAACCCTAACAACAACCAACTTCCTAACTTTGACCTGAAACCAGAAATTCAGCAATCATTAGAGTTTGGTGCTGACGTTCGTTTCTTGAACGACCGTATCGGTATCGACGTTGCTTGGTACAAAAACAACACATTCAACCAAATCCTTAACTTGGCAACCGTTGGTGAGTCTGGTGTCTCTTCTCGTTGGTTCAACGCTGGTAACATCCAGAACCAAGGTTGGGAAGTTGCTTTGGACTTCACTCCAATTCGTTCACGCGAGGTTCGTTGGAACATCAACATCAACTTTACCCGCAACCGTAACAAACTGGTTGAACTTGGTGAAGGTATGCGTTCTTACGAATTAGCAGGTGTTATCGATGGTTCTCCTAAGGTAATGGCCTACGAAGGTGGTGCTTTTGGTGAAGTTGTCGCTGGTGGTATCGCTGGTGGTGGTGGTGCTTTTGCCCCTTACATCGACTATGAGAATCCTAACAACCCACTTAATGGCAAACAAGCTATTTATGACTATACTCAAGGTGGTGTTCACACAGCTCTGCTTTTGCAAGGTGCTGATATTGACAACGTGTCAGGCGGTAAGTATTATGGTAAGACACAAGATGACGAACACCCATATGACTCTTTTGGTAATATCCAACCCGATGCTATGCTCGGTCTTAGTACCTCTTTGAGCTATAAAGGTTTCAACCTCTTTGTTCAGATGGACGGTCGTATCGGTGGTACCGTAATTGGTGCAGCTCGTGCTTACTCAGTAGGTCAAGGTGCAACAACCGAAACACTTCCAGGTCGTAGTGCCGAACACGGTGGTGTAGCTCGTCACAACTACAAAGGTGATATCACCTATGATGGTATGATTCTTGATGGTGTCTATGCTTACAAACAACAAATCACCAGTCTTGCAACAGGTAAAAAGATAGATATCCAAGGTAAGACTATGGAAGAACTTGTTAAGGCTGGCCACATGGAACCTATCCTTTCTAGTGCTTTCTACGCTTCTAACTGGGGTTGGGGTAACGCTGATATGTGTTCAAAAGGTACTTGGTTTACTTTGCGTGAAATCACACTTTCGTACGATTTCCCTGAAAAGTGGATTAAACATATTGGTATGCAATCAGCACAATTGTCTTTCTCTGCTCGTAACGTATGCTACATCTACAATGGGTTGAAGGGTAAATCAAATCCTGAGGCTATTACAGTAAACAGTCCATTCAAACCTTATGATATGGGTGGTGCTCCGTTCCAACGCAGTTTCGCATTATCTTTGAATGTACGTTTCTAACACTATCTAAAAAGAAAATTGTATGATTATGAAAACAGCAAATAAATTAATCTTGGGTCTGTTGGCACTTGCGGCTTTAGGTGGTTGCAAGGAGCGAATGATTGAGATGAATACCAACCCTGGTATCATCGGTACTACCAACCCAGAGTACCAGTTTTTGGGAGCTACATGGTTCTTTGACCGTGGTAGCCGTGACCACACAGCATCTAAGGTTTCTCAAGACCTTCAGCTGTTCCAGTATGCCGTTAATTTTGGTTACGGCGCACCTTATTTGGACCCAGCTGGCAAGGATTCACCTAATTTGACACAGACCAACTTGAATTGGGGTGAATTCTATGGTTCGGGTTATAAACTCAATGAGTTAATTAACTACATTAACTCTCCTAAGATGGCAGCTGACAGGGCAGCATCATATCAGGATGTGGCCAGTATAGCTCGCGGTTTGTATGCCTACGAAGCTTGGCGTTGTTTCAAGAATTTCGGTGCAGCCGTCTTCTCTGAAGCCTTCAAGGGTATCTCTGATGGTATCTTGACTCCTAAGTATGACATGGCTCAAGACCAATTCAAGGTTATCGACAAAATGTTGAAAACAGCCGCTGAAGAACTTCGTTCAAACCGTGCTAACCAGATTAGCCTTGGTCAATACGACTACTTCTATGGTTACACAAATGGAGCAAAAAGTACCACTGGTGTAGGTGCTGACGTTCAGCGCGCCAATTGGGCCAAATTCTTCTCAGCAACTCGTATGAGAATTGCTATGGTTCTCAGTGAGGCTGAGCCTGCTTTCTACGAATCTGTAATGTCTGAGTTGAAAGTTGACGACCTGATTTCTAAGTCAGAAGAGGGTTGCTACTTTAACTACCCAATGAATGACCAAGGTATCACCAACACTGACGACCAGACAGAAGTCTCTTACCGTTATGGTGTATCATCTAACTTTATTGATTTCCTTAAGAAGAGCAACGACCCACGTCTACCACTTCTTGTTCGTATCAATGGTCTTAGCGAATATGGTCCATTCGATGTTAACACTAATGGTTATGCATTGTTGCAGGCATTCTCACCAGACTCTTTGAACAAACTTGGAACTTTGTTGCACGAAACAGCAGACAACGCTCCAATGAGTGAGTGGAATGTATATCAAGGTCTTCAGCCTAACCCAGATAACATCTATACTGAGAAACCTACTACTCCTGAGTACCTATGGTGGAATCAGCAGTACTACTCTTTCAAATTTATCAATGCGAATTTCCCTAAACCATTGTGGGTTGACCAAAAAACTGGTACTGGCTACATTTATGGTAAGGACTCTACTATCTCTATCCAGTGCGTGTCACGTCCTCAGGGTCGTTACTTCATCGCTGGTGGTGGACACAAACAAGGTGAAGGCAACTCAGGTCAGAATGGTTGGGATGGTCCTTACGACCAGGCTAATGTTCTCCAGATGCGTCAGAACGTGTTGACTTATGCTGACCAGTGCTTCATGTTGGCTCACTTAGCCTCTGTTGGTAAAAAGGTTCCAGGTGGTTCTGCTGCTGAGTGGTACAACAAGGCTGTAAAGGCTGCTTTCAAAGAAATCTCTGACGATGCTATTCGTTACAGAATTCAGATTGCAACCAACCCTGGCCACCCTGTATTCCCTGCAATCAACCCTAATGGTCTTTATGTAATTACCGACGCTATGGTTGACGAGTATCTTGCAGCTAATCCTTACGCTGGTACTGAAAGCGTGTCAGAACAAGCTTGGGTATACTACTATACTAACCCATGGGCTATGTGGGATTGGTGGAGATTAACTGGCTATCCTCGCATGGTGAGAATATCCTCTCCAGCTCAAGAAACCCCTAATGTAGCTTACTTTGTACAGCCTACAACCAACAAGGGTGCCACTCTATTAACTTTCCCACGTCGTGGTAAGTTAGGTAAACCAAATGACATGAACAATACTAACTATCAGGCAATTAAAACTCAGCTTACAGCGGTTCCTGGTTATGGTGTTTGGGATTACTCAGGTGGTCGTATCTGGTGGGATAAAGGTAACCCAGTAGTAGGTGAATAATCTTCCCTAATCTAAATATTAAAGGGTGGTAGCACATTGTGCTACCACCCTTTTTTACCTCTCCACTTACATCACAAAATAAGCGCGCCATCACCTGTCAGGTAGATGGCGCGCTTATTGGTTATGGATGCGTTGATTAGGCTAAAGATTGTCTCCTAGCGGCCCTGCATCACCACTGTATAGGGGTGGTTAAATATCTATTGGCCTCAGCAAAATGGCCGCAGCCCAAAAAGCCACGATAGGCCGACAAGGGCGATGGGTGAACCGAGGTGAGCACCAGATTACGGCTTCTATCCACCAAAGCAGCCTTACGCTGAGCATAGGCTCCCCAAAGCATATATACCAAGCCCTCCTTCTGCTCGTTAAGTCGGGCAATGACAGCGTCGGTAAAGAGCTCCCACCCGTGGCCACTATGCGAGGCAGCCACGTGCGAGCGCACCGTAAGCACCGAATTGAGCAACAGTACACCCTGACGGGCCCACCGCTCTAACTCCCCACTATTGGGGCGTGGATAGCCACAGGAGGCCACCTCACTAAAGATATTCTGTAACGACGGGGGTAGAGGCACCCCTTCCCCCACCGAAAAACAGAGCCCATTAGCTTGGCCAGGACCGTGATAGGGGTCCTGGCCAAGGATAACCACGCGCAATTTATCGAGCGGACAGCTGTCGAAGGCTCTAAAAATATTGCGCGGAGCAGGGTAGACCTCCGTGGTGGCGTACTCGTTTTTGACAAAACTAACCAAAGAGCTAAAATAGGGCTTGTCGAACTCCTCTTGCAAAAGTTCGTACCAAGAGTCCTCAATTCTAACTTTCTTCATAACATAAGTTACAGAGTGATAAGAATATCCTAAACTCAGAGGATGCTTTTTAAATCAAAAGCAGCCTCTTAATTAATGAAAATTTCGTCTGCAAAAATCCAGTTGCGGGTTCCAGCTCCAGGCAGCCCCTCTTTGGTGATGCCATTTTTGCCCACCACGCGCACATAACGCCCCTCCATTTGTCCATCAACCACAAACTGGTGGATAAGAGTTGGATTTTTAAAGGGGTCGAAATCTTGGGTGGCTGTGCCTGCGAGTTTTAAAGTCGAGGGGCTATCTCCGACCCAAACCTCCATGGCCAGTGGAAGGTAAATCCATGTACCAGTGCTTTGTAGGAACGAACCCACCACCTTTTCAAAACTCATATTCGTTCCAAGGTCGATGGTAAGGTCAAAATCTGCACTGTTGAAGCCCTGCCATTTGCCATCGTTATGGTTTGTAGAGCCGCTGGTTAACCCGTCCACCAAGGTGGTGGCTCCAGAGGCGGTATAGGCCTCAGATGGGGCCTTGGTGTAGGTGATTGTTTTGCCTATCCCCTTGTGCATGCCTATTGTACGTTCAGAGGCTTTTTGCGAAATCACCTCACTACCATTGGCCACGATAGCCTTAAATAGCGTCGTTTTGTCGACGGCCACGGGCTCGGTATATTTGGTTGATTGGAGCGTAGGTGTTGAGCCATCGGTGGTAAAATAGATATCTGTGCCATAAATTTCGCTTACCATCTCGGTTGTAAAGCTCTTTGTTGCGGGGTCATAGACCGAAATGAAATTTACATCCGTACAGCCTGGGTGAGCCGCAGCCCCCAAGGCTTTGTAGCGTTGCTGTTCAGTGGCCAACCGCTGGTTAAAGTCGGCCCAGTTGCGAGCCTCTTTGGGCGACCAAACAACTTCGGACAGGGCTGCCATGCGTGGCAAAACCATCCTCTCCACGCCCTTGAAAGAGGTTATGAATTCTACCCACATATTGGCCTGAGCGCCCTTGATATGGTTAGCTTGTTCTGGCGTCAAGGCCTCGGGAATAGGCTCAAAGGAGTAGACCTTACTCGTGGGTATGTAGCCTCCAATAGCAATAGGCTCAACCGATGGGTCATTCTGGTAATAGTCGAAATAGAGGTGCGAATTGGGGGTCATAATCACATCATGACCACTACGAGCAGCTTCGATACCCCCCGCAATTCCGCGCCAACTCATCACCGTGGCATCTGGAGCAACGCCTCCCTCTAGGATTTCGTCCCAGCCGATAATACGTTTGCCCTTGCCATTGATATATTTTTCCATACGTTTGATAAAGTAGCTCTGCAACTCATCAACCGATTTTAACCCCTCAGCACGCATACGAGCCTGACACTTAGGGCAACTGCTCCAAAAACGTTTGTCCACTTCGTCGCCTCCAATGTGGATATATGGGGCATCAGGGAATAGTTCAATCACCTCGTCTATTATACCCTCCAAGAAGGTAAACGACTCCTCGTTACCTGCGCAAAAGCAGGTTGCCATATCGGTAGGATAGTAACCCCCTGGAGTTACCTGCTGCTGCACACCCAAACACGAGAGGTTGCCATAGGCTGCAAATACTTCGCTTGAGTGGCCTGGCATCTCTATTTCGGGCACCACAGCAATGCCACGCTTGGCAGCATAAGCCACTATATCTCGTATCTCATCTTGGGTGTAGAACCCTCCATAGGTGGCCTTTTCGCCTGCAGCGCTATCCAAGGGTTTGCGGTCGTCCCAAGGTTGCGAATTGCGGTCAACACGCCAAGCTGATTTTTCGGTCAGCAAAGGGTATTTTTTGCTCTCCATTCGCCACCCTTGGTCGTCGGTCAGATGCCAGTGGAAACGGTTGAGTTTGTGCATGGCCAAAAAGTCGATATATTTTTTAACGCTTTGGGCATCAAAGAAGTGACGCGATACGTCAAGGTGCATTCCGCGCCATTCAAAACGTGGATAGTCCGTGATTTTAAGTTGTGGGATGGCCACCTTAGAGGCCACCTTGCCACCTGCATAGACCTCCGTGGGCATCAATTGCAGCAAAGATTGCAGGGCGTAAAAGGCGCCGTTGTAGTCCACGGCCTCTATCTCAATCTCATTATCCTCAATCTCCATCTTATACCCTTCGGCCTTAAGTGAATCGTCAGCTACTTTCAGTACAATTGTATTGTCTGCTTCTTTGCCCTCGGTCTCGACCTTAAGTGGTGAGCCCACAACCTCGCCCAACCGTTCAGCAATGGCTTTGGCAGCCCGTTCCAGGAATTCATTACCCGCTGGGTAGGTTACTTTGGTGGCATCGGAAAGGACAAAGGTCCCTTTTCCCATCTCCAGATGGACAGGTTGCGGAATAATGGCAACTGTGTCGGCCTGAACCATCTTGCCACAACTACAGACAAAGAGAGCCGCGAAGGCTAAAAGTAGTAAGTTTTTCATCTTAATTTATTTTTGGTTTGTGTTATCTTGTTAAAAAGGGGGCTCAATAGCCACACGCCCCTGAGCGGCACTTAAATCGTCGAAGCCATCATCGAAGCCACTCGAATCGACCTCCATATAGCTACTGTTTAAGGAGGTTATATTTCCGAAACCACTGTCGTCCCAGTCTACGAATTTGGCCTGCTCGGCACGGAAACGCAATTTGATGACATCCAAAGCCCCATTACGGTGTTTGGCAAAGATAATTTCGGCCAGTCCCGCTGTCGAGGTTCCGTCTTCGTTGGTGGTCATTCCATAATATTCAGGGCGGTGTATAAAGCTCACTATATCAGCATCTTGTTCAATCGCGCCAGATTCACGAAGGTCGCTTAGCTGAGGCCGTTTGTTGCCTCCGCGGCTCTCTACTGAGCGGTTTAGCTGTGAGAGGGCCAAAATGGGCACATCTAGCTCCTTGGCAATGGCCTTTAGCGAGCGTGAAATCAGGGCCACCTCCTGCTCACGGTTACCACCGCCTGTTGAGATACCAACGGTCATAAGTTGGAGGTAGTCAATGACTATCAGCTCCACGTTGTGTTGCAACTTAAGGCGACGCGCCTTGGAGCGGAATTCAAAAATGCTTAGGGCAGGTGTGTCGTCAATAAAGAGTGGGGCCGCTGACAGTGGCTTAATCGACACCTCAAGGTGTTTCCACTGGTCGGGGGTTAGGCGGCCATTCTTAATGCTCTGCGAATCGAGTCCGCTCTCTCCAATAATCAGACGGGTGATAAGCTGTACAGAGCTCATTTCCAACGAGAAAAAAGCCACTGCACGGTTATGCTCCACCGTTACATTACGAGCCAAGGAGAGCACAAAAGCTGTCTTGCCCATCGATGGACGCGCAGCAATAATCACCAGGTCAGATGGTTGCCACCCCAGTGTCAGACGGTCAATATCCGTAAAACCAGAGGGTACGCCACTCATGCCATCGGGCTTTTGCGAGGCCTCTTCGATTTTCTTCATGGCCTTGCTCACAATTTCGGCCGCACTCTGCACGTCGCGCTTTATGTTGCTTTCGGCAATTTTAAAAATCTCCTCCTCGGCAAAGCTCATCAACTCCACCACGTCGTACTCATCTGAGAAAGAACGTTTTTGAATATCTGTCGAGGCGGTAATAAGTTGACGTTGAACATATTTTTGCGCCACAATTTTGGCGTGTGATTCCACGTGAGCTGCCGAACCTACCTTTTGGGTAAGGCTCACCAAATAGGTGGGTCCCCCAATCTCAATCAACTGCCCCTTTTTTTGGAGCTGCTGCCCCACGGTGAGTAGGTCGATAGGCTCGATGGCGGCCGAAAGGTCTAAAATAGCTTGATAGATAATCTGATGAGCCTCTCTATAAAAGCTCTCGGCACGCAATATCTCCTGAACACCGAGGATGGCATTCTTTTCGAGCATCAATGCCCCAAGCACCGCCTGCTCTAGCTCCAAAGCTTGAGGAGGCATCACCCCCAGCTGTTCAGAAACAGCCGATAGGGTTTCGCTTGTGGCACGGCGTGCCGCCGACAGCCGCTTCTCTTTTTGTTGCTGAATTGTCATGGCCTACAAGTGTATTGCTTCGTTGTGCGAAGCTGCAGCAGCTTCAGCAATAGCTTCATACATCGTTGGATGGGAGTGTATCATACCCATTATATCTTTGGCTGTCAACCCCCACTGTATAGCCATCGTTGGCTCACCCAAAAGCTCTGTCACGTTAAGCCCCAACATATGGGCCCCAAGCAGTTTGTCGCTCGTGGCATCGAATACCAACTTCACCATTCCATCACGTGCACCAGCTGATGTGGCCTTACCCGATGCTGTATAGGGGAATTTGCCCACACGCACCTCGTAGCCCCGTTCCAGAGCCTGGGCCTCGGTCAACCCCACCGAACTAACCTCGGGAGAGGTGTAAATACAAGATGGTATGGTCTTATAATCGATGGGTTTTGGATTTAGACCTGCGATATGTTCAACACAGACTATGGCTTCGGCCGTGGCCACATGGGCCAAGGCAGGGGTGGCAATTACGTCGCCAATAGCGTAGATATTGCAACGCGTGGTTTGGTAGTGGTCGTTGACCACAATCTTACCCCGCTCAGTTTGAATACCAGCCTCTTCAAGCCCTAAATTTTCGATATTTGCGGCAATACCCACTGCACTGAGCACTACTTGTGTCTCAAGCTCTATGTCGCCTTTTTTGCCTGAGATATAGACTTTTGACTCATCGACTCTAGTCACCTGGGCCGAGGTCATAACGGTTATCTTAGATTTGCGCATGGCGCGCTCCAGGGCTGCAGATATATCGGCATCCTCTAGTGGAGCCACCCTGTCGGCAAACTCCACCAAGGTTACCTTGGTGCCCATAATATTAAAAAATGTTGCGAACTCAGCTCCAATGGCACCAGAGCCAATAACCACCATTGAGGTGGGAATTCGCTCCATAAGCAATGCCCCTCGGGAGTCAATCACTCGCGAACCATCGATTGGAATATTGGGTAGGGCTCTTGGACGCGCCCCTGTGGCTATGATTATATTCTTGGCCTCTATGGTTTTACCATCGACCTCGACCATGCCATGAGCTGTAATGCCCCCAGTGCCAGCAATCACCTCAATAGAGTTTTTCTTCATCAAGAACTCAACCCCTTTACTCATTTGGGCGGCCACAGCGCGTGAACGAGCCACTATTTTCTCGATACAAGGGGCCACTTCGCCCGTTAGTACTCCATAATCTCCAGCGTGGCGGGCATAGTCCAACACTGAAGCACTTTTCAGTAGAGCTTTTGTTGGTATGCAGCCCCAATTGAGGCAGACCCCGCCCAACTCATTCTGTTCCACAACAGCCACTCGCATTCCTAATTGTGAGCCACGTATGGCAGCAGCATAACCTCCAGGGCCACTACCTATTACTATTAAGTCGTACATTATTTTGGAAGAGTATTTAGTTTAGATTTAGGGTTATAATAAGGATTGAGCTCCATCTTGCGTTTGGGGCGGTTTGGCCCATCTAAATAGTCGGGACGACGCAAGTAGATTTGGTGATAATCAAAATAGAATCCTCTCTGCTTGGGGTTGCGGTAACCGATGTCGATGAGGTTGTTAACTGGAATAAAGGCCACCTGAGAGGATATCATAATGGCGCGCGCATAGTTGGCATTCATCAGGTTCAGCACATCTTCGGCATCGTTCATATATATTATGTACCATGGGCTCTGCAGTGTAAGGGCTGTACCAGTGGCTCTAATGGTGCTGTCTATCATCTCTATCTTGCGCATCTCCATGCGTGCCAACTCCTGCTTCCCCATCAATTTCAGACCATAGGCCAGAGCGTTCAAATCGCGCATGGAGAAGGGGCGGTCTTTGACCACTCCGCGAGCATAACGTACCATGCGCTCGTAGGTGGAGAATTGCGAAGAGGTACGACGGCCGAACTCAAAACTCAACGAATCGCTGTATGGGCTATCCATAAGCGGTTTATACCCCTCTTGGAACACATACCCATAATATAAGTAGTGGTAGTCGGTGGCCGTGAGCGTACTATCGCCCGAAATATATCGACTCATCAATATGGGGTAGAAAAGTGGCGACACGGGGTCACTAATCTGAAGCTCTATCTTGTCAAAATCGGGCTTAATCGGTTCGCTTGGCGGACCGGCCCAAGAGAGGCCCACAAGCAACACGGCACATAGGAGCGTAATAGTTTTTTTAGAGACCATATTTCTTGATTTCAGCGGCCAATTTTTCATTTAGTTTTTCAGAAGACTCTACCAAAGGCAGGCGAAGCTTGTTAGTAATCATGCCTTTGCAAGCCAATGCAGCCTTCACCCCCACAGGATTACCCTCTTCAAAGAGCATATCTGTAGCCCCATATAGCTCCATGTTCAGACTCCTGGCTGTGGCAAAATCACCACCTATGGCGGCATGAACCATCTTTGTGAATTTTTCGGGGAAGGCATTCACACTCACTGAGATAACTCCATCGCCACCCAAGGCCACCAAAGGCAGGGTGGTGTTATCATCGCCCGAGATAACGGCAAAGCCCTCTTCTCGCCCACGCAGCAGATAGGCCACCTGGCTCATATTGCCCGAAGCCTCTTTGATAGCGATAATTTTGCCTCTAAAATCATGAGCCAAACGTAGGATAGTACAATAATTCATATTGACTCCTGTGCGGCCAGGGACGTTGTAGAGAATCACAGGTAGTGGTGAGGCCTGTGCAATGGCCGCAAAATGGGCGTAAATACCAGCCTGATTTGGCTTATTATAATAGGGTGCCACGCTTAGTATAGCACTCACCCCTGTGAGGTCAGTGTCCAGAATATCTTCAATCACCTGAGCGGTGTTGTTGCCACCAATTCCCACCACAATGGGTAGGCGCGAGTGAGCCACACAGTGTGCCACTACTTGTCTCTTTTCGGCCTTGGTCAGCGTGGCGGGTTCGCCTGTGGTGCCCAAAACCACCAAAAAATCGACACCTGCAGCGGTGACTGAATCTATTAAACGGGTCAAAGCTTCATAGTCGACGCCCATTAATTCATCGAACGGAGTGATAAGTGCAACCCCAACCCCCGAAATTTTAAAACAACTATTCATGTTACGCAAAGATAATAAAATTAAACTTATTTTGAGAACAATGCTCCAGCCACTTGAACTATGTTGTCGGCATTCCCCATTGTGTAGAAGTGTAGAGCGGGCACCCCAGCGGCCATTAGCTCAAGCCCTTGGTCTATGGCCCATTGAGTGCCGATTTGGCGAATGGCTGCCGCGTCGTTAATGTGATTCAAAACTTGTGCCGAAAGTCCCTCGGGTAGGTCTAAGCCGAAAGTTTGTGGCAAAAGCGTGAGCTGCCGCGCCGTGGAAAAGGGTTTCAGCCCTGCCACAATTGGTACGGTGATACCTGCAAGACGACATTTTTCGACATAGGAGAAATAGTGACTGTTGTCGAAAAACATCTGAGTTACTACATATTGAGCCCCTAGGTCAATCTTATGTTTAAGGTTGTCGATATCGGTGGTGAAGTTGGGGGCTTCAATATGTTTTTCGGGGTAGCCAGCCACCCCAATACAAAAATCGGTAGCACGAGCCTGAAGTAATGAAGTGTCAAGGTAATGGCCACTATTCATCTCCATAATCTGACTCACCAATTCGCAGGCGTGGGTATGACCCTTACTATGGGGCGTAAAGCTCCGCTCTCCACTTTGGCTATCACCCCTTAGGGCCAATACATTATCAATACCCAAGAAGCTCAAATCAATGAGCATATCCTCAATGTCGGAACGCGAGAAACCACCGCAAATAAGGTGTGGCACTACATCAATACCATAACGTGAGGCGATGGAGGCGGCAATGGCCACCGTGCCTGGACGTTTGCGTACCGTGCGCCTCTCTAGCATTCCGCCACCCATCTCCACCAATTCGGTCTGTTGTTGGTGGTAGGTGATGTTGATGTAGGCGGGGTCGTAAATTTTGAGCCGTTCAACGGTCTCAAATATATTGCTTATACTCTGTCCCTTAAGTGGGGGCAGAAGTTCAAAGGCAAAAAGTGTTTTGCCAGATTTAAATTTTTCTGATATTTTCATTCCAAGGGACAAATGTACACTTTTTTTACATAACTTTGCCGCACCGAAACCAATAATTTACTTAAAATAAAATGAAAAAAATTATCCTAACACTTGCTATTGCCTTGGGCCTGAGCGCTTGTGGTAATAAAGCCGAACTGGCTAAGACAACCTCTGAGAAAGATTCTTTGGCTATGGTTGTGGCCCAAAAAGATTCTATTCTGAACGATGCTTTTATGAGCATTGACGAAATTGCAAGCGGACTAAGCCAAATTTCGCAGCGCGAAAAATTGGTGACCTCTCAATCCTCGGGCGAAATTACCCGCACAGCCAAAGCCGAAATCCAAGATAATATTGCTGCTATTTCGGATTTATTAGAGAAAAATCGCCAACAAATTGCCAGTCTGAAATACACTCAGAAAAAACTTAAAGAGGCAGGTATGCGCATTGAAGCGTTGGATAACTTGGTAAACTCTCTTCAAGGGCAAATCGAATCCAAGAATGGTGAGATTGCTGAGCTGGCTCAAAAGGTAGAGAGCCTAAATATAGAAGTGGGCAAACTTACCGACAATATCCGTTCGCTAGAAGGTGAAAAAACAGAGCTCAAGGGCGAAGTGGCCCAAAAGACCGAAGAGCTTAACACAGTGTACTATGTCATTGGCGTAGAAAAAGAGTTGATGAAGGCCGAAATTATTGACAAAGAGGGGTTCATTGGCCGCACAGCTGTTCTAGGACGTAACGCAGGCGACATGAGCAAATTCACCAAAGGCGATATGCGTACCCTTGAGCGCGTGAAGGTTGGCGGCAAGAAAGCTAAAATCGTAAGCTCACATCCCGAATCATCATACATGATGGTCTTAGGAGCTAAAAATATGGTAGAGGAGATTGTCATCACCGACAAAAACGCATTCTGGAAAAACTCGAAAGTCCTTATTGTATCTTACAAATAGGTGCTTTTGAAATGAATAGACAACAAATTTTTGAACAAATAAGCCTCAAACACAGCTTTCTGTGTGTGGGGCTTGATTGTGATATACAGAAGATTCCGCAGCATCTTCTTGCCACGGATGACCCCATTTTTGAGTTCAACCGAGCCATCATTGATGCCACGGCCCCATACGCCATGAGCTACAAGCCCAACCTAGCCTTCTACGAAGAGCACGGGGCTCGAGGGTGGGAGTCGTTTGTGCGCACGGTGGAGTACATCAAGGCAAACTATCCCGAGCAGTTTATCATTGCCGATGCCAAGCGCGGTGATATAGGTAACACAAGTGCCATGTATGCTCGTGCTTTTTTCAATCAGGCGGGTGTCGATGCCGTCACTTTGGCCCCCTATATGGGGCGCGACAGTATTGACCCTTTCCTTAAGTACGAAGGTAAGTGGGCCGTTATACTGGCTCTGACCTCGAACCCTTCGGCCGAAGATTTCGAGTTGCAAAGGCTTGTCTCTGGTGAAAAATTATACGAAAAGGTGTTACGTACCACCTCAGGATGGGGCTCGGCTGAGAATACAATGTATGTGGTGGGGGCCACCAAGGCCCAGGAGCTAGGCTCCATACGTGCCATTGTCCCCGACCACTTTTTGCTGGTGCCTGGGGTGGGGGCCCAAGGCGGGTCGCTCGAGCAGGTATACCGCTACGGGGCTACCGACCACTGTGGGCTTATAGTCAACTCCTCACGTGCCATTATATATGCTAGTAATGGTCTCGATTTTGCCACTGCAGCAGCCAATGCCGCACACAGCGTGCAGCAGGAGATGGCCGTCCTACTCTCAGGGCATT
The DNA here is from genome assembly GCA_036654415.1 of Mucinivorans sp. Taxonomy (GTDB): domain Bacteria; phylum Bacteroidota; class Bacteroidia; order Bacteroidales; family Rikenellaceae; genus Mucinivorans. The sequence goes on along the minus strand of JAVVSB010000017.1, from coordinate 2,566 downwards.
AGTTGATTATTTTATCGTAAAAACAGCCGTGGTTTCAATCACACGGCTGTTTTTTTTGCGCCAAGATTTTTCGTGTAATCCAATTTTTATTTACGCAATTATATATCTATCTTTGTTAGGATATTCTAAAATGTCACCCTAGAGGTCACTAACACTAAAAACAAATTAAAAGCTAAAATGTTGCTAAAAGTTGAAAATTTCAGAAAAAGTTAGTAACTTTGGTTTTAATTTTCTTAATTTATCAGTTGAAAACTATTAATTAATTATTTGTATAAAATGGATATTACAAAAATGCCTCTCTCGGGTAAGACCCGCACTGAGCACGATTTATTGGGCAACCGCGAGGTTCCTGTGGAGTATTATTTTGGTATTCAGACTATGCGTGCTATGGAAAACTTCCACATTTCACGTGTGCGTCTCTACTTCTTCCCTGCCCTAATCCAGGGTTTGGCCATCGTTAAGGAGGCTGCTGCTAGGGCCAACGCTGACTTGGGGATACTCAAACCGCAGATTGCCGATGCCATCATCAAGGCCTGTCAGGAGATTCGTCGTGGCAAACTCTCCGACCACTTTGTGGTTGACATGGTTCAAGGGGGTGCTGGTACTTCCACTAACATGAACGCCAACGAGGTTATAGCCAACCGTGCCCTGGAAATTCTGGGCCATCAACGTGGCGAATATAAATTCGTCCACCCCAATAATCACGTCAATATGAGCCAATCGACCAATGATGCCTACCCAACAGCGGTCAAGATAGCACTTCTATACTCCAACGAACGCCTTATTGAGGCTGTACAGCGCATTGTGGAGTCGTTTCGGGCAAAGGGTCGTGAATTTTCATCGGTTATTAAAATGGGGCGTACACAGCTTCAGGATGCCGTTCCGATGACCCAGGGGCAGGAGTTCGAGGCCCATGCGGCCAACCTTGAAGAGGAGTTGGAGCGCTTGCGTAGCAATGTGAATCTCTTTTTGGAGGTCAATATGGGGGCTACGGCCATCGGCACTGGTATTAATTCTGACCCCGACTACACCCCACTTTGTGTAGCCAATTTGCGCGAAATAACGGGTTGGCCAATAAAGGCGGCCACTAATATGATTGAGGCCACCAATGATACTGGTGCCTTTGTAATCTACTCCTCGGCCGTAAAACGTCTGGCCGTTAAGCTATCCAAAATTTGCAATGACTTGCGTTTACTTAGCAGTGGCCCACGCACAGGGCTAAATGAAATCAACCTTCCAGCCATGCAACCTGGTTCGACCATCATGCCTGGAAAGGTGAATCCAGTTATCCCTGAAGTTGTTAATCAGGTGGCTTTCAAGGTTTTTGGTAATGATCTAACCATCACTTTTGCGGCTGAGGCTGGCCAGCTGGAGCTCAACGTAATGGAGCCTATCATTGTGCACAGTATGTTCGAGAGCATTGAGATGTTGATTAATGCCATGAATACCCTACGTTTGAAGTGCGTTGACGGCATTACGGCCAATGTGGAACATCTGCGTCATATGGTCTACAATAGTATTGGTCTAGTTACGGCACTCAACCCCTATTTGGGCTATGATGTCTCGACAGAGCTTGCTGCTGAGGCTTTGGCCTCGGGTAAGGGTATCTATGATTTGGTGCTGGAGAAGAAACTCATGAGCCGTGAGGAGCTCGAAGAGGTGCTTCGACCCGAAAATATGGTTAAGCCACGTAAATTTATCAAAAAATAGTGAAAAATATTTGGTTGGTGGCAAAAAATCACTACCTTTGTCGGCTCTATTGAATATAACTAAAAACAATCGTAAATGTACGCAATTGTAGAAATTGCAGGTTTTCAATTCAAAGTTGAAAAAGGTCGTAAGCTCTATGTTAACCGTCTGAGCAGTGCCGAAGGTACTGCGCTGAGCTTCGATAAAGTCCTGCTTATTGATGACGACGGAAAGGTTAAAGTTGGCGCACCTTCAGTGCAAGACGCCACAGTCGAAGCCACAGTGCTCCGTCACTTAAAAGACGACAAGGTAATTGTTTTCAAAAAGAGACGACGCAAGGGCTATCAAGTAAAGAATGGTCACCGCCAATGTCTTACTCAGATTGAGATTAACTCCATCAACGTAAAGGCCAAAGCAGCACCTAAAAAGGAAACCCCAAAAACTGAAGAATAAGAGATGGCACACAAAAAAGGAGTCGGTAGTTCCAAGAACGGCCGTGAATCAGAAAGCAAACGTCTTGGTGTTAAACTCTTCGGAGGTCAGTTAGCCAAGGCAGGTAACATTTTAGTACGTCAAAGAGGTACTGTTCATAATCCAGGCGAAAACGTAGGTATTGGTAAAGACCATACGTTGTTTGCACTGGTCGAAGGGACAGTGAGCTTCAAGAAAAAGGCTGAAGGCAGGTCTTACGTTTCTGTGACACCTGTGACAGAGTAATTATTTCACCGAATAATTCAACAAAAGAGCATCTATGTAAATGGGTGCTCTTTTTTTTGCGCTCAAAATATGTGGATTATGGGTTTCTTTCTTAGCGATAAATAACCATTCTTATAGCGTTTCTCACTCAGCCATATATTCAAAATCTCTATTGTGTAAT
>JAVVSB010000016.1:0-38880 GCA_036654415.1 Mucinivorans sp. | reverse complement strand
AATAAAATCAAACGGTTATGGCGGTTTCACGCACCGTTTTGACCATTAAGCCAGCTTCTCCAATCTTGTGACGATGATACGACAAACTTTGATGTACTACATCGATATATATCGGTTTTGCGAAAACCCCGAAAATGCGTGGATGGAAATAATCGCTCAACGTAATCTATCACCGCCAGAACCAACTTTATTTGATTAGGGGGGCTTACTTTTGAAATCTCTTGCGAAAATGGCTATACTCGGCATTCTCACATAAGAAATTATGGCTATTTGAATTTTACCGGACAGCAATAATAAAAAATAAACTTACGAACACAGTCGCGAGAATGCAAGACGTGAAAATTGAAAATTCGTATCGGCTGAAATTAGGTTTTTATGGAGCGACTATTTAGTAGGTAGCGGCTCCGCTAATTTGGCGTTGCTGAAGGTCGGATACCTTCTCGCGAATTTTAGCCCAAGTCTTGGAGCCCATCTTCGGCCCCACAACCTCAACCACGTAGCTCGAAAGGATAGAACCTATCTCACCACACACCTCCAAAGGTAAGCCTTGGGTCAACCCATAGAGGAAGCCTGCGGCATAAAGGTCACCTGCGCCAGTTTTATCTCGTGAGATACACTCCTGAATAACCCCAATCTTGTAACGCTCGGACCCACGAGCTATCAACGAACCGCGAACACCCAACTTAACCACAGCAATGGGACACTGAGACACAATCTGCTCCAAGGCCTGCTCGGCCTCAAGGTCGGTATAGGCACGCGCTTCGTCCTCATTGGCAAAAATAATATCAACATATTTGGCCACCAGACGTTTAATTACATCCTTATGTTCGTTAACAATATTATAACTGGCTAAATCCAGAGCCACCAGTAGCCCCTGACGCTTGGCCAAAAGCATAGCACGCTCGATAAGAACCTCGTTATAAAGCAGATAACCTTCAATAAAAAGCACTTTGTAACCATCGAACATTTCGGGAGTCAGATATTCAGCCTTAAGCGATGTAGAGGCACCCAGATAGGTGGCGAAAGTGCGTTCAGAGTCAGGCGAAATTAGAGCCATAGCACAACCTGTGTTCTCACCCTCGCGCTCAATCAAACGGCTGGAAATGTGGTTAGCCTCTTGGTCTGCTTTGAACATACGCCCATACTCATCAACACCCACACAACCAATAAAACCCGCCGCAGCACCCAAATTAGCCACCCCATTAACGGTGTTGGCCGAAGAGCCTCCAGAGGCAATACTACACGCAAAGCCCTCAATATGGGGCAAAATATTATGGTGCTCCTGAGCATCAACCAATGACATAGACCCCTTGGCGTAGCCCAAAGTTTTGAGAAGTTCGTCAGATGGGATATCCACTAACATATCAATAAGTGCAGCACCAATACCTATAACCATGAGAATAGAATTTAAATTATTAATGCAAAGATAATAGATTTTTGGCAACTAATTCAGAAATATCCTCAACAGGTAATTTACTTGAACGAGATATACCCTTTTTGCAGAGCGGACAGGCCGTTACAATGCCTTGAGCTCCTGTGGCCTCAAAAGCCGTAGCCACACTCTGACCTATCTTTTGCCGAGCAGTGTCATCTAGGGCTGTATTGGCCAAAGAATAGCCACAACAGAGAGCCCCAGCGGCCGTCTGCTGCGGCTCAACAAGTTTAGCCACACTGCGCAGTACACTCCGCGGAGCAGCATAGATACCCAAACCACGCCCAAGTTCACACGGGTCGTGGTAGGTAAGTAGAGTCTCACTATGCTGAACTTTAAGGCGCCCTTGAGCTATTAGACGGTCGATATATTCGGTGTGGTGAAGAACCTCGACACCTTGCAGATTATAATCCTCACGAAACACCTTCAGACATATGGGGCACGAGGTGACCAAAGTAGTGATGCCATGAGTGGTAAAAAGCTCGCGGTTGTAATCCATCATACGGTGGGCAGCCTCAATCTCACCCGAAAGTTTAAGAGGACGACCACAGCAAACTCCGCCATCTTTGTCAGCCCACCAAACCTGCTCGCCTGAGGCTTCAAAAATCTGCCCCATAGCCCGCAAGATTTTTGGCGTTAACAGGGTCATACAACCAGCAAAATAGCCTACATGGCCCTGCCCTGCCGAGTTATCATGGCCCTTAAGGTAAGAGTAGCGGTCGACCGAGCACTCCTTGGCCACCAAGGCACGACTATTAAGACGCAACATATTTTGCTCAACCCCAACTGGACAGGCCTGGGAGCAACGGCCACACATGAGGCAGTTGTCAAGTAAGTCAAGGGTAAGATGAGAGTAACGTCTATCGCGCAGAAAATAGACCGATTGCACACCTTGCTGGTCGGCTGCACTCTGCAACTGGCAGGGGTCAATACAGATACCACACGACGAGCAGGCATCAATCTGGAACTTATCATAAGAGCTCTGCTGCTCGGAACTATGCACTCCAGCATTACGCAAAAAGATGAGCGGAACCTCGGTGAAGATGTGCATATAGCGCGAAAAAGGCAGGGCAAAGAAAAATACACCCAAAGCCAATGAGTAGAGCCACCAAGAGGGAAGCTCACCATAGAATAGGACGTTGCCTGGCAAGAACGTTGCCAGAAAATCACCAAAAGAGTCGGTCAAAAAGCTACCACAACCAGCCCCAGGAGCCACAACCGAAGCCTGCTCAGAGAGCGACCAAGTGATGCCTCCAAAACGGTGAATAACCCCACTGGTCATACTCTCGGCCAAAAAGCGGGCTGGGAAAATAAGCCACAAGGCAGTGAGAGCCACACGGTTGGGCAGATTATGTTTGGTGGTGTGATGAAGCCCCATCAGTCTGGAACGCCAACGCTTAAAGAGTGCTAAAACGATACCCAACAAAATAATGAGCAGCAGGAAGTCCTTGATAAATGAGAAGTTAAAAGCACGGACAAAAAACGGATGAACGTAGTAAGAAAAGAAGATATCCACATAAAGAGGGACATTGGCTCCTTTAAAGTAGACTAAGGTCTCAATAAAACCCACCAATATTAACAAAAACCACCCCAAGGCAAAGCTGGTGTGCATATAACCCAACAGAGGGTTGCGCCGCCAAATCTTGAGATGCAATAGAGATTCGTTGAAGCATTCGGCAATTGAGCGGAAAGTAGCCTTGGTTGGCAACGAACGGGTAAACCGTTTTTTATCCTCGCTGGGTAGCTGCCAAAACCACCTGACATAGGTGGCCACCAAGACAACTCCCAAAAAGAGAGCCCCTACATAAAATGGTAAAACAAAGTATCTAAAATGTTCCATAATTTACTGTTTTGATGGCAGATTACGTCTTAGAAAAAGTATCAACCCACGGGTGTTGATACCACGCGGACAACAAAGCGTACACTTGCCACAGAGCATACATTTATCCAGGTCAGCGGCAGCCTTGGCGTACTCGCCACGACGAACCAGAGTCTGCAACTGACGTATATTGAAATCAGTAAGCGCACCAGCGGTACAAGTGGCCGTACAAGCTCCACAGGCAATACAAGCCTGCAACTCTGGATAGCGTAGCAAAAGCTCACGCGAAAAAGTCATATCATTGGTATCCAAGTTCATCGAACGAGGCACAGTGATAGTATAGCCCCAACTTATGCTCATAACTTACCAAAAGTTTGAGCCACCTTATAGGCAGCGGTTATACCTTCATTAATGCTCTCGCCTATGTTTTTGGGAGCGGTGACTGTACCAGCATAAAAGATACGTGGTTCAGCAGAGCAGACACTTTGGGTAAACTGGGTCAGCGGACGTATAAAGTTACTAGAATAAAGCTCTACCCCATGGCAACGGGCAAAGTCGGCATTGCTCTTGGCAGCCTTCATACCCACAGCCAACACAAGCATATCAACAGTCATAGTCATCGGACGACCAATAAGGGTATCCTCAGCCTTGATTTTAACACGACCATCAATGGTCTGCGAAGCCTCGGAGATACGCCCACGCACAAAATGGATATTATATTCTTGTTGGGCCTGACGATACAGCTCCTCGTAACCAGGTCCAAACATACGCATATCCATATAAAAACCATAGACCTCGGCCCCAGGTATAGCCTGCTTGATTTCGATGGCCTGTTTGACACCCGTGATACAGCACACTCGAGAACAGTGGCGTTGGTTTACCTTCTCATCGCGCGAGCCCACACAGTGTAAAAAAGCCACTGTCTTAGGTTTCTGCCCATCAACCATCTCAACCTTATTCTCTCGAAACATCCGCTCCAAATCGACCGTAGTGATGACATTGTCATAGACCCCATAGCCATACTCCTCTTTAAGCTCGGCTTCAAAAATATCAAAACCAGAAGCAATAATTACAGCATCGGCCTTTTCAGTGGTGCCATCGCCCAATTCAACTCCACTCCCCCCCTCGAGAATATTATTTATCGTGGTATTCAATCTCACCTTGGCCCCAGAAGCCTCGAACTTAGAGGTAAGTTCGTCCAAGACCTCCTTGGCGGGGGTCATCGTTGGGAAGAGCCTATCCCACATGGTGAGCTTGCCACCAATTTTATCGGTCTTGTCAAAGACCACAGCTTCAATACCTAACTCACTAAGCGTTATGGCCGACTGCATTCCTGCCACCCCTGCTCCTACAATAATAACTTTTTTACTCATACTTACTCGTTATATATTCCAATAGGTGTAGCCTCTGGCTGACCTATGTATTTACCATTCTTGCCCAAATATTTAGCTGCAGGGTCGTACTCCACCCCCAACTTGACCAGCAAAGGCTCCACAGCCACCTGATGCATCTGCAGACCAAGGTCCCAAGGGTCATAGCCCAAAACCAAGCCCGCCAACTCTTCGTATGTAAGCACTGGTATACCATGGCCATCTTGCCCATAGGTTAGCCCCTCCATCTGCTGCACCGCATATTGCCACCTATCAAGAAAGACAGGGCAACCAGGACAGTTAGTCAAGATAAAATCGGGTTTAAAGGGGGCCATAGACTCGAACTTCTTGCGCGAATTGGCCACCGAATAACCACGATTGGCCTGTACCAAATAGTTACGAAAGCCAAAACCACAACAGTGACGACGTTCGGGATAGTCGACCACCTGTCCTCCCCAGGCCTCAATCATACCAGCCAAAACATAGGGAAACTCCTGACCTCCAACACCACGCTTAGGGAAGATTTTGGCATAATGACAACCAATGTGTTCAACCCCACGAAGCGGCTCGCCAGTGAGCTGATTCACCAAAAGATGCTTTGCCCGAGCAGCTATATCAGCACGGTGGTGAAACATCACGTCCGAGGTGTGGGCCAAATTGGCAGGCACTTTAAATTCGCGCCCCGTGGCCTTAAAAAGGTTTTCGCGTGTCTTGGCTTCCATCTCTGGGAAGTCGTGCCAAAGTTCCAAAGTTTCGGAATAGACCCCAAAAGAGGTAATGCACGAAGGGACAAAATTCTCGAAGCCAGCCTCAGTCATCAGAGCAAATTGGCGCGCCACAACAGTCATCACTGTCTCCAAAGGGACAATATCGGAGTGGTAACCGATACCCGTGCAAGAGGTGTGGTTGGCATCCTCGTGCACGACTCGCCCCAAATCATTACGCATGATATCCAAAAAAGCAGCCTCAGAACCAGGCCAAAAATTCTGGCGTATACAGCTACGCACATAATAATAATCGTTGTCGGCAATATTTTTTTGATAATCGTTCCAGCTTCTTTTCATAACTTGATTTTAATGGTTACCACTATTAGTAGTAAAGGTATATTTAACATATTCATCCGACACACCATCAAACCCCATCTCACGAGCTTTTTGGTCGGAAAAACGTTCTATGGTATCAAAAAACTCAGTGCCACCCGAAACATCAAAGATACGATGGAGCTCGCCCAGCGACTCATCGTCCAGCAGACGCATAGCCCCAACACCTATTTTATTATAGTTTTCACCAAAACGGTCAAAGACATCCTGGTCGTGGTCGTAAACCCAACGCCATACTGGCCCCTGCTCGGGGTGCAAGTCGGGGTCAACCAACTTAGGCTTGAGGCAATAACCAGTATTTAGAATATTATGCCCCACCGAACGCTTGAGGGCAATCTGCTGCCTCCCCTTTTCGGAGTCGACAAAAAAACCAAGCCTTTGCGATAGTGACCGCAAAGCTTGGATAATATAACCAGGGGTGTTACCGCGAGGACAACGCGGACGGCATGACATACATTGGCCACAATACCAAATGGTTTCGGAATGGAGCAATTTTTCGATTACCTCGTCATTCTTAGACTGCACCATGTCGGTGATTTTACGTGGGTCGTAATCGTAAAATTCTGCAGCTGGACAAAGCCCCGTGCAAATTCCACAATTCATGCACGATGTAAGGCCCTCTTTCATCCGTACATCCTCCATTAACATATCATAATATTTACCCATTTTCTCACTATATTTTAATGTTGCAAAAGTACTGCTAGACTACAAACAAATTGTTAGTTCAAAAACCTATTCCAACTAAGCATAAATACTTATTTTATTTTAACCATGTTTTATTTTAAAGATTTTAATGAAAAATTTTGGCACTTTGATAATTATTGCTACCTTTGCGCTCTGTTTTATGCGGTATCCCCACGTATAAGACTTTGATAAATAGGGGAAATAAGAGTAATTTAACACAAAAAAATGTCAGGACTAATTGGAAAAAAAATCGGAATGACATCCGTTTTCAGTGCCGAGGGGAAGAACATCCCATGCACTGTTATCGAGGCTGGTCCCTGTGTAGTTACGCAAGTTAAGACCGTTGAAAAAGACGGTTATGCAGCTCTGCAACTTGCCTATGACGACAAAAAAGAGAAAAACACCAGCAAACCAATGGTAGGTCACTTCACAAAAGCGGACACCACTCCAAAGCGCAAATTGGCTGAATTCGAGCCATTTGGCGACAACCTGACCCTTGGCGCAACTGTGTCAACCGAAATCATCGAAGAGAATGAATGGGTTGACGTGACAGGCATCAGCAAGGGTAAAGGCTTCCAAGGCGTAGTGAAGCGTCACGGCTTCGCCGGCGTTGGAGGTCAAACACACGGTCAGCACAACCGTCAACGCCACCCAGGTTCTTTGGGTGCATCTTCATGGCCTTCAAGGGTTCGTAAAGGTATGCGTATGGCAGGTCGCACCGGTGGCACACAAGTCAAAGCACTAAACCTCAAAGTGCTTAAAGTAATTCCCGAAAATAATCTTATCCTTGTTAAGGGTTCGATTCCGGGACCAAAGGGGTCTTACGTTTTAATTGAGCAGTAACCTATGGAAATTGTAGTAAAAAACATCAAGGGCGAAGCGACAACTAAAAAAGTAACCCTTAGTGATGCAATATTTGGCATCACACCAAACGACCACGCAATCTATCTAGACGTAAAGCACTTTTTGGCTGCTCAACGTCAGGGTACACACAAATCAAAACAACGCGCTGAAATCGCTGGTTCAACCAAAAAGCTCAAAAAGCAGAAGGGTAGCGGTGGGGCACGTTGCGGTTCTATTAAGGCTCCAATCTTTGTAGGTGGTGGTCGTGTATTCGGTCCTGTACCCCGTGATTACAGCTTTAAGCTCAACAAAAAGCTTAAACAACTGGCTCGCCGCTCTGCCTTGGCAATGAAAGCTCAAGCCGATGCAATCACTGTGGTTGACAATCTAACATTTGACTCACCCAAAACAAAAGATTTTTTGGCAGCAGCCAAACTTCTTCAGTTGGACGGTAAGAAGCTGCTTATAGTTACAGCTCAAAGCGATGCAAACCTAATTCTTTCGACTCGCAACGTTGAAAAAGTGAAGGTGGTAAATGCAGAATCTTTGAACACCTATGACGTGATGAACTGCGCAGCCCTACTCATGGCTGAGACAGCAGTGGAAGCAGTAAACGAACTTTTTGCATAAAGGATTAAGATGAATATATTAATTAAGCCAATACTAACCGAGAAGATGACCGCTCAGGGCGAAAAGCTGGGTGCTTACGGGTTCATAGTAGATTGCAGGGCGAATAAGCTGCAGATTAAGGCGGCCATTGAAGCTATGTATGGCGTTGTTGTCGATTCAATCGGCACAATGCGTTACGATGGCAAGAAAAAGAGCCGTTTTACAAAGGCCGGACTACTTGCCGGTCGTGCAAATAATTACAAAAAAGCTATCGTCACACTTCGTGGTGAGGATAAAATAGATTTCTACGGTAATATCTAAACGAAAAAATGGCAGTAAAGAAATTCAAGCCCACAACTCCTGGGCAGAGACACAAAATTATTGGCACCTTCGATGATATTACTACGAATGTGCCAGAAAAATCCCTAGTACGCGCTCTGGAGAGCCGTGGTGGTGGACGTAATAACTCAGGTAAAATGACTGTGCGCTACTTAGGATGTGGCCACAAGCGTGCTTACCGTTTGATTGACTTCCTTCGCGATAAGGACGGTCTTGAGGCAACGGTAAAAACCATTGAGTATGACCCTAACCGTTCGGCTCGTATTGCACTTGTGGCATATACCGATGGTGAAAAGCGTTACATTGTAGCTCCAACAGGACTTCAGGTAGGGCAAACTATTATTTCGGGATTAGGCGTAGCTCCTGAGGTGGGTAACACTCTTTTCCTTTCCGAAATTCCACTTGGTACAGTGATTCACTGTATTGAGCTTCAGCCTGGTCGCGGCGCCATTATGGCACGTTCGGCTGGTACTTATGCGCAACTTTTGGCCCGTGAAGGCAAGTACGCTATTATTAAGTTGCCATCGGGTGAAACCCGTATGGTGTTGACAACTTGCCGTGCTACGGTGGGTGCGGTGTCGAATCCCGACCACTCATTGGAACAACATGGTAAGGCAGGTCGTAATCGTTGGTTAGGTCGTCGTCCTCATAACCGAGGCGTGTCTATGAACCCAGTCGACCACCCAATGGGTGGTGGTGAAGGTCGTAGCTCGGGTGGCCATCCACGTTCTCGCAAGGGTCTATTGGCTAAGGGTTACAAAACTCGCAATCCAAAAAAGACTACCAGCAAGTTCATAGTAACCAAACGTACAACCAAATAACCCTTAATTAATAGCTAAAAAATGAGTCGTTCACTTAAAAAAGGACCATATATCGAGCCTAAGTTAGAGGGTAAAATCCTCGCTCAGAACGAGAGTGGTAAAAAGACCGTCATCAAGACTTGGTCAAGAGCAAGCATGATTTCTCCAGATTTTGTAGGCCATACAGTAGCAGTGCACAACGGGAACAAATTTATTCCTGTTTACATAACTGAAAACATGGTCGGACACAAACTGGGCGAATTTGCCTCAACGCGTAACTTCCGTGGCCACGGTGGCAAGAAGAAGTAATAGTTAAAAAAGAAAAACCTTAAGTATACAATGGGTGCAAGAAAGAGAATAAGAGCCGAAAAGCTCAAGGCAACAAAGAAGGTGACGGCGATAGCCTCACTTAAAGAATGCCCGACCTCTCCTCGCAAAATGCGCTTAGTGGCAGATATTATCCGCGGTGTTGAAATCAACAAAGCATTGGGTATCCTGCGATTTAGCAAGCAAGATGCAGCAATCCGTCTGGAGAAATTACTCCGCTCGGCAATTGCCAACTGGGAGGCAAAAAATCAAGGCGTAGCCTTAGAAACCACACCGCTGTGCGTGAAGACTATTTTTGTAGACTCCGCGCGTCAGTTAAAGCGTGTTCAACCGGCTCCACAGGGTCGTGCTCACCGCGTGCGCAAACGTTCTAACCACGTTACCATTATCGTTGACAAGTTAGAACAAAAAGTTAAACCAGTTAAAGTAACAGAAGAGTAATGGGACAAAAATGTAATCCAATTTCTAACCGTTTGGGTATTATCCGCGGTTGGGACTCATCTTGGTACGGGGGGAAGGATTTTGCTTCTAAACTCGTAGAGGATGCTAAAATTCGTGAATACCTCAATGTCCGTTTAGCCAAGGCAAGTCTCTCTAAGATTATTATCGAGCGTACTTTAAAGCTCGTTACCGTTACCATCTCAACAGCTCGCCCCGGTATTATTATCGGTAAAGGCGGTTCAGAAGTTGACAAACTCAAAGAAGAACTCCACAAACTAACTGGTAAAGACGTTCAAATTAATATCTTCGAGGTAAAACGCCCAGAACTTGATGCTGTGATTGTTAGCAATAACATTGCTCGCCAAGTCGAAGGTCGTGTATCTTACCGTCGTGCTATCAAAACCACTATCGCCTCCTCTATCCGTATGGGTGCTGAAGGTATCAAGGTTATGATTTCGGGACGTGTGGGTGGAGCCGAAATGGCACGCTCGGAGAGCTACAAAGAGGGACGTATTCCTCTGCACACTTTCCGTGCAAACATTGACTACAACATTGCTGAAGCACTTACCAAAGTAGGTCTTCTGGGTGTTAAAGTGTGGATTTGCAACGGCGAGATTTACGGCAAAGCCGATTTATCACCTTTGGCAGGTATGTCAGCCGCAGGTTCAGCCGGTAACGGCCAACAGGGCTCTGACCGTCGTGGCGACCGTCCACGTCGTGATGACCGCCGCCAAGGTGGCAACGACCGTCCGCGTCGCGACGACCGTCGCCCAAGCGCAGGTGGTAATAATGACCGCCGCCAAGGTGGTAATCGCTAATGTCTGACTAATAAAAAAAGCTAAAAAAAATGTTACAGCCAAAAAGAACAAAATTTAGGCGCGTGCAGAAAGGGCGAATGAAGGGTCAGGCTCAGCGTGGCAACCAACTTGCATTCGGTTCGTTCGGCATTAAGACTTTGGAATCTGCATGGATTACAGGTCGCCAGATAGAGGCAGCACGTCAAGCAATCGTGCGTCACATGAAACGTGAAGGGCAGCTTTGGATTAAAGTATTTCCAGATAAGCCTATAACTAAAAAACCAGCTGAAGTACGTATGGGTAAAGGTAAGGGGGCTCCCGAAGGGTTTGTGGCTCCAGTTACACCAGGACGCATATTATTTGAAGCTGAAGGTGTATCTTTGGAAACGGCAAAAGAGGCCTTGCGCCTTGGTGCCCAAAAGTTACCTGTTGCTACAAAATTCATCGTCCGTCGCGACTTTGTTGAGACAGAAGAATAATTAATCGTAACCTGAGAAAAACAAATGAAAACAGCAGAAATAAATGAACTAACGGTAGGTGAACTCCAAGAGCGCATCTTGACCGAAAAGTCACTACTGCAACAGGCGAAGATGAATCATTCAGTTTCGCCCGCAGAGGACACATCAACAACACGGAAAAGCCGTCGGATAATAGCCCGTATGCTTACCATCTTGAATCAAAAGCAAAACAGTTAAACGCCATGGAACAAAGAAACCTCAGAAAAGAGAGAATAGGCGTGGTAGTGAGCAACAAGATGGACAAATCCATAATTGTTGCCGTAGCCCGCAAAGTAAAACACCCGATTTACGGAAAGTTTGTAAAAAGAACCACTAAATTCACCGCTCATGACGAAAACAACACTTGTGGTGAAGGCGATACAGTTCTGATACAGGAAACTCGTCCACTTAGCAAAACTAAGTGCTGGAGACTAGTCGAAATCATAGAAAGAGCCAAGTAAGATGATACAACAAGAAAGTAGATTAAAAGTAGCCGACAATAGCGGAGCAAAGGAAGTCCTCTGTATTCGCGTGTTGGGCGGGACTGGTCGTCGCTATGCGTCGATTGGTGATAAGATTGTTGTTGCAGTCAAGAGTGCTACTCCATCGGGAGAAGTAAAAAAAGGGACTGTATCAAAGGCCGTAGTTGTACGTACAAGCAAAGAGATTCGTCGTGTCGATGGTTCTTACATTCGCTTTGACGACAACGCTGCGGTGCTTCTGAACAATCAGGGAGAGATGCGTGGAACACGTATCTTTGGCCCAGTTGCTCGCGAATTGAGAGATTCGTTTATGAAAATTATTTCACTTGCACCTGAGGTGCTATAATACTATTACCCGTAAAAAATGAAACTACACATTAAAAAAGGGGATATGGTGCAGGTCAATGCCGGCGAAAATAAGGGCCAAACAGGGAAAGTACTGGAGGTTGTTATTAAAACAAACCGTGCTATTGTCGAGGGTGTTAATATGGTTAAAAAACATACAAAACCCAACGCTGCTCACCCACAAGGTGGCATCGTGGAGCAAGAAGCATCAATCCACATCAGCAATTTGCAACCACTCGACAAAAGTGGTAAACCTACTCGCGTGGGTCGTAAAATGAATGACAAAGGCAAACTCGTGAGGGTTGCCGTTAAAACAGGGGAGGAACTTAAATAATGAGCTACACACCATCACTTCAGACCAAGTACAAGGAACAGATTGTTCCCGCACTTATGAAACAGTTTGGCTACAGCAGTATTATGCAGTGTCCAAAGCTAACTAAAATCGTTCTAAATCAGGGTATCGGTGCTGCTGTATCGGACAAAAAAATGGTTGAAACTGCTCAAAACGAGCTCTCTATCATTGCTGGTCAGCATGCAGTGCTTACACGTTCAAGAAAAGATATTTCAAACTTCAAACTTCGTAAAGAGATGCCCATTGGGGTGCGTGTTACATTACGTCGCGAGAAAATGTACGAATTCTTGGAACGTCTGATTGCAATCTCTTTGCCACGTATCCGTGACTTTAAGGGTATCAATGAAAAGTTCGACGGCCAGGGTAACTATACCCTTGGTATCACCGAGCATATCATCTTCCCTGAAATCGACATTGATAAAATCAGCAAGATTTTGGGCGTTGAGATTACGTTTGTTACTACGGCCGACAAAGACCAAGAAGCATATGCTCTCTTGAAAGAGTTCGGCCTACCATTCAAAAACGCTAAAAACAACTAAGAGAGATGGCAAAAGAATCAATGAAAGCTCGCGAAGTTAAGCGTGCAAAAATGGTAGCAAAGTATGCCACAAGACGTGCCGCGCTTAAAGAAAATATCCGTTTGGCAGCCGCCAAAGGAGAAGTAGACTTCGACAGCCAAATAAAATTGGCAGCTCTGCCTAAAAATGCAAACCCTATACGAATGCACAACGCCTGTAAAATTACAGGTCGTTCTAAGGGTTATATGCGCCTATTTGGAATCAGCCGTATTCAATTCCGCGAGATGGCCAGTAACGGTCTAATTCCAGGAGTAAAAAAAGCAAGCTGGTAAACTAAATTATCGTAAAAATTCAAGGGGTGAACTGAAAAGTCCACCCCTTTTTTTGTACTTTTGTAAAAGCAACTAAAAATTAAAGAGAATGAAAACGTTACAATTCGATACCCTGCAGGTACATGCAGGTCAAAAAGTAGATGCGGAGACTCTATCACGCGCTGTGCCTCTCTACCAAACCACAGCCTATCTATTTAAAAATGCACAACACGGAGCCAACCTCTTTGCCCTAAAAGAGTTTGGCAACATATACACCCGTCTGCAAAATCCAACCACCGATGTCTTTGAGCAACGTATGGCTGCCCTAGAAGGTGGTATCGGGGCACTGGCTACGAGTTCGGGGATGGCTGCTGAACTTATTGCCCTGACCAATATTATGAGCGTAGGAGATAACTTTATAAGCTCACCATACCTGTATGGAGGAACTTTTAACCTCTTCAAAAACACATTGCCCAACATGGGTATCGAGTGCCGCATGGCACAATCGAACGACCCAGAAGAGATGGCAAAACTAATTGACGGCAAAAGTAAGGCTATCTACGTAGAGTCCATTGGCAACCCTGCCTTTGCCGTACCTGATTTCGAAGCTTTGGCAGTTTTGGCCCACAGTAACGGAATTCCGCTTATTGTAGACAACACCTTCGGCTGCGGGGGGTACCTATGCCGTCCATTGGACTTAGGGGCCGATATTGTGGTGGAGTCGGCCACCAAATGGATTGGGGGACACGGGACCTCAATGGGAGGGGTAATTATAGATGCTGGCCGTTTTGATTGGGCCGCCAGCGGTAAATTTCCTTGCATGAGCGAACCTTCGGAGGGGTACCATGGTCTACGTTACGCGGAGACCTTTGGAGCCTTGGCCTACATCATCAAGGCCAGAGTGGAGCGACTGCGCGACCTAGGGGCGTGCCAATCGCCGTTCAACTCGCGCGATTTATTGCTTGGATTGGAGACCCTTTCGCTACGCGTGCAACGCGAGGCAGACAACACCATGGCCCTTGCACAATGGTTCAATAACCACCCAAAGGTTGAAAAAGTATTCTACCCAGGGCTCGCCAGCGACCCATACCACTCCAACGCTAAGAGATACCTCCAGAATGGCTTTGGCTGTGTGCTCTCGGTGATGCTGCGTGGTGATAAAGCCTCGACGGCTCGTTTTGTGGACTCCCTTAAGTTGGTCTCGCACCTGGCCAACGTGGGCGACTGTAAAACATTGATTGTACAGCCTTCGGCTACCACCCACCAACAACTCTCGGAACAGGACCAACTGCTCTGCGGGGTAACCCCTACCCTGCTCCGTATTTCACTGGGTATCGAAAATATCGAGGATATAAAGGCTGATTTTGAACAAGCTTTTGCAAATTGTTAACCAAAGATGATTTTTACGCCACAAAAATATAAAATAGAGGACCGTCCAGGGATGAGTTTCATCGACCCTGATGAGATAAACTCCTTGCTGAAGGTAGTATCATCGCGACCACTCATCGAGCAAGCCATTGCCACCTCGCTCTCAAAAACGCGACTTACATTGCTCCAAACAGCCGTACTACTCAACGCTCCGTTGGAGCTACGGCCGCTGGTGCTAAAGGCTGCACAGGACCTCAAGGAGCAAATTTACGGCAACCGTATTGTCCTTTTTGCACCACTCTATGTGGGTAACCGTTGTACCAACCGCTGTGCCTACTGTACCTTTAGGGCCGACAACACCATGGCTCTGCGTAAAACACTCTCCCAAGAAGAACTCTCGCAAGAGGTCACAGCACTAGAGAATGAGGGACACAAAAGGCTGATACTGGTCTTTGGCGAACATCCAGACTACTCGGCCGAATATATTGCCCAAGCAGTGCGCACCACCTATGGCGTGCATAGCGGTAAGAGTGGAGAGATTCGCCGCGTGAATATTAACGCGGCTCCGCTCTCGGTGGCCGACTTTATGACTGTGGCTTCGGCTGGCATAGGCACCTACCAAATTTTTCAGGAGACCTACGACCCTCAACTCTACCTAAAATACCATTTAGCAGGTAAAAAACGTGACTACAATTGGCGACTGACGGCTCTGGATAGGGCCATGCAAGGTGGGATTGACGATGTTGGATTGGGGGCTCTTCTTGGCTTGGGCGACTGGCGTTACGAAGTGATGGGGCTGGTGCGCCACACCAACCACCTAGAGTCATGCTTTGACGTTGGGCCTCACACCATTTCATTCCCCCGTATCACCGAAGCACTAGGGGCCGATAGTGCCGAGATGCCAGTAAAGGATGCCGATTTCATCTACGCCATTGCCGTACTAAGGCTTGCAGTGCCATATACGGGATTAATACTCACAGCTAGAGAAGGGGCTACTCTGCGTGATGTAGCCATTCGCTACGGAGTATCGCAAATTGACGGTGGTTCAAAACTCGAGATAGGCTCATACTCCGAAAACAAAGAGGAACAAGGAAGTAGCCAGTTTACACTGCACGACAACCGTTCTTTGGGCGAGGTGGTCTCTACACTTATCCACAATGGTCGCCTGCCATCGTTCTGCACGGCGTGTTACCGTAAAGGGCGCACGGGTGAACACTTTATGGAGTTCTCGACGGCTGGATTTATTAAACGATTTTGCACCCCAAATGCAGTGCTCACGTTGGCAGAATATCTTGAAGATTATGCCAACTCAGAGCTTCGCAAAGAGGGTTATGACCTAATTTACAGAGAAGAACTCAACACAGAAACCCTACAACGCCTTGAAAAGATACGCCAAGGCGAACGCGATTTGTACTTTTAACAGTACTGACATAACCGAAGAAGTTCGATTGTAACCTAAAAAACTGTTAGGCTACAATCGAACTTCTATTTTTTTTGGTTGGTAAAGATGTAAGTCTTGGACTCGGTACCATCCAAGAGACGTTTGATGTTTTTACGATGGGTAAAAAGCAGAGCTAAGGCCACCACCAAGGAGAAGAGAATCATTGTGGGGGATATCACATCATTGATACATAGACGCTCGTTGAGCCTAAAAACATGAGATATCCAAGGCGAAATAATCATAAAGATGGGGAAACAGGCACCAGCGGTTATCGACCCCAAAGAGACATAGTGTTTCCAGAAAAGAAGTGCCAAAAAGACAATAAAACTCAAAATCATGGGCACTGGTGCAAAAGCCAACATAGCCCCAGTAATGGTTGCCACCCCTTTCCCCCCACGAAAACCAGCAAAGATAGGAAAGATATGACCCAAAATAACAGCCACAATAAGCAATATACGAAGATTGACAAAAAGCTCGCTAAAGGCCTCAAGCTCAATTGGAGGTAAGACCGAAAACCAGCTAAGCATAACAGCCAAATAGCCCTTGAGAGCATCAATTACGAACACAGGCAGGGCTGCCTTACGCCCCAGCACGCGCAGGGTATTGGTTGCACCAGCATTCTTGGAGCCAAACTCACGCACATCAGTACCAAAAAACGCTTTGCCTATCCACACCGCACTTGGTACCGAGCCCAAAAGATAGGCCAAGAGAACCAAGGAGATGATAATTAATATGGAACTAAACATAAATAGCTTTTTAGTTATAATTAACACAAATATACAACTTTTTTCCTATATTTGTAAACAAATATGAAAAACTTATGACTCTAAAGGTACAACTTTCTGAACAGATTAAGCAATGGGTCTACATATTGCTGGGCAGTATGATAATGTCGGTTGCTTTTGTGATGTTCATAAACCCCTATAATATAGTACCAGGTGGGGTTTATGGCATAGGTATTGTGCTACACTACCTCTTTCCTGAGGTGGCCGTGGGGACTTTCGGATTGTGTCTGGATATACCACTTCTCATCACATCAATGTTGGTCTTTGGCAGCAAGGTGGGGCTCAAAACCCTATTTGCGGCCGTAATGACACCTTTGATGATGAACGGGCTCACACTGCTGCTGGGTAATAACCCAGAGACTATGCTCGGCGGGGTGATAAACCTGAGCCATGACATACTACTGGCTTGTCTCTTTGGCGGGGTGCTGCTGGGGCTATCAATGGGGTTAATCCTAAAAACACACGCCACCTCGGGGGGGACAGATATTGTGGGAATGATTGTCTCGAAATTTATGCATCTACCCATTGCCCGCTCGGTGTTGATGGTCGACTCCTCGGTGGTGCTCTTCGGTCTACTGGTCTTTGGAAACTGGATAATGCCACTCTATTCGCTTATCACTATTTTTGTGAGCACCAAAATGATGGACTTTGTGCTGGAGGGAGGCTCAAACGACAAATTGCTCTTTATACTCTCGGACAAACATGAGCTAATCAGAAAATTTATACTAGAAGACATGGAACGGGGTGGAACATATATAAAATCGGCAGGGATGTATAACAACACTCCACGAGAGATGATTTTTGTGGTTATCTCGCGCCGCGAAATGTCACGAATTCAAGACTTTATACGCTCCATTGACCCCACGGCCTTTATGATTGTGGTCAACGCACACGAGACCCTGGGCGACGGATTTAAACAATTTACAGAAAAGATAGGCGGATAAACATTTTCTGGAAAAGCTTACCGTAAGCATAGAGAACAACCACCATGAGGACTCTATACCGAATAGCGTTTGCTCTTGGCATCGTAATGTTGCTGAGCGCATGGCTCGTGGAGAATCAGTGGATAGGAAAGGTTGACCAAATCGACAGCACTACAATAGAGCAAAATCTTAATGCCCAATTCGAACAGGGAAACTCGTTTGTGCGAAGCTGGCTCTACGAAACAGACTCCAACAGCCGTAAAAAGATTATTTCCACAGGGGTACACACAACCTGGAAAGATGATGGGCTCAATATATTCCTGCTGCAAAATGACTCTCTGATATATTGGAACAATACCCTTTTTGAGCAAGACGTAACGCCAATCATCGTAAGCAACCCCAAAGGGGTGGTTGAAATAGAGCAGTGGCAAGGACTCATCTTAAACGAATATAACGGTGCATCGCTGCGAAGTTCTGTCTTTATAACACTCAGCATGCACGGAGTGCTTAATCCTGCAATATTTTCAGACAATACACGCATTCATCTGTCGGAGAAGGGGACAAAAATTCAGACTAACTTTGCCAGCTTCTACATAGAGCAGTCGCCTTATGACTCCCCACCCATGTCCATTCGCCTAGTGGGGTGGGTCGGCTTAGCGTTGGTATTAATATGGTTCTTACGCTACGCCGAATGGAGGACCACAAAAAAAAACTGTCGATGGTTCTGCCCATTAATAGTGTTTGCCATGGCTGCATGTCGTCTGCTGTTACTCCTAGGACCATGGCAACTAATGTCCACTGGTTACTTTGCGCCAACTTTTAAAGGCATAGAACAGTACCTCTTCTCGCCCATGAACTTAACCATCACCTATACGATGGTGGTGTGGTTATCAGTCTACTTTTATCGCGTGCGTTTAATTTTGCGTCAGGTAATCAACGAGGCAAGTGCGCGCATGATATGGGTTATGGCCATAATTTTCGTCATTGGCATCAACGCAACAGTAGTCTTCTTCCACTGGGCTATCGTCAGTGTTATCTACAACCACGAGATAGAGTTCTATCTCTTTAACCCATTCGCTATAGATAGTAGTTCGCTAGCCTATTATTTCATATGCGTGATGTGGGTGATAATGCGAATTCTACAGAGTAACACCCTATACGAGGTAATAAAAGCACGAATAAACCTCTGGCATATATATATTGTAAGTATGCTACTGCTACTACTTATGTCACTTGCCATAGACGAACATATACACAACACGGTTTGGGTACTACTGGCCATGCACGCCTGTTTTCTGCCGCTGGGTATTGTACGTGGAAAAATAAGCCATACCGTCCAATTTATACTCACCGTAACCCTCTTCTCTCTCTATATCGCAGCCATATCGCTCCGCGAAAACTCGGTGGCCACGTATAGTAATGCAATAGATTACCTTGAGGAGATATCAAAAGAACACCCAGATGCTCAGAAACTAAAATTACCACAATATATTCCCCTTACATACACACTTATCAGGGAGCAAAAACTTAAAACTAAAGAGGGTAACGACTTCGATTTCCAACTTCTGGCTCCAGCCTTGGAGCTCGAAAAAAATACCACTGTAAACATTGGCGGTATGACACACATAATTAAGAGAGCCAATGCCCACAAAACATATATCGTAAGCTACACAAAAGCCACAGTACTCGACGCGGCCGCCCTATTTGTCTATATGTTCATCATTCAATATCTGATGGCAGGACTATTACTCAAAATTCTGGGGTACAAAACCACAAGTCAACAATGGCATATAAACTCGCTCTCGACACGTATTGCAACCACTATGGTGATAATAGTTATAATGTCGATGTCAATGGTATTCTATTTGGTAGTCAATTACGCTATTGGGAAATTCCAGAAAACACAACGCGAAGCAATCAATTATTCGGTGGGGCTACTAATAGATAGCTTCTCTAAATTCGTAGAACAAAATCCGACTATAGAACGAGACTCACTCCCCAGAATATGGTTGCAAAGACAAGTTGAAAGGATAAAAGTAAAAACAATTCTATACGACAGATATGGTCATTTAATAATGAGCGCCATTGACCACGCCCCATGGATGATGAACTACCAGGCCAAAGATATACTTTCTCAAGAGAAGCTGCCCTTTTACAGCATACAAATCTCACAACTGAAAGCAGGAGGATACCTGAGCTCATATATCCCATTAAGAATAGAAAATGGGAATGTTGGATACCTGAGCATAATAAACTACGACTCTACACAACACGCTATCAAACAAGGAATTTTAAACGACCTGCTCAATATATTCCTTATCATCCTGTTTCTATCAATGGTACTATCCACTATTCTATACAATATTATCACCACACCGCTCAAAAAGATAAAGGTCTCTATGGATAATATCAGGAAGATGCAAAAAATTGATATCGGCACCACCTATAACCCAGGAGAGGAATTAGTATCACTTATCCGCGGATACAACCAGATGATTGACTACCTTCAACTAAGCTATGACAAACTTGGCCGCGCCGAGCGCGAAGGAGCCTGGCGTGAAATGGCACGACAAGTGGCTCACGAAATTAAGAACCCCCTTACCCCAATGAAACTTAAGATACAGATGCTCATACAGGCTAAAGCGGTTTCCAATTTCAATAACCTCACCTCAAGACAAACTGCCTTCTTTGAACGAGAACGAGACACATTGAATATCATGCTCGAAGAGATTGAACTTCTATCGCGTATTGCCACAAACTTCTCCAATTTTGCTAAATTAAGCGATGGGAATCCAACTAGGCAGGAGCTATCTCCACTTATTTTATCAATAGTAGAACTCTACCGCGACCACGAAACTATAGATGTGCAACTGCTTAATAACGAACTATTTTTTGACAAACCTCTTTTTGTTAATATCGACCATGAACAGTTCAATAGAGTGTTGGTTAACCTGATGCAGAATGCTGTGCAGGCATTAGAAGGTGTCACCCATGCCAAGATAACCATTAACATACATATATTAGAAAATGGCAGTAAAGTAGCCATCGAAATAGCAGACAATGGTAAAGGTATTGATATAGAAGTTCAGAAAAAGATGTTCACCCCTAATTTTACCACCAAAAATAGCGGGAGCGGTCTTGGACTAGCCATGTGCAAGAAAATAGTGGAAGGCATTAATGGTTCTATAACATTCTGTAGCTCAGATAAAGGAACAGTATTCACCATACTTCTACCAATAATATAGCACTTTATGTTATAAGGGGCTATCGGCTTAGTCTCTTATGGTAATTCAAAAACCATGGGCAGTAACTCACTGCTGTTTTTTTCTATAATTTGAGTTTGTGAACCCATAATAACTTTAAAATATGAGCCTTGACGTAAAGCAATTTCACTAAATACCTGGCGACAAGCTCCGCAAGGAGCCACAACATCTTTACTATCTAGGCCACTTAAGGCAAGAGCTACAACCTTTTGGTCGGGGTAGAGCGACTTAGCGTAATTCAACGCCACACGTTCGGCACACATAGTCAAACTAAACGAGCTGTTTTCCTGATTGTTACCCTCGATAATTTCGCCATTTGAGAGCAACACCGCAGCCCCAACTCTGAAATGAGAATAGGGGGCATAAGCGCGGAGAGCTGCATTTTGAGCCCTCTGTAGAAGGAGTATATTATTCATTGTTTTGTAGCAATTAGCATATGTCTTTTACCCAAGGCACCCTCGCACCGTTTAACATCAAAATAAGATGCGCGAAGAGCCTCTTTTACAACGCCTTTGGAGCAATAAGTAGTCAATATTCCCCCATCAACCAACAGATGATTCATACTCTGCATTATCCGCTCACCCCACAAAGTAGGCTGAGAATCGGGTGCAAAGGCATCAAAAAAAATAACATCTACACTACTGGTAAGTGACGTAAAATCAAATAATTCCAAATCATCATTATATTTTGTCAACGAAAAATTCTCACTAATTTGTGTTCGTACACCCCAAGGAGCTTGATGTAGCTCCAAAAAATAATCTTGAATACTATATTGTAATCCCCTAGCAGTGGACATGGAAATAGGATAAAACTCAATGGTGTGATAATCAACATTCAACTTAGTTTGCAAAGTCAGAAGAGCATTGAGACCACTACCAAAACCAACTTCAAAAACTCTCAACGGTCTTTGAACAGTCTGATAATAAGCCTCTAAAGGCGATACGTAGACGTGCATGGCTTCACCCACAGCACCTCTTGAAGAGTGGTAAAGCTCACCAAAGAGTTCGTGCCTTAAAGTTTGCGAGCCATCGTCGGTGGTCAGTATCATCGTTTTATAAGTTGCACCACATTCTCAACATGATGTGTGTGGGGAAACATATCAACTGGCTGCACCTTAGTAACCTTGTAGTTACAATCAAACAGCGCAATATCACGAGCTTGTGTAGCAGGATTACAACTTACATATACAATCTTTTGGGGAGACGCCTCCAGAATAACCTTGGCAACATCCTCGTGGATACCCGCGCGAGGAGGGTCCAAAATCACAACATCTGCATAACCATGAGCAGCAATAAATTCGCCATTAAGCACATCCTTCATATCACCAGCAAAGAACTCGGTATTGGGAATAGAGTTGAGTTTAGAATTCACTTTAGCATCCTCAATAGCTTCATTAACATACTCAATACCAATAACTCGTGCAGATTGACGAGCCACAAAATTGGCGATTGTTCCGGCCCCAGTGTAGAGGTCATAAACAGTTTCAGAACCAGTCAACTCAGCAAAATCACGCACTACTTTATAAAGTTCATGGGCCTGAAGAGAGTTGGTTTGGTAGAAAGACTTGGGATTAATCCTAAACCGTAACCCCTCCATCTCTTCTTCAATGTATGCTTTGCCAGAATGCAAAATTGGCTGTTGGTCTGCACTTGAATCATTCAGTTTTGTATTGACAATATAATAAAGCGAAGTGATTTCTACAAATTTATTCGCAATAAAATCTAGTATTAATTTAATCGGTTCAGTTTGCTCCTCTCCAAAAACTACAATCACCATCAACTCACCTGTTGTGCTGGTTCTTATTACAAGATTACGTAGCAGACCAGTATGAAGGCGAATGTCATAAAACGCCATATCATGCTCTACAGCAAACTCCTTCACAGCCAAGCGAATAGCATTAGATGGTTCGGCCTGAAGATAGCACTTTTCGATATCCAAAATCTTATCAAACATACCAGGAATATGAAATCCAAGAGCAGGTGAAGGCAAAATTTCAACCCCCTCAAGAGCCTCAGCCCTGGGAATCCAACGCTTGGGTGAAAAGGTAAATTCCAATTTATTCCGATAATTTTCAGTCAACTTGGACCCTATAATAGGCAGTAAATTAGGTATTTCAACACCACTAAGTCGAGTTAACTGGTCACGAACCTGACGCTGCTTAAATTCTAACTGATTCGCGTATGGCAGTGCCTGCCATTTGCAACCACCACACTCGCCATAATGTTTACATAAAGGCTCTACACGCAAAGGCGAAAGTATTAGGTAATCAAGCACATACCCCTCCATAAAACGACGGCGCTTATTATTAATCTGCACCCTAACCACATCTCCAGGAACGGTATTGGGCACAAAAACCACCTGCTCTTCGACCTTTCCCAACGATTTACCCTCGGCTGCCATATCAATAATGGCCAAGGACTCAATAATAGGATATTTTGATTTTTTTTGACTCATTTTCACTAATTTTACCCAAAGATAGCGCAATTTTTTGTATTTTTGACAAATATTAATCCCAAACAGATTCTTTTAAAATGATTAAGATTGCCCAGATTACCTTCAACCCATTCTGCGAAAACACATATATACTTATAGATAAGGAGACTAACCAATGTGTAATTGTTGATGCGGGGTGTTATAACGAAAAAGAGCAACAAACCTTGGCCTCATTTATTGAGCAACACAAGTTAATACCTGTATTAAACATTGCAACACATGGTCATATTGACCACATAGTGGGTGCTGACTTTGCTTCAAAACAATGGAACATCCCATATATGATTCATTCTCTTGATGTTCAGCTAGTCCAGAGCGGAGCTTCGTATGCAAGTTCAATGGGATTCGAGATGGGTGAAACTCCAGCTATTTCAGCGGAACTAGCGGACAACCAAGAGATTAAATTAGCAGAAAATACCATCAAAATTATTCATACTCCAGGACATACTCCAGGGGGAGTATCTATTTTTATACCATCACAAAATCAATTACTTAGCGGAGACACCCTATTTAAAGAGAGCATCGGCCGAACAGACTTACCAGGTGGTGATTACAACCAAATAATGAATAGTATATTGACACGACTAATACCATTAGGTTCTGATATTCAAATATATCCAGGGCATGGACCTTTCACTACCCTATCGCATGAGCTCTCCTACAACCCATTTATTACAGAGGCCATTGACGGTCAGGTAAACTATAAATAGATGAGAATTGATATTATAACCCTGATACCCAATTTATTAGATGGAGCCTTTAGCGAATCTATTATTAAGCGCGCCCAAGAGAAGGGACTCGCTGAAATTCACATCCATAATTTAAGGGATTGGTGCGATGACCCTCGACGTACGGCGGATGACTATCCCTATGGAGGTGAGGCGGGAATGGTTATGATGATTGAGCCTATATACAAGTGCATCAACGAATTAAAAGCTCAACGAGAGTACGACGAGATAATATATACCTCGCCTGACGGATTACAATACAATCAAGCAGAAGCCAACTACCTATCCACCATGGAGAATTTAATTATACTCTGTGGACATTATAAAGGTGTAGACCATCGTATTCGTGAACATCTAATTACCAAGGAGATATCTGTTGGTGATTACGTCCTTACGGGTGGAGAGTTAGCGGCAGCCATTATAGTAGACAGCATTGTACGCGTTATTCCTGGGGCCATTGGGGATGAGGCTTCAGCACTAACCGACACATTCCAGGACGGATTGCTTGCACCGCCAGTCTACACACGCCCCGCCGAATTTAATGGTTGGAGTGTTCCCGAGATTCTGCTCAGCGGAAATTTTGCTGCCATTGAACTCTGGAAAGAGCAACAAGCACTTGAGCGCACGGAATTATTACGACCTGATTTATATAATAAATTAAAATGAGATACTACATCATAGCAGGCGAGCCAAGTGGAGACTTACATGGAGCAAAACTCATTGCAGGGCTGCGTAAGGCTGACCCCAATGCTGAATTTCGTTTTTGGGGTGGGGATAAAATGGCTGAAACATCAGGCATTAGCCCATTTAGACACTACAAAGAAGGTGCAGTGATGGGATTTTGGGAGGTGTTCAAAAAGTTAGGTAGCATTCTAAGCTCAATTGCCATATGCAAATCAGACATAATAAATTACAACCCAGATGTATTAATCTTAATTGATTATCCTGGATTTAATCTACAAATTGCCAAGTTTGCTCACGACAAAGGCATTAAAGTACATTATTATATTGCTCCAAAAGTATGGGCTTGGAAAGAACATAGGGTAAAAACGTTGCGTAGATATGTGGATGAACTATTTGTTATTTTCCCTTTTGAGATAGATTATTTCAAAAAACGAGGCATTGAAGTTCACTATTTCGGCAACCCTCTGATGGATTCTATAAAAGAGAGCAACAGTCAGGGTGTCAACTCTTTTGACGCAGCCAAACCTATGATTGCATTGGTGGCTGGTAGCCGAAAGATGGAGATAGAATATAATCTACCATATATGGTTCAGGTGGCACAAGCTATGCCAGAGTATCAATTTGTAGTTACGGCAGTCAGCTGGTTGGATAAAAAATTGTATGACAAATATTTAGTAGATTCCAACGTCACCTATGTAGTGGACAAAACATATGATGTTATATGCAGAAGTCAAGCAGCATTAGTAACCTCAGGAACAGCAACTCTTGAGACTGCATTACTAGATATACCTCAAGTAGTTTGTTATAGAGCCTCGGCCATCTCAGTATGGATTGCACGTCGTTTTGTAAAATTAAGTTGGGTCTCGCTAGTGAATTTAATAATGAATCGAGAGGTAGTCAAAGAGTTACTCCAGGATGATTTTACTGTCAACAATGCAATATCAGAATTAAAATCAGTATTGCCTCGTGGAGAAAAACAGGATCAGATGAAGAATGACTACATACAATTACAAAACATAGTTGGCAAACCTGGCGCTTCGGAGCGTGTTGCACAAAAAATCTACGAAATTATAAAGCGATGAAGATTATCTGTATTGGAATGAATTATAGCGCCCACTGTGCAGAGTTAGAAAATACACTACCCACTGAGCCCGTGTTTTTTATGAAGCCTGAAACAGCTCTATTACGCAACAATGAGCCTTTTTACATACCTGATTTCTCAACAGATTTGCATTATGAATGCGAACTGGTGGTGCGTATAAACAAGATGGCAAAAGCAGTGGAGGAGCAATTTGCATCACGCTATTATGACGAAATTGGACTGGGCATAGACTTTACAGCTAGAGATTTACAACGTATTTGCCGAGCGAAAGGATTGCCTTGGGAGATGGCAAAATCATTTGATAATTCGGCCGCAATTGCCCCATCATTTATAAACAAAAATAACCTGCCACAGATTCAGGACCTCCATTTTGAACTGACATTAAACGGAGAGGTCAAGCAAAAAGGTTTTACGGGAGATATGATTTTTTCGGTGGAGAGAATTATTAGTTACATCTCTAATTTTGTAACACTTAAGGTCGGAGATTTAATTTTTACGGGCACCCCTCTGGGAGTTGGTGCTGTAAAAATTGGAGACAAATTGAGGGCCACACTTGAAGGTGAGGAGATGTTGAATTTTGAAATAAAATAACGTGATGCTACTACACGAAAAACTCAATACAAAACGGTTGATTCTGGCAAGCGGTTCACCTCGACGAAGAGAGTTGATGATGCAGGCTGACCTTAAATTTGATGTTGCACCCCACTATTTCGTGGATGAGTCTTTCCCATCCTCAATAAAACCGCACGATGTACCCTCATTTTTGAGCGAATTGAAAAGCAAGGGATATCCATTGGATATTAAAGAGAATGAAATATTGATAACAGCAGATACAGTTGTAATAGAGAATAACGAGATTATTGGTAAACCAGCATCACGAGATGCAGCGATAAAAATATTAGAGAAATTAAGTGGTAAAAAGCACGAAGTACTATCGGCTGTAACGCTACGAACAATCGATGGAATGCATACTTTTACGGTCAGCACGGATGTCTATTTTCGCGAGCTCTCACAAGAAGAGATAATATACTATATTGATAAATACCACCCCATGGATAAAGCTGGAGCCTATGGAATCCAAGAGTGGATTGGATGTACAGCAGTGAAGAAGATTAGCGGCTCATTTTACAATGTAATGGGGTTACCTATTCAAGTTCTATACACAGAGTTAAACAAATTTATAAAATAAAATATGAAAAAAGCATTAACACTACTATTAATTTTTACATTATTAGTAGCCAAGGCGGATGAAGGCATGTGGCTGCCGAGCTTATTAGAGGCAGGGGCAATTAAAGATATGCGCGCAAAGGGGTTACGTTTGACAGCTAAAGATTTATACGATGTAAACCAGGCCTGCCTAAAAGATGCTGTGGTCCGTTTTGGAATGGGATGCACGGGCGAGGTAATATCTGAGCAGGGGCTTTTACTCACCAACCACCACTGCGGATACTCCCAGATTCAATCACACAGTTCCTTCGCAAAAGACTACTTAACCAATGGTTTTGCAGCGGGTAATCAATCACAAGAGCTACCAAATCCTGGCCTCAAGGTCTATTTCTTAAGGCAGATGAGCGACGTTACGGCTGAGGTTTTAAAGGGAATAAACGAAAAAATGACACCAGAGGAGCGTGACACAATGGTAGAGAAAAATTCGAGGCAGATAGTTAGCCTAGCCACGAACAACTCACCAACGACAACCAACGCCACAGTAAATGCACTGTATTATGGAAATCAATATTTTCTTTTTGTATATGACGTATTTCAAGATGTACGATTAGTCTTTGCACCACCATCCAGCATCGGAAAATTTGGAGGCGACACAGATAACTGGATGTGGCCACGCCACACAGGAGACTTCTCAATTTTTAGAATCTACGCCTCAAAGGACAATAAACCAGCTGCTTACAGCAAGAATAATATACCATATAAACCTAAAAAATCGCTCACCATTAGTAGCAAAGGAGTTAAGGATGGTGATTTTACGTTCGTCTATGGTTTCCCTGCACGTACACAGCAATATCTTCACAGTGAGGCAGTTCGATACATCTTGGAACAACAAAATCCAGTTGCTATCTCCCTGCGCACCACACGCCTAGAGGTGATGAATGCCGCACAGGCTGCAGATGCTGAGGTGCGTATAAAATACGCTGCCAAAAATGCTTCTGTCAGCAACGCTTGGAAAAAATGGCAAGGTGAATCTCTTGGTTTAAAGCGACTTGGGACAGTTAACAAAAAGCGAGCACAAGAACAAAAATTTGAACAATGGGCCTCGGATAAGCCTCAATACAAAGGTATTACTGACCGTTTGGGACTCTATTACGATTCAATTGCGCCATACAACATAGCCAACACCTATTTTAATGAGGCAGCTTTGGCTGTAGAGGCATTAAAGTTCGCTGGGCAACAGACCATTACAACAGATGACATAGAGTTGTACATAAAAAATTATGTGAGGACCATTGATAGCACGACATCGGTGAAGATATTGCCAAAATTCATGGAAGGGTACAAAGAATTTTTACCACAACAGTACGCCGCACTATCGGTAGAGGAGTTGCAAAGGATAATTTTTGAGAACTCTATCTTCTCAAGGGGAGAGCAATTAAAAGCTTTAGCCTCTAAGTCTCAAAAGATTATAGACAACACCATAGAAAAAGACCCCGTTAGAATACTGGCTCAAGAGTTGATAAAAAACAACAAAGAGAAGGTTTTAGCACAAATCAACATCTTCACAAGCCGCATCAATGAGCTCTATAAGAGTTATATGAAGGCAATGATGGAGATGGAGCCTCAGCGTGTCTTTGCCGCTGACGCTAACTCAACGCTACGAGTGGCTTATGGAACGGTGAAAGGGTACGAACCACGCGACGGGGTATATTACCGTCCGCTGTCGACTCTGGAGGGGGTGATGCAAAAAGACAACCCCGAAATTTATGATTATGATGTGCCAGAAAGGCTCCGCGAACTCTATCGCACAAAGGATTACGGCCGCTGGACTGTGAACGGAACCGTTCCCGTGGCTTTCTTAGCCACCAACCACACAACAGGCGGAAACTCTGGTTCGCCAGTACTAAACAGCAACGGAGAGCTAGTGGGCATTAACTTTGACCGTGTGTGGGAAGGAACCATGAGCGATATGGAGTTTGACCCAACGGTATGCCGCAACATATCACTCGATATCCGTTATATGCTTTTCTTAGTGGATAAGTTTGCTGGAGCAAAGTACCTCCTTGAGGAGATGGACATTAAGTAAAAGTGGACTTCTAAATTACCTGAACCTGCTGAACCAACTCCATGCCACGCAAAATAGCGGCCTGGTTGGCAGGAATCATCTTATGGGCACGTTCGGGAAGCGACTTACGTAACCCCTCGACCACATTTTCGATTGTCACCAAAGGTTTAATATTAAGGTATGCGCCAAGAACTATCATATTGAAGACCTTGGAGTTACCTGCTGCGGCAGCATCCTGAGCCGCCGCCACAGTGTAGATATTAATATCCGTACGTTTGGGAGGGTTAACAATGCCATTGGGGTCATAAATCAAAGTACCTCCAATTTTGACCATAGGGGCAAATTTATCCATGGATTGTTGATTGAGAATGATGGCCGTGTCGAACTCGTGCAAGACGGGTGAACTAATGGGCTCATTTGAGAGGATAACCGTCACATTGGCTGTACCTCCACGCATCTCGGGACCATAGGATGGCAACCAGCAGACCTCTTGCCCCTGCATTACGCCAGAATAGGCCAAAATCTTGCCCATCGACAACACACCCTGTCCACCAAAACCAGCTATAATAATCTCTTCTTTCATCTTTTTAACCTTTAATATCCCCCAGAGGGTACTCCTTAAATAAATTTTCGCGCATCCACTCATTAGCTCCAACGGGTGACATCTTCCAGCCGCTGTTACAAGTGGCTACAATCTCAATAAAAGAGGTTCCACCACAAGCCATAGAAATTTCAAAAGCACGACGCAAAGCCTTCTTAGTCGACCGCACAGCGGCTGGTTTGTCAACACTTTGACGTGTAACATAGGCCACACCATCCAACAGTGCCACCATGTCAGCCATCTTGTATGGAAAACCGTTTAGCTTGGCATCACGCCCCAAAGGAGTGGTGGCTGTGGCCATTCCAAGCGGAGTGGTGGGGGCCATTTGACCGCCAGTCATACCATATATTGCGTTATTAATAAAAACTATCACAATGCTCTCACCACGTGCACAAGCCTGAATACACTCGCCCGTGCCAATGGCTGCCAAGTCGCCATCGCCTTGATAGGAGATGACCAATTTATCGGGACAAAGTCGTTTGATGGCTGTGGCGATGGCAGGCGCACGACCATGAGCGGCCTGAACCCAATCAACATCGATGTAGTTGTAGGCCAACACACCGCACCCCACTGGCGATATGGCCACCGTTTTATCTTCGAGCTCCATCTCGTCGATAAGTTCGGCCAAGACCTTATGTATTGTACCATGGCTGCACCCAGGACAGTAGTGCATGGTATTGTTGGTTATCAGACGAGGCCGTTGATAGACCAACGTTGAAGGAGAAATATCTACTTGCATAACTTTTATTTATTATCTTCAATGAGTTCCAAAAGCGCAGCCTCAACCTCACTTGGAGTATGAATAATGCCACCATAGCGGCCATAATGCGACACAACGCAGCGACCATTCACCGCCAACCGTATATCTTCAACCATCTGACCTGCACTGCACTCCACAGACAAAATGGCTTTACAATGAGTAGCTACACGGGCGATAGGCTCGGTGGGGAAAGGAAAAAGCGTTATGGGACGAATGAGCCCCACACGAATGCCACGCGCACGAACATCCTCGACAACCTTGCTCGATATACGTGAGCTAATACCATAGGCAACTATCAGATAATCTGCATCCTCGGTCTGTACAGCCTCATAGCGCACCTCGTCCTGCTCGATTTGTCGGTATTTGGCTTGCAGGTGGTGATTATGTTTTTCCATCACCGCACTATCAAGCTCCAAAGAGCTAATTAAATTGGCTTTACGCCCCTTTTTGCCCGTAACAGCCCATGGCGAAATCTGACGAATCTGCTCATCGGTCCACCGCGGTTTAATGGGCGAAAGATGAACTTTCTCCATCATCTGCCCAATAACCCCATCGGCCAAAAGAGCCACCACAATGCGATACTTAAAAGCCAAAGAAAAGCCCAACTCCACAAAATCATTCATCTCTTGGACTGAATTAGGAGCCAACACAATCATCTTATAATCACCATGACCACCGCCCTTAACCATTTGAAAATAGTCAGATTGCGAAGCCTGAATCGACCCCAAACCAGGCCCCCCACGCGACACATCAACAACCAAACAAGGTAATTCAGCCCCAGCAAGATAGGAGAGCCCCTCGCACATGAGCGAAATACCAGGGCTCGAAGAGCTAGTCATCACCTTTTTACCACATGACGCGCCACCATAAACCATATTGATGGAGGCCGTTTCGCTCTCGGCCTGAAGCACCACCATACCAGTGCTCTCCCAAGGTCTCTGCTCCATAAAGGTCTCTATAACTTCGCTTTGCGGAGTAATGGGATAGCCAAAGTAACCATCAGCACCACAGCGAATTGCGGCAATGGCCAGCACCTCGTTACCCTTCATTAATTTTAGCTCCTCTTTCATAGTATTTTTTGCTTATAAACTGTAATTACACTATCGGGGCAGACTATCCCACACCCAGCACAGCCGATGCAGTCGTCCGCATGAGCCAAATAAGCGTAGTTATACCCCTTGCCGTTGACTGCCGTGTTGAGCGCAATAGCCCCCGTGGGGCAGACCGAAACGCAGACCGAACACCCTTTGCACCGCTCTACATCAACCACGATTGTCCCTTTTATCTTAGCCATATTGATTGTTATTTATAATTATACAAATATAAACATTATTCTGCAAAATAATTCATAGTTGATGATTATTTGATACAATGGTCACAGTCGTTATCAATTATGCAACTATATGTATATCAGCTATTTTTTATGTGTCAAAACTATAAATCCAAAAAAAAGCAGGAACCTAAAGATTTAAGGTTCCTGCTTAAAAAACAGACAATTAAGTCTCAAGCATCTTAATCATCCAGAGAGTGAATCACCAACCCCGAGCGTAACTTAGGCTCAAACCAAGTGGTCTTGGGAGGCATTATATTACCCGAATCGGCAATGTCGATAAGCTGCTTCATAGAGACAGGATAGAGGGCAAAAGCGACCTCCATCTGCTCGCTGTCGACACGGTCTTCCAACTCGCCAAGGCCACGAATACCACCTACGAAATCAATTCGCTTATCGGTGCGTAAATCTGTGATACCTAAAATATTATCCAGCACTAAATTGGAGAGAATAGTAACATCAAGCACCCCAATTGGGTCGCTATCGTTGTAAGTGCCCTCTTTGGCCGTGAGCGAATACCACCGTCCGCCAAGATACATGGCAAAGTTGTGCAGGGCAGAGGGGTGATAAATCATCTCACCCTTTTTAACTACATCAAAATATTGATTCAATTTTTCGAGGAACTCGGTGTGGCTCAAACCATTCAAATCCTTAACAACACGATTATAATCAATGATTTTGAGCTGGTTATCAGGAAAAAGCACGCTCATAAAATAGCAATACTCCTCTGTGCCAGTGTGATTGGGGTTAGCCTCTTTATGTTGCTGACCCACAAGCGCGGCCGCAGCTGTACGATGATGACCATCAGCAATATAGAGCGATGGTATGGAGGCAAAAATATCAGTGATACGCTGAGCTGTGGCCTCATCATGAATAACCCAAAATTTGTGAAAGAAACCATCCTCCGACTCGAAATCATATTCAGCCTTGCCCTTAACGATGTCAGCAACAATGGTATCAACCTCCTCTACGGCTGGGTATGAAAAGAAGACAGGCTCGATATTGGCATTCTGAGCTTGCACGTGTTTCATACGGTCTTGCTCCTTATCTTTACGAGTAAGTTCATGTTTTTTGATGGTTCCATCAAGGTAATCCTCGAAATGGCAGCAAGCCACCAAGCCATATTGGGTACGCTCATCCATAGTCTGAGCATAGATATAGTAGTGCGGAGTCTCATCCTGTAACAACCAACCATTCTGTTTCCATAACTTGAAGTTGTCAACAGCCTTTTGATAAGCCTCGGCTGAATGTTCGTCAATCAGTGTAGGAAAATCTATCTCAGGTTTGGTAATATGGAGTATAGAACGACGAGGAGCCTCAGCACGAGCCTCCTCGGAACTAAGAACATCATAGGGACGAGAGGCTACCTCAGCGGCCATCTCACGTGGGGGACGAATCCCCTTGAAAGGTTTTATTCTAACCATTATTTATCTTTTATTTAATAAAACAGCCTGAGCATTAAGCTCAATCTGCTGAGCTGTAGTAGGTACAAAAACGAGCCCATGGGGCGTAGAGTGGGTATTTTGGTCAACATAACAAAAAGTTATGAAGCCACGCGAAACCAAAATTGACTCATCGCGATAGTCACGAGCCTCAACATAGACCGTGAGTGTGGAACGACCCGTTCGCACAATCTGAGCCGAATAACAGATAATCTGCCCCGCACGAACAGGATGTAAAAATTCGTTGCCATGCACCTTTAGACACACGATATTACTAGGCTCGAGATTGAAGGCTACGGCAATAAAGCCCGAGGTGACAAACCACTCGCAGGAGCGCCCAGCAAAGAGGGTCCCGTGGTGGTTGAGGTCCTCACTCTTGACTAGATATTTGGTCGTATGTTTTTCAAAGTCCATAGTTTTAACGGTTTACTTGGTATTTTTTATTTCCAGTTTTTATAAAATCAATAATTTCAGACACTGCTGCCAAAGCTGCGTTAACATTGGCCTCGGCCGTCTCAGCCCCCATCTTCTTAGGTGTGCCAAAATAACGTTTACCAAATTGCTCGACAAAAGCAGCACAGTTTTTGGGTGCCACGTCGGTAATATATTTTAAATCAGTGCGCTCCTGCATAGCCTCCATCAAACCCTGCTCATCAATCACCTCAGCACGAGCCGTGTTGACAATGGTAGCCCCCTTGGGCATGGAGGTGGCCAGAGCGTAACCCACAGAACCTTTGGTCTGAGCCGTGGCTGGAATATGGAGCGAAAGATAGTCGGACTTTTGGTATAACTGCTCAACCGAATCAACCTTGGTAACCCCATCTTTTTCAAAAACAGAATCATCGGTGATAAATGGGTCGTAAGCGTAAACCCGCATACCCATCGCCTTGCCCAACAGGCCAACAAGTCGTCCTACGTTACCATAAGCATGAATACCAAGAGTTTTGCCCTTAATTTCGGTACCTGCACCTCCAAACTGGCTACGCGCCATAAAAATCATCATACCCATGGCCAATTCAGCCACAGCATTGGAGTTCTGGCCTGGGGTATTCATGGCAACCACACCAGAGGCGGTACAGCTGGCCAAATCGAGATTGTCGAAACCAGCCCCAGCACGCACCACAACTTTGAGCCGTGGCGCAGCTTTAATAACATCGGCGGTGACCTTATCAGAGCGGACAATAAGCCCATCGACATCGGACACAGCCGCTATAAGCTGCTCGGATGAGCTGTATTTTTCGAGCAAAGCGACCTCAAAACCAGCAGCCGTAGCTATTTCTCGCACACCAGCTATGGCCACAGGGGCAAAAGGTTTTTCGGTGGCAACTAATATCTTCATAAATCAAAAAATTACAATTAATAAATATAGGTAGACCTATTTGCTTAAACTCTTTTCAAAGGCCTGCATACAATCCACCAGAGCCTGGACACTCTCTATTGGCATAGCATTATAAATAGAGGCACGGAAGCCCCCCACCAAACGGTGCCCTTTGAGGCCAACCATACCCGCAGCCTTGGCAAAGTCCAGGAAAGCAGTAGGTTCCAACATCTGATACTTTTCGGAATAGATAAAAGGAACATTCATGATTGAACGGTCCTCGACCACAACTGGTGAACTAAAGGCTGTGTTGCGCTCAATCTCATCGTAGAGCAACTTGGCCTTGGCCACATTAATTTTGTGGATTGCAGGCACACCACCTATAGACTTTAACCATTTGAGGGTCTCGCGAACCACATAGATGGAGAAGACCGGAGGAGTATTGAACATAGAACCATCCTTGATATGGGTACGGTAGTCGAGCATGGTGGGGATAGGACGACCAGTATGACCCAACACATCCTCGCGAACCACGACAAAAGCGACACCTGCAGGACCCATATTCTTCTGAGCACCACCATAAATAACAGCATATTTGCTGACATCAACCGCACGCGAAAGAATATCGGAGCTCATATCAGCCACCAAATTCACCGGACAATCAATGTCTGTATGGTATTCAGTGCCAAAAATGGTGTTGTTGGTTGTGATATGGAAATAATCCAAATCAGATGGAATAGTGTATCCCTTAGGGATATAGGTGTTATTTTTATCCTCAGACGAGACTACCTCAACTGTCTGACCAAAATATTTGGCCTCCTTCATGGCCTTCTTGGCCCAAACACCAGTATTGGCATAACCAGCTTTGGTCTTAAAGAGGTTGAAAGGGACCATGCAGAATTGAGTGGAAGCACCACCACCAAGCCATAGTATCTTATAATTATCGGGTATGTTGAGCAACTCACGAAACAGGTCAGTAGCCTCGTTGATAACATCCTCAAAATCCTTGGTGCGATGTGAAATTTCGATAAGCGAAAGGCCCATGCCATTAAAGTCAAGTACTGCCGATGCTGCATTTTCAATGGCTACACGTGGTAAGATGCAAGGCCCAGCCGAGAAGTTGTGCTTTTTCATATTTTTCAGAATTTTTTTAATTAATTGTCGTATCTTTGACCTTTAAAACTAAAGGTTCTTAGAACCTTCAAAATTAACAATTTTATTACGAATACAAAAATCTATTTGTAGAGGCGTTTCAATTTTTCGCAATTTCTACTCATAGTAGTTATATTTCGCAAGTCCACGGGAGACCTTTTATGAAAAATTTTACAAGTGGCCACATAGGTCGGCAAATAATATTCTTCGCCTTGCCGATTATTTTGGGTAATTTCTTTATGCAATTATACCAAATTGTGGACAGCATAATTGTGGGACAGTACCTTGGAAAAGAGGCACTGGCTGCCGTTGGAGCTAGCACCCCCATTGTCTTTGCCGTGGTGGCTCTCGTAATTGGCATCGGCAGCGGAGCCAGCGTGGTTATATCGCAATATTTCGGAGGTAAAGAGCGCGAAAAGGTGAACCTAACCAGCGACACGCTCCACATCTTTCTGCTGGGTGCCGGTTTTGTGGTGGCCATTATTGGCATTTTCTGTTCTGAGCTTATCTTCAGTTGGATTAACCTGCCCGAGGCTCTAATACCCCAAGCCTCCACCTACCTAAAGATATATCTGGGCGGAGCCTTTCTGATGTTTGGCTTCAACACCATAGCCTCGATTCTGCGAGGGGTAGGCGACTCTAAAACGCCACTCTACTTCCTACTTATTTCGGCACTGCTCAATGTTGGGTTGGACTACCTATTTATCGTGGGATTCGGCTGGGGCATAGCCGGGGCAGCTTGGGCTACGGTCATTGCACAGGGGGTAGCCTATTTCGCCGCCATCCTCTACATTAACCGCACTTCGACCATTTTCTATATCAACCTACTCAAACTGAAATTCGACCGCAAAATTTTCCGCCAGTGTGTCAATTACGGCTTACCAACGGGCATTCAACAGTCCTTTGTGGCTTATGGAGCGGTTGCCTTGATGTCAATAGTCAACGGCTTTGGCACCGACGTAATTGCGGGCTATGCAGCTGGATTACGTATTGATGGGCTGGCTGTGATTCCAGCCATGAACTTTTCGATGGCCCTGACAAGCTTCGTGGGGCAAAATGTGGGGGCTGGACGTTACGACCGTGTGGCCAAAGGGTTGAGGTTAACACTGCTCTACTCCTCGATAACGTGCATTGTAATCTCGGCCATAATCATT
Source organism: Mucinivorans sp. (assembly GCA_036654415.1). Taxonomy (GTDB): domain Bacteria; phylum Bacteroidota; class Bacteroidia; order Bacteroidales; family Rikenellaceae; genus Mucinivorans. Next base: position 2,038 of record JAVVSB010000016.1, on the reverse strand, counting down.
ATCTTTGGAACAAATATACTACATATGTTTACCACCGATGCCGCAGTGGTTAAAGTGGGGGTTGAGTACTTGGTGGTGGTGAGCTCCTTCTATTTGGTCTTCAACGCTATGTTTATCATCAACGGTACCCTACGCGGAGCTGGAGCCGTCATTGCTCCGATGGTAATCACCATTGTGGCTCTGTGGGGGGTGAGGGTACCTTTGTCGATATGGCTATCGGGCATTATGGGCGAGAGCGGCATATGGTGGTCTATACCAATAGGTTGGGCTATAGGTATGACGGCCGCATTTATATACTACAAAACTGGAAACTGGAAAAATAAATCAATAATCAAGCGATGATAAAATCAATGACAGGCTACGGCCGAAGCGAATGCACCAACACAACGCGTAAAATAACAGTCGAAATCAAAAGTCTAAATTCCAAACAATTAGACCTCTCGATGCGCACCCCTTCAATATATCGCGAGATAGAAAACGAGATTCGCACCCTCATTAGCCGCACCATGGGACGCGGGAAGGTGGATTTTTCAATCTCCTACGAAAACCTTGAGGGGGCCATAAGTAGCACAATCAACCACGCCAAATTTATAGCCTACTACAACGAACTAAGCGCGCTGTGCGCCCAAGTTGACCGTTCGACTGACCATGAGCCCCTAGTAAGTGCCGTGCTACGCATGCCAGAGGTGGTGGACACACAACGTATTGAGGTCTCGAAAGAGGAACTCGGCATGGTATTAAGAGCAGCCTCACAGGCCTTGGAGGCCATTGATGGTTTCCGCGCCCAAGAGGGGGCAGTGCTTATTGCCGACCTAGTGGCCAGGGTCGATACCATTGAAGGGTTGATGCATAGCGTGGAACCTTTTGAGCACGAACGGATTGACACTGTTCGCGAACGCATTATCGACAACTTCAACAAACTATCACTCAACGTGGACAACGACCGTCTGGAGCAGGAGATGATTTTCTACCTTGAAAAGTATGACTTCACTGAAGAGAAGGTGCGACTGGGGCAACACTGCAACTACTTCCGCGAACAGGCCCGCTCCGAAGCTTCGGAAAGTATTGGCCGCAAGTTGGGATTTATTGCCCAAGAGATGGGACGCGAGATAAACACCTTAGGTAGCAAGGCCAACCACCAACAGATACAACGCACAGTGGTGGAGATGAAAGATGAATTGGAAAAGATAAAAGAACAACTGCTTAACATACTGTAACAATGGGTAAGGCACTTATATTTTCGGCACCATCGGGTAGTGGTAAAACCACCATAGTTCGCCATCTATTAAAACAATTTCCACAACTTGAATTTTCGATTTCAGCCACCTCGCGTGCACCACGTACGGGCGAGAAGGACGGAGTGGACTACTATTTCCTGACCAATGAACAGTTTTCACAACGAGTTGAAAACGGAGAATTTCTGGAGTGGGAACAGGTCTATGCTGGCACTTCGTACGGAACATTACTAACCGAGATTCGCCGTATTTGGGACAAGGGCGGAGTGGTGGTCTTTGACGTAGACGTGGTGGGTGGAGTGAATATAAAACGTGCTTTTGGAGAGAGTGCCCTCTCTATTTTTATTATGCCTCCATCAATAGAGTCTCTTGAAAAGAGGCTTATCGCACGTGACACCGACTCTCCAGAGGCTATCGCCAAAAGAGTAGCCAAAGCCGAACACGAGATGACATATGCCTCAAAATTCGATAAAATCATTGTAAACGACTCACTTGAAGTGGCCCTAGAGACAGCTCAGATGGTGGTCCAACAATTTATCTTAGCCTAATACGCCATGATAGCCCTGCTTGCTGGTTCATTTAACCCCATCCACTTGGGCCACCTAGCACTGGCCCGCTATGTGGTGGAACAGAAGATTGCCGAGAGAGTGTGGTTTATGGTCTCGCCCGAAAACCCCCTGAAAAAACAGGAGTCGCTACTGCCATGGAAGCAACGTATAGCCATGGTTAGAGAAGCCATAGAAGGAATGCCAGAATTTGAACTCTGCACCATAGAGAAGAGGCTCGCGCGCCCATTCTACACC